>NZ_BAAAUD010000020.1:0-289289 GCF_039533765.1 Streptomyces enissocaesilis | reverse complement strand
GGGGCGGGGGCCGGGGCCGTGCGGCGGACGGGCGCGGGCGCCCCGGTGCGGCGGGCCGCGGGGGCCTCGCGCGGTTCGGCCCGGGGCGCGGCCTCCCGCGAGGGTTCGAGCGCGGCGTCCAGGGCCTCGCGGGCGGGAGCCTGCACGATCTGCGGCTTCACGTTCGGGGAGAGCGGCGGCGCGTCCGCGACGGGTACAGGCGCGGGCCGTGGTTCCACCGCCACGCATCCGGTGGCGGAGACGGAGACGGCCGAGACGGCCACTCCCATGAGGAACTTCGCTGTGGTTCTCGTTCGGTGCACCCGCGCAACTCTGCTGGGTGCGAGGCGGTTCGGGGAGACCGTCGGGGGAGATTGGCCCGCACGAGTGATCCGAGGCGGTGGCGTCCGGCGGAGGGTCCCTCCCCTGTCCCCGCCCCGGCCCTTCACGGGGTTCCGGCCGCCGGACGGACCCGAAGCCTCGGGTCCGTCCGGCGGCCGGGGCCCGCACGGCACGGACCCGCTCGCGGCGGGGGCGTGAGCCCCACGGGCTACTCCCCGGTGGCGCCGTCGATGCGCTGGCGGAGGAGATCGGCGTGGCCGTTGTGGCGGGCGTACTCCTCGATCATGTGGACGTAGATCCAGCGGAGGCTGTACGTCCTTCCGCTGCGGTGCCTGCCCTCCCCCAGGTCGTCGAGCGAGCGCGTCGCGGCCAGCTCGCGCGACCGGCCGACCGCCTCGCGCCAGGCGGTGTGCGCCTGCGCCCAGGTGTCCTGGTCGGTGAGGTGGAAGTCCCCGTCGGGATTCTCGTCGCTGGTGTAGAGCCGGGGCACGTCCTCGGCGGCGAGCACCTGGTGGAACCAGCCCTGCTCCACCTCCGTCAGGTGCCGTACGAGACCGAGCAGCGACATGTCCGAAGGCTCCACGGCCGTCTTCCGCAGCTGCTCCTCGCTCAGGCCCGCGCACTTGAGGGCCAGCGTCTCGCGGTGGAACTCCAGCCAGCTTTCCAGCATCTCGCGTTCACCGGCGGTGGTGGAGGGGTGGATGCGCTCAGGATTCGTCATGGTGATCATCGTCGTCCACCGGCCCGCCCGATGCCATCGCTTATGCGTCGGGCGTACCTGGCACGCCGGGTGTGCCGAGCATGCCGTGCAGCAATTCGCCGAATCCCCGGCGCAATTCCTCCTCGCCGGGCACCGCGGAGTGGTACGAACCGGCCGCGCAGGAGAACATCAGCCCCTCGCACCAGGCCGTCAGCGACAGGGCGTGCCGCTCCGGCTCCCGTGAACCCGCCGCCGCCATCAGCGCGTTGAGCGGTTCCCGGAACCGGCGCCGGCCGGTCGCGTCGTAGAACTCGCGCAACTCGGGCCGGCGCGTCGCTTCGAGCCCCAGTTCGTAACGGGCCACGAGCAGCTCGCGGTGGTGGGTCAGGTGGCGGTGGAGGGCGGCCGCGAGGGCCCCGACGACGCCGTCGAGACCGGTCGACGGGGCGGGCACCCCGTCGAGGGCGAGCACCTGCGCCTCACGCTCGGCCAGCCGGCGCACCGTCGCCTCCAACAGGGCCTGGCGTGTACGGACGTAGTTGGACGTGGAGCCCTGGGGGAGCCCGGCGCGTTCGTCCACCGCCCGGTGGGTGAGTCCGCGCATGCCGCGCTCCACGAGCAGGGCCAGGGCGGTGTCGGTGATCAGCTCGGGCCGGGAGCGGCCCGCGGCGGCGGCGCGTGCGGTCATGGGAACAGCCTACCGCCCGCCACTACACCTGTAGTACGGTGAAGACGCACTACAGATGTAGTTGCCGAGGAGGAGCCATGGCCATCACTTCCGACTCCCAGCCCGAGCTCCGGCCCGAACCCCAGCCCCCGTCACAGCCCCGCGCCGTCGTCGTGGGAAGCGGGATCGGCGGGCTGAGCGCAGCCGTCGCCCTGCACCAGCGCGGTTGGCAGGTCACCGTCCTGGAACGCGCGGTGGCCGTGGAGGCGGTCGGCGCCGGAATCGGCCTCGCTCCCAACGGACACCACGCCCTCGACGTCATCGGCCTCGGCGAGGAGATCCGCGAGCTGGCCGCCTGGCAGGGCGGCGGCGGCATGCGTTCCCCCAGCGGCCGCTGGCTCGCCCGTACGAACAGCTCCGCCGCCACCGAGCGCTTCGGCGGTCCCCTCGTCCTCGTCCACCGCGCCACCCTGATCGACCGCATCGCCGCCCGGCTGCCCGGCGGGGCGCTGCGCACCGGATCGCCCGCGACGCTGGTCGATCCCGGAGTGGCGGGCGGCCGCGCCGCCGTCGTCACCACCCCCGACGGGGACATCGAGGCGGACCTCGTCGTCGGCGCCGACGGCGTCCATTCCGCGATGCGCCGCGCCCTCTTCCCGGACCACCCCGGCCCCGCCTACGCCGGGATCACCACCTGGCGCATGGTCGTACCGGCCACCGCCGCTGCCTCCTTCGCGCCGCACGAGACCTGGGGCCGCGGCGCCCTCTGGGGCAGCCAGCCGCTCCTGGACGGCCGGATCTACGCGTACGCCGCCGCCGCGGTCCCCGCCGGAGGCCACTCGCCCGACGGCGAGAAGGCCGAACTCCTGCGCAGGTTCGGCGACTGGCACAGCCCCGTCCCCGAGATCGTCGCCGCGGCCGGGTCCGACGAGGTCCTGCGGCACGACGTGCACCACCTCATCACGCCGCTGCCCGCCTTCCACCGCGGCAGGACCGCGCTGCTCGGCGACGCCGCGCACGCCATGGCCCCCACCATGGGCCAGGGCGGCAACCAGGCCATCGAGGACGGCATCGTCCTCGCCCACCACCTCCCGGACGCGGGCGACATCGGGACCGGCCTGGCGGCGTACTCCGCCGAGCGGCTGCCGCGTACCACCGGCATCGTCCGCAAGTCCGCGAGGATCGCCGGGCTGGTGTCGGTCCGCAGCGCCCCGGGCGTCGCCCTGCGCGACACCCTGATGAGGCTCGCCGGCTCCGGCCCCGGCCCCGGTCTGGCCCTGCGCGCCTTCGACGGCATCGCCGACTGGCTGCCGCCGCAGCGCACGTATGCTGCCGGGGCACCGGACCCGCAGGTCCGGGACCGTCAGGAACAGCGTTAGAGCGTGAGGGAGACCCCCAGTGAAGGTCGGCGTCGTCGGGCTCGGAGACATCGCGCAGAAGGCGTATCTGCCGGTACTGGCCACCGGGCCGGGGCTCGAACTGCACCTGCAGACCCGCACCCCCGCCACCCTCGCGCGGGTCGCCGCGGCCTACCGCATCCCCGACGCGCGGTGCCACACCGGCCTCGACGCGCTGCTCGACCAGGGCCTGGACGCCGCCTTCGTGCACGCGCCCACCGCCGTGCACCCCGAGATCGTGACCCGGCTCCTGGAGGCCGGCGTACCGACGTACGTCGACAAGCCGCTCGCGTACGAACTCGCCGAGTCCGAGCGGCTGGTGCGGCTCGCCGAGGAGCGCGGCGTCAGCCTCGCCGTCGGCTTCAACCGCCGCCTCGCACCCGGTTACGCGCAGTGCGCCGAGCACCCGCGCGACCTGATCATCATGCAGAAGAACCGCGTCGGCCTGCCCGAGGACCCGCGCACCCTCGTCCTCGACGACTTCATCCACGTCGTCGACACCCTGCGCTTCCTGGTCCCCGGCACGGTCGACCACATCGACGTGCGCGCCCGCGTCGTGGAGGGCCTCGTGCACCACCTCGTCCTCCAGCTCTCCGGCGACGGGTTCACCGCCATCGGCACCATGAACCGGATGAACGGCTCCACCGAGGAGATCCTCGAAGTCTCCGGCCAGGACACCAAGCGCCAGGTCGTCAACCTCGCCGAGGTGATCGACCACCAGGGGCAGCCGACCGTCCGCCGCCGCGGCGACTGGGTGCCGGTGGCCCACCAGCGCGGCATCGAGCAGTGCGTCCATTCCTTCCTCGACGCCGTACGGGCCGGAAAGCCGCTCAACGCCCGGGACGCGCTGCTGACTCACGAACTGTGCGAGCGGGTGGTGCGGGCGGCCGAGGGGCAGCGGGCCGCCTGAGGGCCCGTACGCCCTCGGCCGCGCCCAGCAGGACCAGCACGGCGAGCGCGCCGTGGACGGCCCAGTCGCCGAACTCGACGTACGCCGTCGTACCCCGGGCCAGCGGCACGTCGTACACCGCGGAGGCGCTCCGGTCCGTCCCCAGCGGCGGGCCGGCCCGCTCGCCGCCGGGGCCGAACACCGCGCTGACGCCGGTGAGCGTGGCGTGCGCCACCGGGCGCCCGTTCTCGGCGGCCCGCAGCGCCGCGAGCGAGGCGTGCTGCCCGGGCGCCCAGCTGTCCTGGAACGTCGAGGTCGCCGACTGGGTGACCAGCAGCTGCGCGCCGCTTCGGGTCAGCTCCCTGCTCATGTCGGGGAAAGCCGACTCGAAGCAGACCAGAGGACCGACGCGCAGCCCGTCGGCGGCGCCGCCGGCGGAGAGCGCCATCACCACGGGGCTCGTGCCGCGCCTGCGGTCCTCGCCCGCCGCCTTGCCCACCGAGGTCGCCCAGCCGAGCACGGAACGCGCCGGGACGTACTCGCCGAAGGGGACCAGGCGCATCTTGTCGTAGCGCGGGCCGGTGACGCCCTCCGGGCCGACCAGAACCGAGCTCTTGAAGATGCCGGGCCGGTCGGAGCGCCGTGCGTCCACATTGACGAGCACTTCGGCGCCGACCGCCCGGGAGAGGGCGGCGAGCCTGGCCGCGAGGCCGGGGCGTTCGGTCAGATCCGCGCCGACGCTGCTCTCGCCCCACACCACCAGGTCGAGGTCCTGCCCCGCCAGGTCGCGGGTGAGCGCCTCGCTGAGCGCGAAGCGCCGCTCGGGGGCCCCGGCGCCGTCGACGACACCGGGCTGTACGACCGCGACCCGCACCCGGCCCGACGGCTCGGGGCGCGGCGCCCACGCCCACACGGCGCCCACCGCGACAGCGCAGGCCGCCGTCGCGGCCACCACGGGCGTACGGGCCCGGCGCACGGACACCAGCACGACGACGCCGGTGTTGACCGCGACCACCAGCAGGCTCACCAGCCAGACCCCGCCGACCGAAGCCAGCCGCAGCGCGGGGGCGACCTCCCACTGGCTCGAACCGAGCAGCCCCCACGGGCCGCCCAGGCCCTGCCAGGACCTGACCAGTTCGGCCGTCAGCCAGCCGGAGGGGACGACGACGAGCGCGGCCGTCGCGCGGCGGGCCGATGGCGCCCCGCCCAGCATCGACCTGACCAGCCATCCCCAGGGCAGCCACAGCAGCGCGAGGAGCGCCGCCAGGACCACGATGAACACGTGCAGGCTCGGCATCAGCCAGTGATGTACGGCGATCATGAAGCCGGTGGCGCCGAGCCAGCCGTCCAGCGCCGCCCGCCGGCCCGTCGCCGCGGAGCGGATCAGCAGCATCCACGGCACCAGGGCGACGTACGCGAACCACCAGAGGGAGGGCGCGGGGAAGGCGAGCGCGGGCAGTGCCCCGAACGCCACCGCGGCGGCGCCGCGCCACCAGGGCGACGACAGCCGCTCCCGCCGGCCGGCCGGAATCCGCATGCGGCGCCTCCTCGCCCTGCCGCTCTGCCCGGTAAAGGGTCCGGGAACAGTCCCTGTCACCAGTGTGGGGGAAGGCGGCGATCGCGGACAGTGTGCCCGCAGCGGCCCGGACGTAACGGGCCTTTCCGCACGTCAGCGCGTGGGGAGCCGCCACTTCTCCCGCACGGCCACGGAGCGCGGCCGCCGGTGGCGTGGTGGCCTCCGGCAGTGCGGTGGCCTCCGGCAGTGCGGTGGCCGGGCAGGCAGGCCGGGCGCGGCGGTCCGGCCGGCCGGCGTCGGTCAGGTCGCGAAGACCTTCGCGGAGCTTCGCCTCGGCCTCGCGGTCGAGGTCGCGGTGCACCAGTTCCGCGCGGCCGGTGGGGAACGCGTCGCGGACCCGGTCGGTCGTCGGGGGGTGACGGCCGCGAAGGCCTCCGGAACCGGGTCACCAGGCCGAACAGCCTGCCCTGTACCTGCGGGTCGCCCTCCTGGCCGACGTCTTCCAGGCCCTTGCCCGCGAGGGGGAACGTGTCCTGTACCGCTGGGTGGGACGAGTGATGAGGCCAGGCCCGGACCGAACGGAATAGGAGGGCGCGGCGGATGCGGGCCGCGCGGGCCGGCTAGGCCACTTCGACGACCTCGCCGCGTATGGCCGCGTCCCACTGCAGAAGCAGCAGTTCGTACTCGTCCGCAGGCCATGAGCCGTCCGTGCGCGACTCGACCAGGGCGCGGATCGCCTCGTTCGCCTCGGTCAGGGGCCGCACGGAACCAGACGGCGGGGGTGAGCGGTGCATGCGACAAGACTACGGCGAGGCACTGACAGCGGGCACCAGTACGACAGTGGCTTTCCTCGCACCGGGGGTGGACGCCGGGTGCCGAGTGGTGGTGCCCGCCACCCGGCCAGGAGGTCGCACACCTTGTCCGAGCAGCCCGTTCCCGCGATATCCACCTCAGGCCGAGGCGGCCTCGGCCTGCGGGCCGACTGGGCGAACCGCTTCGGACTGTGTTGTGTCGCACTCGTCTTCGCGGCCTTCGCGATCGACAAGGGCGCCGGGCAGCCCTGCCCGAACCTCCAGACCGATTTCGGCGCCGGACCAAGGACCGCAGGGGCGCCGACCTCATCGGTGCGAAGCTTCGGGGCGCCGACCTCCACGGCGCCGGCCTGAGGGGGGGCGTACCTCATCGGTGCCGATCCCAGGGGGCGCCGTCCTGCGGGTGGCCGGCCTGATCGGGGCCGACTTCCGCGACGCCGGCCTCTCGGGCGCCGACCTCACCGGAAGCTTCTTCCCCGCCCCGTCACAGCTGAACGCGGCGAAGGGCGACGCCGGCACCGGGCTTCCGCCCGCGCTGACGCGCCCTTCGCATGGGTGAGACGGGTGAGACGGGAGGGGTAGGGGTCAGCCCGCCGACTCGCCCGCGTGCGGGCTCAGCGTGTCGGTGCCGACCAGGACGAACAGCACGATGCCGAGCAGGACCCGGTAGATCACGAACGGCATGAAGCTCTTGGTCGTAATAAAACGCATGAACCACGCGATCACGGCGTAACCGACGATGAAGGCGATGATCGTCGCGAAGATCGTCGGGCCCCACGACACATGGCCGCCCTCACTGGCGTCCTTGAGCTCGAAGACGCCGGAAGCCAGCACCGCGGGGATGGCGAGCAGGAACGAGTAGCGCGCCGCCGCCTCGCGGGTGTAGCCCATCAGCAGGCCGCCGCTGATCGTCGCCCCGGAGCGCGAGACGCCCGGGATCAGTGCCATGGCCTGGCAGATGCCGAAGATCAGGCCGTCCCTGACGCCCAGCTCCCTGAGCGTCTTGCGCTCCCTGACCGCGCGGTGCTTGCCGCCGGCCTCGTCGCGGGCCGCGAGGCGGTCCGCGATACCCAGGACGATGCCCATGCCGATCAGCGTGGTGGCGATCAGCCGCAGGTCGCGGAACGGACCCTCGATCTGGTCCTTGAAGGTGACGCCGAGCACGCCGATGGGGATGGAGCCGACGATGACGAGCCAGCCCATCTGGGCGTCGTGGTCACCGCGCACCGACTTGTCGACGAGGGACCTGGACCAGGCGGAGACGATCCGGGCGATGTCCTTGCGGAAGTAGATGAGGACGGCCGCCTCGGTGCCGATCTGGGTGATCGCGGTGAAGGCCGCACCCGGGTCGTGCCAGCCGGCGAAGGCTGCTGTCAGCCGCAGGTGGGCGCTCGACGAGATCGGCAGAAACTCGGTGAGCCCCTGGACGAGTCCGAGGATGAATGATTCGAACCAACTCATGGGGCCAGTGCCGTCCCGGATGTGATTGTGCAGCAGCGTGCAGATGCGGTCAGGTCAGTCGCTGGGCAGCGTATCGTCCGCGGCGACAGCCCCCGCGGGAAGCCCCCGCCCGCGTATCCAACCGGGCAAGGACCGGAGCCGTCGGCCCTACTCGCCGGATGTGCCTGACGCGCCGGTCCTGCCTGACGCGCCGGGCTGGACAGGCTTGCCGGGCCCGCCGCGCAGACGGTGGCGCTTGCGCCAGGCGACCACCGCCGCCCCGAGCCCCGACAGCGCGATGAACCCCATGGCGATCAGGAACGCCGGTGACGTCGGGGACGAGGCGCTGCTTCCCGCGATGACATACGCCGCCGTGTTCGGGACCGACCCGATCCCCGTCGCGAGGAGGAACGGAAGCCACCCCATGCGGGAGACCGCGGCGCAGTAGTTGGCGGCGGCGAAGGGCACACCGGGGAACAGCCGGACGGCCAGCATCGTACGGAAACCGTGCCGGCTCAGTTGGCCGTCCGCCGCGAGCAGCGCCCGCCCGCGCAGCAGCGGACGCAGCGCGTCCTGGCCCAGCACCCGGCCGAGGCCGAAGGCGATTCCGGCGCCGACGACCGTTCCCGCGACGGCGGAGACGAGCCCCGCCTGCGAGCCGAACAGGGCGCCCGCGGCGAGATTGAGGATCGGCCGCGGTACGAACGCCGCTGTGCACACCCCGTACGCGAGGCCGAACAGCACGACGGCCGCCGCACCGCTCAGCTGGGGCGGCCAGCCCGCGCTCAGCAGCCGCTGCGGTTCGAGGACCAGCACCGTCGTCACCGCCGCCGCGAGCATCACCACGAGCAGCGACAGCCGGGACCAGGGGGAGAGCAGCGTCCTGGTGCACCGGACGGTGAATCCTGCGGGCGAAGCGGCGGGCTCGAGCATCCGGGGAGACTAACCGAGATCCGCGTGTGATCGCTGTAATGCGTACCGCACAGCTCCGTGACAGCTCTGTGGGCTTCCTCCCCGCCTCTCCCCCTGTTCTCCCCGCCCCGGACGTCGAAGGGACGGGGCGGGAGACGGGGAGGAAGGGAAAACCGTTCGACGCGAGGGCGGCGGTCGGCCAGGATCGACGACATGTCCGGGCACGCCTTCCTCGCAGCGCAGACCGCAGTCGCGGATGCGCCGAAGGCTGCCGCGAGCGTCCCCGCAGCCCCCACTTCCGCAGCCGCGGCAGTCGCTGCCGCAGCGCCCTTCGGCGGCGCCCGAAGCTGACCCTTCCCGGATCGTCCGGCGGACCCCACAGGGGGAGGGTCGGCAAGGCCCAGGGGTCCCCTTCACGCTTCGACCTTCCGAGGAAGACCACCATGCCCAAGACGGCATACGTGCGCACCAAGCCGCACCTGAACATCGGCACCATGGGCCACGTCGACCACGGCAAGACCACCCTGACCGCCGCCATCACCAAGGTCCTGAGCGAGCGCGGGGCCGGCACTTTCGTGCCGTTCGACCGCATCGACCGGACCCCCGAGGAGGCGCTGCGCGGCATCACCATCAACATCGCGCACGTCGAGTACGAGACCGAGACCCGGCACTACGCGCACGTCGACATGCCGGGCCACGCCGACTACGTCAAGAACATGGTGACCGGAGCCGCGCAGCTCGACGGGGCGATCCTCGTCGTGTCCGCGCTCGACGGGATCATGCCGCAGACGGCCGAGCACGTCCTGCTGGCCCGTCAGGTGGGCGTCGACCACATCGTCGTCGCGCTCAACAAGGCCGACGCCGTCGTCGACGGCGAGGACGCCGAGCTGACCGACCTGGTCGAGCTGGAGGTACGCGACCTGCTCTCCGCGCACGGCTACGGCGGCGACGCCGTGCCCGTCGTGCGGGTGTCCGGGCTCAGGGCGCTGGAGGGCGACCCGCGCTGGACCGCGGCGATCGAGGCGCTGCTGGACGCGGTGGACACGTACGTACCGGTCCCGGAGCGCTACACGGACGCGCCGTTCCTCATGCCGGTCGAGAACGTGCTGACCATCACCGGGCGCGGAACGGTCGTCACCGGCGCCGTCGAGCGCGGCACGGTCAGGGTCGGCGACCGGGTGGAGGTGCTGGGCGCGACTGTGGCATCGAAAGCGGGCGAAACGGTGGTCACCGGCCTGGAGACCTTCGGGAAGCCGATGGAGTCCGCCGAGGCCGGGGACAACGTCGCGCTGCTGCTGCGCGGCATGCCGCGCGACGCGGTGCGCCGCGGCCACGTCGTGGCGGCGCCGGGCAGCGTGGTGCCCAGCAGGCGCTTCACCGCGCAGGTGTACGTCCTGTCGGCGCGGGAGGGCGGCCGTACGACGCCCGTCACGAGCGGCTACCGGCCGCAGTTCTACATCCGTACCGCGGACGTCGTCGGCGACATCGACCTCGGCGAAACGGCTGTCGCGCGCCCCGGCGACACGGTCACGGTGACCGTCGAGCTGGGCCGTGAGGTGCCGCTGGAGCCGGGGCTGGGCTTCGCGATCCGCGAGGGCGGACGCACGGTCGGCGCCGGCACGGTGACGGGCATCGTGGCCTGAGCGGCGCCGGGGCGGGGCGGGGGCCGGGGAGCCGTCCCCGGGCCCCGCCCCTTCCCGCCGTGCACTCCGCGGCTCGGCAGGGGCACGGCACGGGGCTCCCCGGCGCCGGGCGGGCCGGCCGGCGCCGCACAATGGTGGGGTGGACGAGCCGATACCCGTGACCCGGGACGTGGACCGGGGCACCGCCAAGCTGATGCCCGACGTGGACCGGGAGCGGGCCTGGCTGCTCACGGTCGACGGCGCCCCCCAGTCGTACGTCGACCTGGACGATCCCACCCACCTGGAGTTCGAGTACGCGCGGCGCCTCGCCCATGTCGTCGACTGCGCCGCCGACGGGGGCGTGCCCCTCGACGTACTGCACCTCGGCGGCGGCGGCCTCTCGCTGCCCCGCTACACGGCGGCCACCAGGCCGGGCTCGCGCCAGGACGTGGTGGAGGCCGACCGGGGCCTGCTGGCACTGGTCGCCGAGCACCTGCCGGTGGCCGAGGGGTCCGGGATACGGGTGCACGGCGCCGACGCGCGCCAGTGGCTCGAAAACGCCCCGGCCGCCTCCGCCGACGTACTCGTCGCCGACGTCTTCGGCGGTTCCCGGGTGCCCGCGCACCTCACGTCCGTCGCGTACGCGCGGCTGGCCGAACGCGTCCTGCGCCCCGGCGGGATCTACGCGGCCAACCTCGCGGACGGCGCGCCGTTCACCTTCCTCCGCTCCCAGCTGGCCACCTTCGCGGCCGTCTTCGAAGAGCTCGCCCTGATCGCCGAACCGGGCGTGCTGCGCGGCCGCCGTTTCGGCAACGCGGTGCTGGTCGCCTCGCACACCCCCGTCGACACGGCGGCCCTGGCCCGCAGGGCCGCCGGGGACGTCTTCCCCGCGCGCGTGGAGAGCGGTCCTTCGCTGGCGCGCTTCATCGGTGGCGCGACGGCCGTACGGGACGAGGACGCGGTGGAGTCACCCGAGCCGCCCGGTGGTGCCTTCGGCGTCGGCTGAGGGCACGTCGGGGGCGGGTGAAGGCGCGGGAGCGGGCGAGGCCGGGAGGGAGGGCGCGGGCGCGAGGGAGGGGGCGGGCACATCCGCCTTCGCCGTCCCGTGCGTACGCCGGGTCAGGTTCCGTACGTCGGGCACGAACAGCACCGCGGCGGTGACGAGCACCACCAGAGACGCACAGCCCCACAGCGCCTCGTGGCGCCCGACGAGGCTTTCGACGGGGCCGGCCACCGCCGTGGCCAGCGGCAGCATCGCGACCGAACCGAACCAGTCGTACGCCGACACGCGCGAGAACTTCTCCTCCGGGATCTCCTGGTGGAGCGCCGTCATCCAGGAGACGCCGAACACCTCGATCGCGACACCGCTGAAGAACATCACCGCGGCGAGGCCCGCCGCCGGCAGCGGCACGGCGAGCGCCGCCGACGGCAGGGCGAGCGGGAAGACGCACAGGGTCCCGACGAACAGCAGACGCCGGGGCTTCCACCGCATCATCACCAGCGCGCCGCCGACCGTGCCGAGACCGAAGGCGGCCAGGGCCAGGCCCCAGGGCGCGGCGCCGCCCAGTTCCTCCTCGGCGACCAGGGGCCCGTAGACCGCCTCGGCGGCTCCCACGACGGCGACGACCACCGAGAACTGCGCCACGATGCTCCACAGCCAGGGCCGGCCGACGACCTCCTGCCAGCCTTCGCGCAGATCGGAGAGCATCCCGCCGCCGGCCTCGCGGGGCTTGATGTGGCTCACGTCGAGGAAGGCCCGCAGCGCACCGGCGAAGGCGAACGCCGCGGCGTCGACGGCGAGGACCCAGCCGGGCCCCACCGCGGCGACCAGCGCGCCGCCGAGCGCCGCGCCGCCGATGCCGGCGCCGTTCATGGCCATCCGGAAGAGCGCGAAGGCGCGGTTGGCCTGTTCCCCGCTGACACTGGACAGGAGCATGCCCTCGGCCGCCGGGTTGAAGAAGGCCTGGCCCGTACCGCAGAGGGCGGTCAGGACCATCATCTGCCACAGCTGGGGATCGCCCGTCAGGACCAGCAGCGCGAAGGCTGCCTGGGAGAGGCAGTTGAGCGCGTTGGCGGCGACCATCACATGGTGGCGCGGCAGCCGGTCGGCTATCGCGCCGCCCACGAGGAGGAACAGGACGAGCGGCAGGGTGCGGGCCGCGGCCACCATGCCCACGTCACCGCCGTCGCCGCCGGACTGGAGGACGGCGAACGCCGCCGCGATCAACGCACCGTGGGTGCCCAGGTTCGTCACGACCGCGGCGGCGGTCAGCAGGGTGTAGTTACGGCCGGCCCACTCGGGGCGGCGGGCTCGGCGGGGAGCGGCGGCAGGAGATGTCACTTCCGGACTATCGCTGGCGCCGGCCGCCGTTGCCAAACCGATTCGACGCCGACGGCAGGTCTGCTCAGGTCTTGGTGCCGCTCAGGGCTGGGTGCTGCTCAGGACTCGATCAGCCGGACCGTTCCGAGGATCCGCCGGACGGTCGCGTCGGGGAGCTCGTCCTTGACGCCCTTGGCGGTGTAGAGGCTCCAGACGGCGAAGTCGCCGTCGGTGTCCTTGAAGGCGAAGGCGATCGACTTGCCGTCGGTGTCGCACTTGTCCTTCTTGGTGACACCCGTGACGGAGGCGACGGACACACTGCCCCTGAGCCCGGACGCGGAGGTGAACGGCGTGGCCCTGGAGACCTTGAACGTGCCGGTCTCCTTCTGGTCGTACGCGGCGAACACCCAGTTGTCGGCCACGGCCTCGGCCTCGGTGCTCGTGGTGCGGGCCCCGTTCGCACCACGGGTCCCGGCCGCCCCGAGCAGCGTGTTCTTGCCGCACCACCCGTTCTTGAAATACGCCGGTGCCGACATCCCGATGAGGGGCTTGCCCGCCGGGTCATCGGTGTCCGAGATGTTGAGGGAGATGCCGGGCGCCTGCACCTCCCACTCCGGCGGTACGTCGAACCGGGTTCCGTGCCTCGGGTTGGAGACGACCTTCCAGCCGGGGATCGTCGGCTTGGCCTTCTCGACCGAGCCGCCGCGCGGGTTCTCGGGGGGAGAGGCGGGGGCGGAGGGGGCCTCGGAGGTGGCGGGAGACGACGACGCCTTCTTGCCGTCCGTCCGGGTGCCGCCGCCCTCGTCGTCCTTCCCCAGGACCACCGCGCCGGTGATCACGGCCGCCGCGACGACGGCGGTGGCCGCGGCGATCGCGACGAGCGTGGTCTTCTTCCGGCTGCCGTCCGGCGGCCGCGGGCCGCCCGGCGGCACCGAGGGCGCGTACGGGGACGCGGCCGTCGGCTGCTGGTAGGGGTTGGGCTGCTGGTACCCCGGTTGCCGATGGCCCGGCTGCTGGTAGCCAGGCGGCTGGTACCCCGGCTGCTGGTACGGGTTCTGGTGCTGCGAGTGCTGCTGGTCCTGCGGGTTCTGCTCGCCCCCGGGCGGCTGCTGTCCTGGCCACATGGCCAGTAACGATAGAGGTGCGCGGCCGGATCCGTTGCTTCCGTCCCCGAGGGGGATGGCCAAGCGTGCCTACTCGTGGGTAACCTGACGCCGCATGAGCGCAGATCAGATGTCCGTCGGCGACATGCTCGCGGCGACGGTTCCCATGGCCCGTACCCTCAACCTCGAGTTCCTGGAGACCACGGAGGAGCGCGCCGTGGTCCGCCTTCCGGACCAGGCCGACTACCACAACCACGTGGGCGGCCCGCACGCCGGCGCGATGTTCACCCTCGCCGAGTCGGCGAGCGGCGCGATCGTCCTCGCCGCCTTCGGCGACCAGCTGTCGCGCGCCGTGCCGCTCGCCGTCAGGGCGGAGATCGGCTACAAGAAGCTCGCCATGGGACCGGTCACCGCGACCGCGACGCTCGGCCGCCCGGCGGCGGACGTGGTCGCGGAGCTCGACGCCGGACAGCGCCCCGAGTTCCCCGTCGTGATCTCCATCCGGCGTGAGGACGGCGCCGTGACGGGCGAGATGACCGTCGTATGGACCCTGCGTCCCCACAGCTGACCGCGGGCCCCGTGTGACGGGGGCGACCTCCCGGACGCCGTCACGCCGCGGTGAGGTGCGGGTAGGCTGCCCGCCGTGCGCCACCGGTGCGCACGGCGGGCAGCCGCACTCTCCACGACGACAGGAACCGGCGTTGCACATCACGGAGTGGCTCGAGACCATCCCGGCGGTCAGCATTTACCTCCTGGTGGGGGTTGTCATCGGGCTGGAAAGTCTGGGCATTCCACTGCCGGGCGAGATCGTTCTCGTCAGCTCGGCCCTGCTCGCCTCCCAGCACGGCGACATCGACCCGTACGTCCTCGGCGCGTGCGCCACGGCGGGCGCCATCATCGGTGACTCGATCGGTTACGCGATCGGACGCAAGGGCGGCAGGCCGCTGCTCGCGAAACTGGGCCGCAAGTTCCCCAAGCACTTCGGCGAGGCCAATATCGCCATGGCGGAGCGCTCCTTCGAGAAGTGGGGCATGTGGGCGGTCTTCTTCGGCCGCTTCGTCGCCCTGCTGCGGATCTTCGCGGGACCGCTCGCGGGCGTACTGCGCATGCCGTACTGGAAGTTCCTCATCGCCAACGTCTTCGGCGGCATCCTGTGGGCGGGCGGCACCACCGCCGTCGTCTACTCGGTGGGTGTGGTCGCGGAGGCTTGGCTCAAGCGCTTCTCGTGGCTGGGCCTGGTGCTGGCCGTGCTGTTCGGCGTCACCTCGATGCTCGTGCTCAAGAACCGCGCGAAGAAGGCCGCCGCCCAGGCCGAGGCCCGGTCGCAGGCGGGGGAGGAGCCGGTGGCCGCCGCGCCGGAGAAGGTCGCGGCGGCCGCCGACTGACGGCTTCGCCCCGCGCCTAGCCCGCGTGCGCCTCGCGGTGGTTCCCGGCCAGCTCCAGGTACATCGCGGCGTTCAGCCTGATGCCCTCGCGCTCCTCCGCCGTCAGCTCCCGCCTCACCTTGGCGGGTACGCCGGCGACCAGCGAGCCCGGGGGCACGCGCATGCCCTGCGGCACGAGCGCCTGCGCGGCGATCAGCGAACCGGCGCCGATGTGCGCGCCGTTGAGCACCGTGGCACCCATGCCGACCAGTACGTCGTCCTCGACCGTGCACCCGTGCAGTACGGCGTTGTGCCCGACGGAGACGCGGTCGCCGACCGTGACGGGGAAGCCCGGGTCCACATGGACCGTGCAGTTGTCCTGGATGTTGCTGTCGGCGCCGAGGACGATCGGCCCGCAGTCGGCGCGCAGTACGGCGTGGTACCAGACGCTGGCGCCCGCGCCCAGCGTGACGTCCCCGATCACGACGGACGTCGGCGCGGCGAAGGCCGAGGGGTCGATCCGCGGGTCCTTGCCGCCGATGCCGGTGATCAAAGCCTGCTGTGCCATCGCGTGCTCCCTGGTGCTTCGTCGCTGTTCGGTCGCGCCAGGGGAACCGTAAGTGACGCCCGCGGGCCCCTGGATGCCGGGTGGGGCGGGGCGGGGGTGGGGCGAACATCACAGCAGGCCGCTCCGGGCCCCCGCGTCCCGCGGACTACCGTGTGCGGGTGCCGAAGAACAGAAACACGTTCTCATCGTTGTCCACGCCGGCCGCCTGGCGCCGCCGCCTGGTGACCGGCGCCGTGCACGCCGGATGGCGCTGGGTGCAGCAGGCCGGAGCCGTCAGCGCGGAGCGCCCGGGCCGGCTGCGCTTCGGAGCGATCGGCACCGGAACCAAGCTCGCCTTCCCGCAGGGCACCGTGTTCGGCGAGGAGTGGATCCACCTCGGCGACCACTGCATCATCGGCGAGCAGGTCACCCTGACCGCCGGCATGATGCCCGGTCTCGACCTCGGCCCCGACCCGATCCTGCGGCTCGGCAACGGTGTGGTCCTCGGCCGCGGCAGCCATGTCGTCGCCGACACGACGGTGACCATCGCGGACGACTGCTACTTCGGCCCGTTCGTGTACGTGACGTCCACGAACCACAGCTACGACGATCCCGAGGTCCCCGTCGGCAAGCAGTGGCCCCGCATGAACCCGGTGGAGATCGGCCCCGGCTGCTGGATCGGCACCGGCGCCGTGATCCTCCCGGGCGCCCGGCTCGGCCGCAACGTCGTCGTCGCGGCGGGCGCGGTCGTACGGGGCGAGGTGCCCGACCACGCGGTGGTGGCCGGGGCGCCCGCCCGGATCGTACGCAGCTGGGACGCGGTGAAGGGCTGGCAGCCGCCGCTGCGCACGCCCGCGCCCGTACCGATCCCGGAGGGCGTCACTCCGGAGCAACTGCTGGCGCTGGCCGAGCTGGAGGCCGGGGCCGCCGAGTGAGCCGCGGCGGACGCCGGTCCGCTCACCCCGCGGCGAGCAGCACCGTGCCCACCACCGCCAGCCCGGCACCCGCCGCCTGCACGCCGCGCAGCCGTTCCTTGAGGAGGGCGAGGGCGCACAGCGCCGTGACGACCGGGTAGAGGTTGGCCAGTACGGCGGCGACGGTGACCGGACCGGTCTGGGCGGCGATGGAGTACGTGCCGTTCGCCGCGACGTCGGCGAGACCGACGAACGCCAGAGCGGGCAGCGCGGACCGGATCACGCGCATCCCACCGTCCTCGGGAAAGGCCCTGGCGCCGCGCCTGACCGACACGTACAGCGCCGCGCCGCCGACCGCCACGTTGGTCACGCGCTGGACGAAGAGCGCGAGGAACAGCCCCACCAGGGTGGTGGACGCCTCGGCGATCAGGGCCAGCACCGCACCGAAGCCGACCGCCGCGACCAGCGTCAGTGCGATCGCCTGCCGCTGCACCGGCGCGCCGCGCAGCTGCGGGCCGCTCGCCAGCACCACTCCGGCGATCGCGACCGCGATTCCGGCGAACTGGAGCAGCCCGGGACGCTCGCCGAGGACCAGCCCGACCGTGACGGGCACGGCGACGCCCACCGACCCCAGCGGCGAGACGACGCCCATCGGGCCCAGCGCGAGGGCCTTGTAGAAGCACAGCATCGCGACGGGCCCGACCGCGCCCGCGGCCACCGCGAACCACAGCCGCGGCCCGGCCTCGCTCCAGCCGCCGGTCGCGACGACGACCGCGCCCAGCACCACCACGGCGATGGACTGGGACACGACGACGACGGTCAGTGCGGGCGTACGCCGGGTGAGCAGCCCGCCCCCGAAGTCGGCCAGTCCCCAGAGCAGGCTGGTGGCCAGGGCGAAGAGTGCGGTCATGACGGGGCCTCGCAGTACAGTGCGGTGAACGGTTCGGTGCACCAGACCGTAGTGCAACTCATTGAACCCTGTCATCCAAAATATTGGACGGAATGTGTCGGACCTCGACCAGCTCACGCAGTCGCTCGCCCGCAACCTCAAGCGCTGGCGGGCCGAGCGCGGCTTCACGCTGGACGCGCTGGCCGCCCGCGCGGGCGTCAGCCGCGGCATGATCATCCAGATCGAGCAGGCGCGTACGAACCCGAGCGTCGGCACCACGGTGAAGCTCGCCGACGCGCTCGGCGTCAGCATCACCACCCTGCTCGACTACGAACAGGGCAAGCAGGTCCGCCTCGTACCGCGGGAACAGGCGGTCCGCATGTGGTCCACGGACGCGGGCAGCCACACCACGCTGCTCGTCGGCACCGAGACCCGTGGTCCGCTGGAGCTGTGGGCCTGGCGGCTGATGCCGGGCGACAGCAGCGCGTCCGACCCGCACCCCGGTGGGACCGTCGAACTGCTGCACGTCACCGCGGGCGAGCTGACCCTCGTGGTCGACGGCGAGCCGCACTCCGTGCCGGCGGGGACCTCCGCGACGTTCGAGGCGAACGTGGCGCACGCGTACCGCAACGAAGGCGCCGAGACGGTCGAGATGACGATGGCCGTATCGATTCCGCCCGCACGCTGAGACGGCCAACACTCCCTCCGGGGGCGGCTGTTAGCGTCTGCCCATGCGCGCCCCTCTCGGAGACTTCGACAACGCCACGCCCGCCCCCGACTGCCTCGGCCTGCTGACCGCGCCGGTCGCGGAGGCCGTGCGCGCGTGGAGCAATGACGTACCCGCCGACCAGCTCATCTACGTCGACACCGACCCGGAGATCGCCGACACGGCGGCCTTCGCCGAGCACTACGGCGCCGGGCTTCTCGACGCCTCGGCGAACTGCGTGGTCGTCGCGGGCAGGCGGGGCGGCGAGAGCACGCTGACCGCCTGCGTGGTCCTCTCCCGTACGCGCGTGGACGTGAACGGCGCGGCCCGCAAGCACCTCGGCGCGCGCAAGGCGTCGTTCGCCCCGATGGACACGGCCGTCGGCGAGACCGGCATGGAGTACGGCGGCATCACGCCGGTCGGGCTGCCCGCCGGCTGGCCGCTGCTCGTGGACTCCGCCGTCACCGGCGTCCCGTGGGTCCTGATCGGAAGCGGCCGCCGCAGGGGCAAGCTCATCCTGCCCGGCAAGGCCTTCGCGGGACTGCCGGGCGCGGTCGTCATCGACGGGCTCGGCGTCTGACCCCGTCCGGCGGCGCGCCCCCGGTCCGGGCGGCCGTCAGCCGAGCCGGGGGATCTCGATCGCCGGGCAGCGGTCCATGACCATGTCCAGACCGGCGGCGCGGGTGCGTTCGCAGGCGGCTTCGTCGACGACCCCGAGCTGGAACCACACCGCCCGGGCGCCGACCGCCACCGCCTCGTCCGCGACGCCGCCCGCGAGGTCGCTGTTGACGAACACGTCCACGACGTCGACCGGGAACGGGATGTCGGCCAGTGACGCGTACCCCTGCTCGCCGTGGACCGTCTCGGCCTTCGGGTGGACCGGCACGACGCGCTTGCCGTAGCGCTGGAGCACCTCGGCGACGCCGTACGCCGCCCGCGACCGGTTGCCGGACAGGCCCACCACCGCCCAGGTGTCGCCGGACTGCGTGAGGATCTTGCGGATCGTTGCCGGGTCGCCGTACACGCCCTGCCTCCTGGGGTCGGAAGGTCACTTGTGGTGACCAACGGGTGGCGCCCCGCGGGCATTCCCGGGGCGCCGCGCCGGTCTGCTCACCGGCGCGTCGTTGTTCAAGGTTGTACCGCTGTGTATCGTCGCGACGAGTGACTTGAAGTTTCAAGTAACTCCGACCGGCCCGACCCCACAGGAGAGCCCCTCACATGACTCCCCCCACCAGCACTCTCGGCCTCCCCGTCATCAGCGGTACCGCTGCCCGCCGCACCCCCTCGCTCCACGGCTACGACACCGGCCTGCTCGTACTCCGTCTCGCCCTCGGCCTGACCATGGCCGCGCACGGGACCCAGAAGCTCTTCGGCTGGTTCGGCGGCGGCGGGCTCGAGGGAACCGGCCAGTTCTTCACCGCGAGCGGTTACCCGGCCGGCGAGGCGATGGCGGCCGTGGCCGGTCTCACCGAGACGCTCGGCGGCCTCGGGCTCGTCCTCGGTCTGCTCACCCCGCTGGCCGGCGCGGCCCTCGTCGGCACCATGGTCAACGTGCTCGCGGTGAAGTGGGGCGGCGGCTTCTTCGCCCCCGAGGGCATCGAGTACGAGGTGCTCCTCACGGCGGCCGCGGTCGCGCTCACGCTGACCGGTCCCGGCCGGTACGCCGCCGACCGCTTCCTGCCCGGCCTGCGCACCCACCGGCTCGCGTACGGCGCCGCCGCCGTGGCCGTCGGACTGGTGGTCGCCGTCGCCGTCCTGCTGCTCCGGAAGTAGCGACCCCGTGGCCTGCGCATAGGGTGGGCCGCATGCAGGAGCAGTACCGGACCGTCGCCCGCGCGGGTGTGCACGAAGCCGAGATCAACCGGTCGCGCTTCCTCTGCGCGCTCGCACCCGCCGCGACCGAGCGGGAGGCGCAGGACTTCGTCGCGCGCGTCCGCCGGGAACACCCGACGGCGTCGCACAACTGCTACGCGTACGTCGTCGGCGCGGACGCCTCCGTGCAGAAGGCGAGCGACGACGGCGAACCGGGCGGCACGGCCGGTGTACCGATGCTCCAGATGCTGATGCGCCGCGAGGTGCGGTACACCGTCGCCGTCGTCACCCGCTACTACGGCGGCGTGAAACTCGGCGCGGGCGGGCTGATCAGGGCGTACGGCGGTGTGGTCGGCGAAGCCCTGGACGCCCTCGGCACGATCGCCCGGCAGCGCTTCCGGCTCGCCACCGTCACCGTCGACCACCAGCGGGCCGGAAAACTGGAGAACGACCTGCGGGCGACCGGACGCGCGGTGCGCGAGGTGCGGTACGCCGACGCGGTCGCGATCGAGGTCGGGCTGCCGGAGGCGGACGTCGAGCCCTTCCGCGCCTGGCTGGCCGACGCCACGGCGGGCACGGCGGGGTTCGAACTCGGCGGAGAGGCGTACGGCGACGCCTGAGGGCGAACGCCGACGCGCCTCGGAGCCCCGGCCTGCCTTCACGCCCCGGTCTGCCTTCACGCCCCGGCACGCCTCGGAGCCCCGGTGCGCCGGGCGCGGCGTACTGCCGGACAGCCGGGGCGACCGTAACCTCACATGACTGACCGTCACGGCGGGGTGAGGGCTCCCGTGTGTCCCGGGACTCGGCCGGCCGGATCGCGGAACCGCCGTGCGAACGGTTTCGCGGGCGGCGCGCTCCCGGCGCCCCGGGGGCCCACCGGGACCCGTCGTGCGGCCGCCCGGCACGGGCGCCGCCCCCGAAGCACCGGGGCCCGCGGGACCCGGGAAGGGGACGCTGTTCGCGGACGCGCCCTGGCGCGGGCACCGACCGGGATCACGTCACGGACCGGGGCTGCCGCGGATCCCCGGCTCCCGCGGCGGCTGCCGGGGGCGTTCCCGCGAAACCTCCGGCGTCTCCCCCCGGACCGACGCCGCCGTCGACGCCCCGGCGGGCCGGGCACTGCGCCGACTCCCTCCCCCGGTGGAACCCGGTGGAACCCGGTGAAAACAGAGGTCTGTGACAGGCCGGGTGCCGACCGGCGCTAACGTGGTCCGTGCTGACAGTCGGGTCCGCGCCGGGACGGCGCCGGACCAGGGGGCGGAAGAAGGTACACATGCAGGTCGGAGCCGTCTCTTGAGGATTCTGCATACGTCGGACTGGCACCTGGGGCGTTCCTTCCACCGAGTGAACCTCCTCGACGCCCAGGCCGCGTTCCTCGACCACCTGGTGACGACGGTGCGCGAGCGGGACGTGGACGCGGTGCTGGTGGCGGGGGACGTGTACGACCGTGCCGTGCCGCCGCTCGCCGCCGTGGAACTCTTCGACCGGGCCCTGCACCGGCTCGCCGCCGCGGGCGTGCCGACCGTCATGATCTCCGGGAACCACGACTCGGCCCGCAGGCTCGGCGTCGGCGCCGGACTCATCGACCGGGCCGGGATCCATCTGCGTACCGACCCGGCAGGGTGCGCCACGCCCGTCGTCCTCTCCGACGCGCACGGAGACGTGGCCTTCTACGGGCTGCCGTACCTCGAACCCGCCCTGGTGCGCGAGGAGTTCAAGACGGCCGGGGCCGGGCACGAGGCCGTCGTCGGGGCGGCGATGGAGCGGATACGCGCCGACCTCGCCGAGCGGCCCGCCGGCACCCGCTCGGTCGTTCTCGCGCACGCCTTCGTCGCGGGTGGCGAACCGAGCGACAGCGAACGGGACATCACGGTCGGCGGCGTGGCCTCCGTCCCCGCCGGTGTCTTCGACGGCGTCGACTACGTGGCCCTCGGGCACCTCCACGGCTGCCAGGCCGTCACCGGACGCGTCCGCTACTCGGGATCCCCGCTCGCGTACTCCTTCTCCGAGGCGGACCACCGCAAGACGGTGTGGCTGATCGACCTCGGGCCCGGCGGCGAGGTCGAGGGCGAGCGGATCGACTGCCCCGTGCCCAGGCGCGTCGCCCGGATCCGCGGTCGTCTGGAGGAACTCGTCGAGGATCCCGCCCTCGCGCGCCACGAGGAGTCCTGGATCGAGGCGACACTCACCGATCCCGTACGCCCGCCGGAACCCATGGCGCGGCTCAGCGCGCGCTTCCCGCACACCGTCAGCCTCGTCTTCGCCCCCGAACGGGCCCCCGAGGATCCCCTGGCGTCCTACGCCCAGCGGCTCAAGGGGCGCGACGACCAGCAGATCGCGGAGGACTTCGTGGCCCATGTGCGCGGTGGCAGCGGCCCCGACGACCGGGAGCGCACCCTGCTCCAGAGCGTCCTCGACGACGTACGTGTCGACACCGCGCTCGCGCAGGACGGTGTGCGCGGGGCCGCCCGATGAGGCTGCACACTCTGCACATCACGGCCTTCGGGCCCTTCGGCACCACCCAGGAAGTCGACTTCGACGCGCTCAGCGCCGCCGGGGTCTTCCTGCTGCACGGAGCGACCGGCGCCGGCAAGACCTCCGTCCTCGACGCCGTCTGCTACGCGCTGTACGGCGCGGTGCCGGGCGCCCGGCAGAGCCCCGGCGCCTCGCTGCGCAGCGACCACGCCCCGCACGGCCTGCCGACCGAGGTGCGCCTCGAACTGACCGTGGGCGGGCGGAGCCTGGAGATCACCCGGCGCCCCGCACAGCCGCGCCCCAAGAAGAAGGGCACCGGATTCACCACGGAGAAGGCGCAGAGCTGGCTGCGCGAGTACCGGTCCGGCACCGGGTGGAAGGCGCTCAGCCGCTCCCACCAGGAGATCGGCGAGGAGATCACCCAGCTCGTCGGCATGAGCCGGGAGCAGTTCTGCCAGGTGGTGCTGTTGCCCCAGGGGGACTTCGCGCGCTTCCTGCGGGCCGACGCGGAGGCACGCGGCAAGCTCCTCGGACGGCTTTTCGACACCCGCCGCTTCGCCGCCGTCGAAGAGCGTCTCGCCGAACTGCGCCGCTCGGCGGAGCAGCAGGTGCGGGCCGGGGACGAGCGGCTGCTCGCCGTCGCGCAGCGGATGGCGCAGGCGGCGGGCGACAGCGCGGACGCGCGCGCGTGGCCGCTGCCCGGCGCGCAGCCCGGCGAGCCCGGACTCGCCGGGGCCGTACGGGAGTGGGCCGCGATCGCGCGCAGCGGTGCGCACGAACGGCTCGCCGTCGCGGAGTCGGCGGTCGCCGCGGCGGAGAGCCGGCGGACCGCGGCCCGCACCGCCCTGGAGGCCGAACGCGAACTGGCCGCCCTCCAGCAGCGGTACGCCGACGCGCGCGGGCGCGCCGACGCGCTCGAAGCGCGCCGCCCCGAATACGAGCGGCTGCGCGCGCTCCAGGACCGCGCCCGCCGGGCCGACCGCGTCGCCCCCGCCCTGGCGCTGCGCGACGACGCCGAGCGGGAGCACCGCGCGGCGAGTTCGGCCCGCGAACGCGCGCGGGCCGAACTGCCGCCGGACCTCGCCGACACCGGCGCCGAGCACCTCGCCGCACTGGAACGCGGGCTCCGCCAGGAGCTCGGCGGCCTCGAAGCCGCCCGCAGGGCGGAGCGGCGCGGCGAGGAGATCGGCCGGGAGCGGGCGGCGCTGGAGCGGCAGGCCCGCGCCGACGACGAACTGCTGCGGGACGCCGCCCACTGGCTGGACGGCTGGGACGCGACCCGCCGCCGCTGCCAGGAGCGCATCGAAGCGGCCCAGGACGCGGTGACCCGCGCCGAGCACCTGGCGGGACGGCTCGAACCGGCCCGCCGCAGACTCGACGCCGCACGCCGGCGCGACGCGCTCGGCGAACAGGTCACGGCCGCCGAGGAGCGGCTGCGGACGGCCCGGGAGGAGGCCGCCTCGGCCCACGAGAGGTGGCTGGACCTGAAGGAACGCCGGCTGCTGGGCATCGCGGCCGAACTGGCGGCGAACCTGCGCGACGGCCAGGAGTGCGCGGTCTGCGGCTCGACCGAGCACCCGGCGCCCGCCCGGGCGGCGGCGGACCAGGTGGACCGTACGGCGGAGGAAGCGGCGTACGCCGCCCATACGGACGCCGAGGCGGTGCGCTCCCGGGCGGAGCGCGCGCTGGCAGCGGTGCGCGAGGACCACGCGGCGGCGCGCGCGGAGGCGGGCGGCTCCGCCACCGGCGGCGGACCGGCCGAAGCGGGGACCGCCGGCGCGGTGCCTGCCCCGGCAGAAACCCTCCGGGACGCCGGATCCGGCCGTCCGCGTGAGGTGGGCGTCGGCGAACTGGCCTCCCTGGTCGAGGAGTTGCGGCAGGAGCACGCCGAGGCGCACACCGTGGCCGCCGGTCTGCACGCGGCCCGTGAGGCGCTGGACCGCGCCGAGCGCGAGCACGCCGGACGTGTCGACGCGCAGCGGCAGGCCGAACGGCGTGCCGCCGCTCGTACCTCGCAGCGCGAAGCGCTCGACCGCGAACAGGCGTCCCTCGAAGCCGAACTGGCCCGGGCCCGCGGTGAAGCGCGCAGTGTCGCCGAGCATGCCGCGCTGCTGGAGCGCCGCGTGCAGGTGCTCGGTGAGGCGTCCGAAGCCGTGCGGGCGGTCGAGATCACCGCCCGGCGCCTCAAGGAGGCCGACGACCGGCTCGCCGACGCCGCGTTCAAGGCCGGTTTCGAGACCCCGCGCGCGGCGGCCGAAGCGCTGCTCGGGGACGCGGAGCAGCGCGACCTCCAGCACCGGATCGACGACTGGCAGCGCGAACAGGCCGCCGTCGCCGACCGGCTGGCGGAGCCCGGGACCACCGCGGCCGCCGCCCGGCCCCGGGCCGAACCGCAGCGCGCCCAGGCGGAGTTCGACGCCGCCGAGCGCGGACTGCGTGACGCCGCGTCCGTCCTCGACGCCGCGAGCGAGCGCTGCGCCGCTCTCGCCCGGCTGTCGCGGCAGGCCGCCGAGGAGACGCGCCGCCTCGGCCCGCTGCGCGAGCAGTACGAGCGGGTGGCGCGCCTCGCCTCGCTCACCGCCGGCACCTCCGCCGACAACGAACGCAGGATGCGCCTGGAGTCGTACGTCCTGGCCGCCCGCCTGGAGCAGGTCGCGGCCGCCGCCACCGCCCGCCTCCAGCTCATGTCCTCCGGCCGCTACACCCTCGTCCACTCCGACGCCAGGGCCGGCGGCCGGGGCCGGTCGGGACTCGGCCTGCACGTCGTCGACGCCTGGACGGGCATCGAGCGCGACACGGCGACCCTCTCCGGCGGCGAGACGTTCTTCGCCTCGCTCGCGCTCGCGCTCGGCCTCGCCGACGTGGTCACCGACGAGGCCGGCGGCGTACGGCTCGACACGCTCTTCATCGACGAGGGCTTCGGCAGCCTCGACGACCAGACCCTGGACGAGGTCCTCGACGTACTGGACTCCCTGCGCGAACGTGACCGCAGTGTCGGCATCGTGAGCCACGTCGCCGACCTGAGGCGCCGCGTCACCACCCAGCTGGAGGTCGTCAAGGACCGGCACGGCTCCGTGGTGCGCCACCACGCGGCCTTCGGTCAGCGGCTGAGCGCGCGCCGGGGGAGCGGCGAGGAGTAGACGACGCTGGTGGTGACCGAGCCGAGCGTGCCGAACCGGCCCGAGACCTCTTCCAGGTGCTTCATCGAACGGGCCGCGACCTTCATGACGAAGCAGTCGTCGCCCGTGACGTGATGCGCCTCCAGCACCTCGGTCGTCGTTTCGAGCAGGTCGTGGAACGGCTTGTAGTTGCCGTGCGGATAGCGCAGCCGCACGAACGCCAGGATGGGCATTCCCAGCTGTTCCTGCTCGACGACGGCCGTGTAGCCCGAGATCACCCCGGCCTCTTCGAGCCGCCGCACCCGCTCGGTCACGGCGCTCGCGGACATGGACACGGCGCGCGCCAGCTCGGCGAACGTGGCCCGGCCTTCGCGTTGCAGGGCTTCCAGGATGCGCCAGTCGGTGGCGTCCGGTGAATATCCGGTCATGCCCCGAGACAACAGGGAATCCACCGGCAGATCAAGAGAAGAGCCGGGGAATCCCACTTCAGTCGGATGATCACTCGCCGTAGATTTTCACCCATGACGACGACGCAGACCACCGCCGCCCAGACCGCCGCCACCCGCGCGAACGCCGTTCTCCGCGTCCCGCCGGCCGCCCCCGCCGCGGCCGCCGCGTACTTCGGCGCCAGCCTCGCCTTCCACGCCGACGTGTCCGACGTCGCCTCGGTCCTCGCGTCCGGCGAAGACCCCGGCTTCGTCGTGATCGACTCCCGCTCCACCGAGGCCTGGGACCAGGGGCACGTCCCCGGCGCCCTGCACCTTCCCACGGCGGAGATCCCCGCCCGGGCGGAGCGGCTCCTGGACAAGTCCGTGCCGGTCGTCACGTACTGCTGGGGCCCCGGCTGCAACGGCGGCACTCGCGCCGCCCTCGCCCTCGCCGAACTCGGCTACCAGGTCAAGGAGATGCTCGGCGGCATCGAGTACTGGATCCGCGAGGGCTTCGAGGTCGAGACGTGGCAGGGCCGGGAGCGGCGCGACGCCGACCCGCTCACCGCGCCCGTCGGATCCGACGCCTGCGGCTGCTGACCGGCCTGTCCGCCGTACGGCACGGACCACCAGGATGGTGGGGGCCGTGCCCAGGATTCCAGGGCCTTCCCCGGCCGGACTCCGCCGCGTCCCCCTGCCCCCGCGCGGCCGTGCCGCCTCCGTCGCCGGAGCCGGCCGCCTGGTGGCGTCGGTCACGCGGTGACCCCAGGGGCGCCGGTCCCGAAGGCCCGGAAGCGGTCGGCGCGGGGGTACGGGAAGCGAGCACCGGCCCGGCCGCCACCGTCGCCCACGGCCCGGCGGCCCGGCGGACCCCGGGCTCCAGCCGAACCGATCGCCACTGCCACCGAGGCGCTCGGCGGACGGATCGACGTCCTCGTCGCCAACCACGCCCTCAGTGGCTCCGAGGGCACGCTGGCCACCGCCGGCGCGGCCGTGCTCGACGCGCACCGGGCCGTCGGCACACGGTCCGTGGCCCTGCTGGTCCAGGTGTACGCCCGCCTCCGTGCGACCCTGCCGCGGCGCTCACCGGGCGGACGGATCGTCAGGATGACCTCGGGTCAGGACATCGCGGGCGGTAGGCCCGGAGAGGTCGCGTACGGTCTCGCCAGGGGCGCCCTCGCGTCCGCCACCCGTACTCTCGCCGTCACGCTCGCCGACCTCGCGGTGACGGTCGCCGCCGTCGATCCGGGCCCTGTCGACACGGGCCGCACGAGCGGTGACGACTACGGAGCGATCACCGCGGTGTTCCCCGCCGGGCGGTGGGGCGTGCCGGGCGGTCCGGCCCGGCACCTGACTGGCCACGGACGAGGCAATGGGGTCTCCCCCGCCCGAGCAGGGTCGAGAGCTCGGGGAAGGATCACGGGGCAGGCCACCGGCTCCGAGGGCGGGTTCCGGCGCGGGTGAGCCCGTGGAGGGTCCGGGGCGACGGCGACCGGGTGCATGGATCCGGGGCGGACCCGGCCGCCGTACCGCGTACCCGGGCCGTCAGAGCTTCGACAGCTCTTCCACCAGGTCGTCGAGGCCCAGCGAGCCCTGCGACAGCGCCGCCATGTGCCACGCCTTCGCGTCGAAGGCGTCTCCGTGCGCCTTGCGGGCGTTCTCGCGGCCCAGCAGCCACGCCCGTTCGCCCAGTTTGTAGCCGATCGCCTGGCCGGGCATGGACAGGTAGCGGGTCAGCTCGCTCTCCACGAAGTCCGCGGGCCGCCCACTGTGCATGCCGAAGAACTCGTGCGCCAGCTCCGGCGTCCAGCGCTCGCCCGGGTGGAACGGCGAGTCCGCCGGGATCTCCAGCTCCAGGTGCATGCCGATGTCGACGATGATCCGGGTGGAGCGCATCATCTGCGCGTCCAGGTAGCCGATCCTGCGCTCCGCGTCGCCGAGGAAGCCCAGCTCGTCCATCAGCCGCTCCGCGTACAGCGCCCAGCCCTCGGCGTTGGCGCTGACCATGCCGACCGACGCCTGGTAGCGGGACAGCCGATCCGCGACGTGCACCCACTGCGCGAGTTGCAGGTGATGCCCGGGGACGCCCTCGTGGTACCAGGTCGATGCCAGGTCGTACACCGGGAAGCGGGTCTCGCCCATCGTCGGCAGCCAGGTGATGCCCGGGCGCGAGAAGTCCTCGGAGGGGGTGGTGTAGTACGGCGCCGCCGCGCCGCCGGGGGGCGCGATGCGGGACTCCACCTTCCGTACCCGCTCGGCGAGTTCGAAGTGCGTGCCGTCCAGCGCCTCGATGGCCTCGTCCATCAGGCCCTGCAACCAGGCCCTGGTCTCCTCGACCCCTTCGATGTGCGTGCCGTGCTCGTCGAGCCAGGCCAGCGCCTCCCAGGGGGTGGCCGCGCCCGGCAGGATCTTCTCCGCCTCGGTCTTCATCTCGCCGAGCAGACGGTGGTACTCGGACCAGCCGTACGCGTACGCCTCGTCGAGGTCGAGGTCGGTGCCGTTGAAGTAGCGCGACCAGCGGGCGTACCGCTCGCGGCCCACCGTGTCGGGCGCGTCCTTCACGGCCGGGGCGTACACGTCGCGCATCCAGTCGCGCAGCGCGGCGACGGCTTCGGTCGCGCCGCGGGCCGCCGCGTCCAGCTCGGCGCGCAGCGCGTCGGGCCCCGCCGCCGCGAACTCCTCGAACCAGCCGCGCCCGGTGCCCGCCCACTCGGTCAGCTGGCCGGTGAACGTCCCCGTGGCGCGCGGACCGCCCAGGAGACCCCGCTCCAGGCCGAGCGCGAGCGACGCCCGGTAGCCCTCCAGGGCGCCGGGTACCGCGCGCAGCCGCTCGGCCACCGCCGCCCAGTCCTCGTCGGTCCCGGTGGGCGTCACCGTGAAGACGCCGCGGATGCTGTGCGCGGGCGAGTGGATGTTGCTGACGGCGCGCAGGCCCTCGTCGGCCTCGTGCACGGCGAGTTCGGCGTTCAGCCGCTCACGCAGCAGCCGGCCGCAGCGCCGCTCGACGTCACTGTCCGCGCCGGGCAGGGACTCCGCCCTGTCCAGCTCCGCGAGCGTGGTGCGGGCCAGTTCGGCGAGTGCCTCCTGCCCCGCGGGGGAGAAGTCCGGCAGGCTGCGGGAGCTCTCCTCGACCCCCAGGTACGTGCCGGTGATCGGGTCGAGGGCGATGAGTGCGTCGACGTACGCGTCGGCGACCTGGCGGGGGAGGGGGAGCGCGCTGCTCGAAGTGACTGACATGCGGACATCCTCGTACGGGAAAGGGCTCCGCGTCACTACGGTCCGGGCTCGGCGGACCGTCACCGGCGGACTCTCACCGACGGCCTGTCACCGGCGGTTTGACGGCAGCCCGTTGTCAGCGCCCGGCCGCGGGCGGCAGCAGCGGCCCGCAGTCCCACGCCTGGAAGATCAGCCGGGTCTCCACGCGGGCGACTTCGCGCCGTGAGGTGAACTCGTCCAGGACCAGCCGCTGCAGGTCCGCCGTGTCCGCCACCGCCACGTGGACGAGGTAGTCGTCGGGCCCGGTCAGGTGGAAGAGGGCCCGCGACTCGGGCAGCGCCCTGATGCGTTCCACGAACGGGCCGATGAGCTCGCGCCGGTGCGGGCGTACCTGCACCAGGAGCAGGGCTTCGAGGCCCCGGCCGAGTTTGGCCGGATCGAGGCGCAGCTGGTGGCCGAGGATCACACCGGAGCGGCGCAGCCGCGCCACCCGGTCCAGGCAGGTCGAGGGCGCGACCCCGACCTCGGCGGCCAGATCGCGGTAGGTGGTCCGCGCGTCGTTCTGCAGAAGGCGCAGGATGTGCAGATCGACCGGGTCTAGTACGACGGATTCGGCCATGTGCCGAACGTAACACGGCCATGCGTCCGTACCTCCCGGTAGCTGTTCAGAGTCATGTCATGAACACCGACGCCTCGACCACACCCCGGGCCCTGGCCACCGAAGCCGTCCACGCCGGCCGCGAAGACCTCGCGGCGCTGGGGCTGCACGCCGTGCCGCTCGACCTGTCGACCACCTACCCCTCGTACGACAGCCGGGGGGAGGCGGCCAGGATCGACGCGTTCGCCGCCACCGGCGCGCGGCCGGAGGGCCCGCCCGTCTACTCACGGCTCGACAACCCGACCACCGCCCGCTTCGAGGACGCCCTGGCACGGCTGGAAGGCGCCGAGAGCGCCGTCGCGTTCGCCAGCGGCATGGCGGCGCTCACCGCCGTACTCCTCGTACGGGCGAGCGCGGGCCTGCGCCACGTCGTCGCCGTACGGCCGCTGTACGGATGCAGCGACCACCTGCTGAACGCCGGACTGCTCGGCACCGAGGTGACCTGGGTGGACCCGGCCGGCATCGAGGACGCGATCCGCCCCGACACCGGTCTCGTGATCGTCGAGACCCCCGCCAACCCGACCCTCGCGGAGATCGACGTCCGGGCGGTCGCGCGGTCCTGCGGGTCGGTGCCGCTGCTCGTCGACAACACCTTCGCGACGCCGGTGCTCCAGCGCCCGCTGGAGGACGGCGCGCGGCTCGTCCTGCACAGCGCCACCAAGTACCTGGGCGGACACGGCGACGTGCTCGGCGGGGTGGTGGCGTGCGACGAGGAGTTCGCCCGCGCGCTGCGCCAGGTGCGGTTCGCGACCGGCGGCGTACTCCATCCGCTGGCCGGATACCTGCTGCTGCGCGGGCTGTCCACACTGCCCGTACGGATGCGTGCGGCGTCGGCGTCCGCGGCCGAGCTCGCCCGGCGGCTGTCCGCCGATCCGCGGGTGGCGCGGGTGCACTATCCGAAGCTCGGCGGCGCGATGGTGGCCTTCGAGGTGTACGGCGATCCGCACGCGGTGATCGGGGGCGTACGGCTGATCACGCCCGCCGTCAGCCTCGGCAGCGTGGACTCGCTCATCCAGCATCCGGCCTCCATCAGCCACCGCATCGTGGCCGAGGGAGACCGGCGGTCCTCGGGGGTCAGCGACCGGCTGCTGCGGATGTCGGTCGGGCTGGAGGACGTGGAGGACCTGTGGCGGGACCTGTGCGAGGCCCTCAGTGCCGCCGGGGCCGCCGCCCCTGTGTGTGCGCCTGTGTCCGTACCGGCCCCTGCGGGTGGGCGGGACGCGGACGCACGGCCGCCGTACCCAGCCGCGCGGTGACCACCAGGGTGCCCTCCTCGATCTGGTAGTCGAGGGGCAGGCCGAGGCCGCGCATGGCCGCGACCATGCCGGTGTTGGACGACTGGGTGACGGCGTAGACGCTCTCGCAGCCTGCCTCGGCGGCGAGCTCCACCAGGCGGCCCAGCAGCTCGGAGCCGATGCCGCGGCGCTGCCACGCGTCCTCGACGAGCAGCGCCACCTCCGTCTCGTCGCCGTCCCAGAGCAGGTGGCCGAGACCGACGAGGCGGCCGGACGCCGTCGAGGCGGCGAGGGTGCGGCCGAAACGCGGGCTGAGGAGGTGGCCGAGGTAGCGGTCGGCGTCGCCCACCGGGCCGTGATAGCGCAGGCTCAGGGTGCGGTCGCCGCAACGGTCGTGCATGGCGCGGGCGTCGGCGAGGTCGTCGGGCCCGGCCCTGCGGACGGTGATCTCGTTGCCCTCGGGGAGGGTCAGCACCTGCTCGCCGCGCGGGATGCGCGGGCCGAGGCGGGCGTCGAGCTCCACGAGGGCGCGGGCGCGCGCGAACTCCGTCGGGGTGAAGGGCAGGTAGTGGCGCTCGACGGTGATCGTCCCGCCGGACGGGTCGCGCAGTTTCATGACCGTGCCGTCGAGTACGCCCTCGACCGGAGCGGCGTCACCGGTGGACCGGCCGGTGAGACTGGTGGCGGGCAGCGAATGGATGGTGCAGCGTCCGAGCAACTGGCGCAGGGCCAGGGGGAGTTCCGCGGCGTCGAGCGCGGTGCGGGTGGCGAGACCGAGCACCCGGGTGGGGGCGTCGACGAGGTCGTGGGCGTCGGCCCGCTCCAGCCACGTGTCGCGGCCGCCGGCGGCGGAGACCTCACGGCTCAGCGCGGCGGCCTGGAGGGTGCCGGGGGCGCGCAGCAGCAGTTCGTCGACGGTGCCGTCGGCGAGCGGGTGGGTCTGCAGGGTGAGGATGTCCACCTGGTGGCGGGCCAGGGCGGTGCACAGCAGCGCCAGGCTGCCGGGCTCGTCCCTGACGGTGGTGCGCATCCGCCAGAGCGCGGTCCCGGAGGCGGGCGGCGCGCCCTCACCGGCCGTACCGGGACGGGGGCGGGTGTCGGCAGGGGGCGGCGGGGAATGACTGTGCCGCCGCGCCCACCAGGTGTGGAACCCGGCCGTGGCGGCCAGCGCCACGGCCGAAGCCACGAGGAGATACGGTCCGTCGGGGCCGTGCGCGATCGTGTTCGCGATCGCGTCGGCGACGGCCACGGCGGTGAACAGGGCGGCGAGTTCGACGAGGTCCCGCCGCCAGTGGTGCGCACGGCGGGCACGCTTCGGCGATGCCGTGGCTGTCGCGGCCGTCGCGCCGGTCGTGTCGGTCGTATCGGTCATGCCAGTCACATCCGTCATGGCACCACTGTGGCCGATCGGTGTTGCGCGATCACGAACACTCTGTGACTGATGGGTTAAGCGCGCTTCTGGGGCTTAGTGACCGTTTTCGGCCACGACCGGCCACGGAATCCGGCCCGTCCGCATTCCGGGATTCCGGGATTCCGGGATTTCCGGATCCCCTTCCGATCCTCCGCTACTGGCCGACGCGGCCGGGCTGCAGCACCTTGCTGAACAGCACCGTCCCGCCCTCGGCGCGCAGCCGCACCGTCAGCTCGCCGCTCCCGCCGTCGATCTCGACCTCGCCGAAGTACTGGGGGGACTCCATGGGCGACACGTTGGCACGCGCCGGTGCCTTCACGAAGACCTGGTCCGGGCCGAAGGTGGCGTCGAGCCGGCTCGACGGGAAGCCGCCCGCGGCCAGCGGCCCGGACACGAACTCCCAGAAGGGCGCGAAGTCCTTGAACGCCGCGCGGGACGGATCGTAGTGCTGGGCCGAGGTGTAGTGCACATCCGCCGTGAGCCACACCGTGCCGGTGATACGGGCATGCTTGATGTGGCGCAGGAGCTCCGCGATCTGGAGCTCCCTGCCCAGCGGCGCCCCGGGATCGTCCTGCGCGACCGCCTCGAAGTCGGCAGCCCCGTCCGGGACGACGATCCCCAGCGGCATGTCGGAGGCGATCACCTTCCACACCGCGCGGGAGCGCGACAGCTCCTTCTTCAGCCAGGCGAGCTGCTCGGCGCCGAGGATGCCGGTCGCGTCGTCGGGCTGCCGTCCGGGCGAGTTGGCGTTGCGGTACGTCCGCATGTCGAGGACGAAGACGTCGAGCAGGGGACCCTGCCTGACCACCCGGTGGACCCGGCCGCCTCCCTTTCCGCCCTCCCCGCGCGCGGGGAGCGTCGAAACCGGGAAGTACTCGCTGAACGCGCGCACCGACCGTGCCGCCAGTACGTCGACGTTCTTCTCCGTGTAGCGGGCGTCGTCGAGGATCTGGCCCGGGTACCAGTTGTTGCGCACCTCGTGATCGTCCCACTGCACGATCGAGGGCACCTGCGCGTTGAAACGGCGTACGTTGTCGTCCAGCAGGTTGTAGCGGAAGTTCCCGCGGAACTCGTCCAGGGTCTCGGCGACCTTCGACTTCTCCGGGGTGGTGATGTTCCGCCACACGCGCCCGTCGGGCAGCGTCACGCTCGGCCGGATCACGCCGTCCGCGTATACGGTGTCGCCGCTGCACAGGAAGAAGTCCGGGTCGAGGCGGCGCATCTCCTCGTACACCCGGTAGCCGCCGATGTCCGGGTTGATGCCCCACCCCTGGCCCGCGATGTCCCCCGACCACAGGAAACGCACGCCCTCACGTCGCCTCACGGACGCCGTACGGAACGTTCCCTGGAGCGCCTCCCCGGTGCGACGGGGATCGTCGGGATCGGCGAGGGTCACCCGGTAGTGCACCTGCTCGCCCGGGGGCAGGCCCCGCAGCGGTGTCGTCCCTGTGAAGTCCGTACCGGGCCCGAGCAGGGGGCCGTGCCATCTGCGGGAGTGGCGGAAGGACTCCGTCGCGGACGTCTCCACGATCATCCGGGCCGGACGGTCGGACCGTACCCACACCAGACCCGACGAGGAGGTGACGTCACCCGTCTGCACACCCCATGCGGCGCGCGGTCGGCCGGAGAGCGCCTGCGCGGGCGCGGCGGCCGCGCCGACGGCGGCGGGCAGGGCAAGCGCGGCCGAGGCGGCCAGCGAGCCGCGCAGGACGGAACGTCGGTCGGGGGACTGGCTCTGCGGTCGGTGCGGCATCGATGCGCCTCCAGTGACGGTTGGGTCGTTCTGTGGGTCGGAACGCCGCCCGAGTATCCGCCCCGCGGACGGTCCGGCGTGTGACGCCATGCCTAGCGCCCGGCCACGGCAACCACACGAACCACAAGTGAACAGCCGGCCACCGTTCCCGGGAACCGGCCCGGCGCGCCCCCTTCCCGTTCCCGCAGGACGCCGGTCCGCGCGGCCGCGTGACGACGTGCGCGAACCGCGCCCACCTGGCGCGGATCACCACCCGGCTCGCCGTCGACCGGCTGCGCCACGTACGGGCGAGGCGTGAGGTGTACGCCGGTCCGCGGCGGCCCGAGCCGCTCGTGACGGACCCCGGTGCGACCGTCGAGGACAGCGCGCAGCGCGCGGTGCTCGCCGCCTCCGGATCGCGCGCGGTGCTCGTCGTTCTGGAGTCGCGCTCTCCGCTGGAACGCGCGGTGTGCGTCCCGCGGGAGGCTTTCGGCTTCCCGTACGGAGAAATCGCAGCCACCCCGGAACGCCAGGAACCGACCGTACGGCAGCTCTCGGGACGCGCCCGGCGGCATGTCGCGGAACGCGGGCCACGGTTCGGCGTGGACCCGGCCGAACGCCGCGACCTCACCGAGCGGTTCCCCGCGGCGGCGTCGGGAGGGGACCTCGACGCACTGCTCGCACTGCTCACGCCGGACGTCCGGCTCGTCGGCGACAACGGCGGCAAGGCCAGGGCGCCACTGCGCGTCATGGAGAGCGCCGACAAGGCGGCGCGCTTCCTGTTCGCCGCGGCCGAGCAGCCGGTCGCCGAGAGCGAGTTCCGCTTCCTGGAGCTCAACGGCGGGCCGGCCCTGCCGGTCCTGTCCGGCTCGAAGCCCGACGCGGTCCTCCAGCTGGACGTCGCGGACGGCCTCATCCCGTGTGTCTACATCATCCGCAACCCCGGCAAACCCACCGCATTCGCCCCGTAGGAGCGGCGCCTGACCTGCGCCGATTGGTCTTGACCAAGGGGGGTCACGGACTTATGGTCGCAGAGTTAGTGCAGGAACCTTTAATAAACAAGGGCGCGGAAACTCGCCGGGGACAGGCTGATTGCGGAGGATCAGGGTGGGGACCACGCAGCTCGAAACGGTGCCGGAGCCGAAGTACTGGCACCTCAAGACCGTGCTCAGCGAGGCACTCGACTCCGACTTCGCGGTCGGTGAGATCCTGCCCAACGAGCGTGAACTCGCCTCGCGCTTCGGCGTCGCGCGCGCCACGCTCCGCCAGGCCCTCGAACAGCTCGAACTGGAAGGCCGCCTGCAGCGCCGTCGCGGCGTGGGCACCACGGTCGCCCCGCCGCGCGTGGGTGTGGACGTCGGCGCCTCGCAGCACGGCTGGCCGGGCGCGGCCGGCGACGCCTGGCAGCCGGTCGACTGCGCGAGCGCCGTGCCCCCCGTCGCGGTGGTCCGTATGCTCGACTTCGACGCCGAGGACGAGGTGCACGTGGTGCGCCGGCTCCGGGTGACGAACGGTCAGCCGGTGGCGGCCGAGCTGCTGTACGTACCGGACGCGTCCGTGCCGGACCTCGCGGCCATCGAAGCGCCCTCGGGCGCGGCCCGCGCGCGCAGCGTGCTCCGGGAACTGCAGCGCCTCGTGATGGACGGCCAGGACCGTGCCGTCGAGCTCGGCTCGGCCCGCGCGGACGACGCGAAGGAACTCGACCGGCTGCCCGGCGCGCCCGTCCTCGTCGTCACCACGCGTTACTTCGCCGAGGGCAGGACCGCCGCGGTCTCCGTGGCCACCTACCGGGCGGACACCTGCCGGCTCACCTTCGGTGACTCGGGCGACGTGGAGATAAGCCACCACGGGCAGGAGCGCAGGGCCTCCTGATTCCCTCCGCCTCACGGTAGGTGAGGCTCTCGCGGTACGGCCCGTCGCGGCTCAGCGGCGGGCCGTCACCGTTCCCTCGACGGCGAAGAGCTGTTCCTCGACGTGGCCGAGGGCCAGGCGCAGCGCGCCGGTCGCCACCGCCGCCTCACCGAGCAGCGACAGCGCCACCCGCGGCGGACGCAGGCAGTAGCGCGCCAACTCGCCGCGCAGCGGCTCCAGTACGCCGTCGATGCCGGCCGCCCACCCGCCGATCACGACCAGCTCGGGGTCGAGCGCCAGGACCAGCGCCGCCACGTCGTGCACCAGCCGCTGGATGAACCTCTCGACGGCCTCCCGCGCCCCCGGGTCGCCCTGTCTGGCGCGCCGGAAGACGGTTGCCACCGCCTGCTCGTCCAGCGGGAGCAGCGGCTCGCCCGTCGTCGACAGCAGCGTCTCCGGCGTGACCTCGCGGCCCAGCAGGTGCAGCGCTCCGATCTCGCCGGCCGCGCCGCCGTACCCGCGGTGCAGCCGGCCGCCGATCAGCGAACCCGCGCCGGGGCTCAGCCCGGCCAGGACGAACACGATGTCGTCGGAGTCGACGGCGACGCCCTTCCAGTGCTCGGCGACGGCCGCCGCGTTGGCGTCGTTCTCCACCAGTACGGGGCAGCGGAAGGAACGGCGGAGCCGCTCGCCGAGGGGCAGCCCGGTCCACTCGGGCAGGGCCGTGCCCAGCCGTACGGTTCCGTCGGCCTCCACGATGCCGGGCGAGCCGACGCCCACGGCGCGCAGCGAGCTGCGGGCGACTCCGGCGCGGCGCAGTACGTCGGCGACCGTGGCGCGTACCCGGTCGAGCCGCTCGTCCGCCGAAGCGGTCACGGACACCTCGCGGGAGCCCGCGCCGATGACGCGGCCGTCGAGCCCGGACAGCAGGGCGGCGATGCGGTGCGGACCGATCTCGACGCCCAGCAAGTGCCCCGCCTCGGCCCGGAACCGGAACCTCCGCGCGGGCCGCCCCTGCCGCCGCGCCTCGCCGTCCTCGGCCGGGGCCTCGACGACGAGCCCGGTCTCCATGAGCCCTTCGACCACACCCTCGACGGTCGGCCGGGAGAGGCCCGTGATGCGGGTGAGGTCGGTGAGAGTGGGCGAGCCGGCGCCTCGCAGGGCGTGCAGCACCACGGCGGAATTGATCCGCCGCAGCAGTGAGGGGTCCCCGCCGGTCAGCCGCCCCACGGTGTGTCCTCCCAGCTCGCGCGCTTGTTCTGCCGGATCGTACTCGCTGGTCGGGGGAGCGGCGAGTAAGATCCGGCGGTGTGCGGCCCACACGGCGCCCCAGCGGTACGCCGACGGCTTCCGCGGCGCCCCAGCGGTACGGCCGGCGGCTTCCGGGCGTCGGCGGTCTCCGCGCCTAGCGCGTGGTGTCGGACTCCTGGCCGTCGTCCTGCGACGCGGCCCGCAGTCTGGCGTACTCCTCGGCCATGGTCCGCGCGGTCCAGTGCGCGTTGAGTCCACTGGGGTTGGGCAGGGCCCAGATCCGGGTCCCGCCGATCGTCCGCTCCTGCGGCCCGATCATCGCCTTCTTCTCACCGAACGCCGTGCGGTAGGCGGTGATGCCGACCACCGCGAGCCACTTCGGCCGCAGCAGTTCGACCTTCGCGGTCAGGAGCCGTCCGCCCTCGCGGAACTCCTCGTCGCTGATCTCGTCGGCCCGCGCGCTCGCCCTGGCCACCACGTTGGTGATGCCCAGACCGTAGGACAGGAGCTCGTCCTGCTCCCACGGCTTCAACTGCCGGGGCGTGAAGCCCGAGAGGTGCAGCACCGGCCAGAAGCGGTTGCCGGGGCGGGCGAAGTGGTGGCCCGTCGCGGCCGACATCAGCCCCGGGTTGATGCCGCAGAAGAGCACCCGCAGGTCACCCGCGACCACGTCGGGAACGAGGCGGTCGCGGGCGGCCAGGAGTTCTTCGGGTGTCATGGCGTGCGGATCAGAGGATCGATCCGGGGGTGTACGCGGCGGCGTCGGGGTGCTGCCCGGCGATCTCCTCGATACGGGAGACCACGGCCCCGACCTGCTGCGCGGCCGCACCGGTGAAGGACAGCTTGTCGGCCATCAGCTCGTCGAGCCGCGCCCGGTCCAGCGGGATCCGCTCGTCGGCCGCGAGCTTGTCCAGCAGCTCGTTCCGCTCGGCGCCCTGCTCGCGCATCGCCAGCGCGGAGGCGACGGCGTTCTCCTTGATGGCCTCGTGCGCGACCTCGCGGCCGACCCCGGCCCGTACCGAGGCCATGAGCACCTTGGTGGTGGCGAGGAAGGGGAGGTAGCGGTCCAGCTCGCGGGAGACGACCGCCGGGAAGGCGCCGAACTCGTCCAGCACCGTCAGGAAGGTCTCCAGCAGGCCGTCGAAGGCGAAGAACGCGTCGGGCAGCGCGACGCGGCGCACCACCGAGCAGGACACGTCGCCCTCGTTCCACTGGTCGCCCGCCAGCTCGCCCGTCATCGAGGCGTAGCCGCGCAGGATCACCATGAGGCCGTTCACACGCTCGCAGGAGCGGGTGTTCATCTTGTGCGGCATCGCGGACGAGCCGACCTGGCCGGGCTTGAAGCCCTCCGTCACCAGCTCGTGCCCGGCCATCAGCCGGATCGTCTTCGCCACCGACGACGGCGCGCCCGCCAGCTGCACCAGCGCGGTGACGACCTCGTAGTCCAGCGAACGCGGGTACACCTGGCCCACCGAGGTGAAGGCCTGCGAGAAACCGAGGTGAGCGGCGATCCGCTGCTCCAGGTCCGCCAGCTTGCCCGCGTCGCCGCCCAGCAGGTCGAGCATGTCCTGGGCCGTGCCGACCGGGCCCTTGATCCCGCGCAGCGGGTAGCGGCCCAGCAGCTCCTCAAGACGTCTGTACGCCACCAGCAGCTCGTCGGCCGCCGTCGCGAAGCGCTTGCCGAGGGTCGTCGCCTGGGCCGCGACGTTGTGCGAGCGGCCCGCCATGACCAGCTCCGCGTACTCGGCGGACAGCTTGCCGAGGCGGGCGAGCACGGCGACCGTACGGTCGCGCATCAGCTCCAGCGAGAGCCGGATCTGGAGCTGTTCGACGTTCTCGGTGAGGTCGCGGGACGTCATGCCCTTGTGGACCTGCTCGTGGCCCGCGAGCGCGTTGAACTCCTCGATCCGCGCCTTCACGTCGTGGCGCGTGACCTTCTCGCGCTCGGCGATGGACACCAGGTCGACCTGGTCGAGCACGCGCTCGTAGTCGGAGAGGGCCTCGTCCGGCACCTCGATGCCGAGGTCTTTCTGGGCGCGGAGCACGGCGAGCCACAGCCGGCGCTCCAGCTTCACCTTCTCCTCGGGGGACCACAGGACGGCGAGTTGCGTGGAGGCGTAGCGGCCGGCCAGGACATTGGGGATGCGGGGCTTCGCGGGAGCAGCAGTCACGTGACCAGATTCTACTGGCGGTTTCTGCAGGTCGGCGCAGCACCCCTGGCTGTGGCTTGCTACAAGGAGGGGCGCGAGCGCTACGGAGGGGGCCCGTCATACGGCAGCAGCTCCGGGCGCTTGGCCGGCCGCCCGTCGCCCGAGGACCGCCCCGTGACGCGCCGTCCGATCCACGGCACCAGGTGCTCGCGCGCGAACCGCAGGTCGCTGCCGCGCCGCGCCGCCCAGCCGGGGGCCACGCCCGGTGCGAGCGGCGAGCGCCAGTCGTCCTCCGCCGCGAGCCCGAGCGCCTGCCACACCGCCTCGGCGACCCGCCGGTGCCCCTCCGCCGTCAGGTGCAGCCGGTCGACGTGCCACAGCCGGGGGTCGGCGAGCGCGGGAGCGCCGTACAGATCGACCACCAGGGCGCCGTGCCGCGCCGCCAGGCCGTCGACGAAGGCGAACAACTGCTCCATGCGCGGCCGGAAGCGCTCCATCACCGGACCGTTCCGGCCGGGGCTGCGCATCAGCACCAGCTGCCCGCAGGACGGCGCCAGCTTCCCGGCGGCCTCTTCGAGGAGTCCGCACACCCTGCCCATGTCGACCTTCGGCCGCAGCGTGTCGTTGAGGCCGCCGACCAGCGTCACGAGGTCCGGCCGCATGGCGGCCGCGACGCCGACCTGCTCGTCGACGATCTGGCCGATCAGCTTTCCGCGTACGGCGAGATTGGCGTACTGGAAGCCCGGTGTGCGCGCCGCGAGCCGCGCGGCGAGCAGGTCCGCCCAGCCGCGGTACGAGCCGTCGGGCAGCGCGTCCGACATGCCCTCGGTGAACGAGTCGCCGACCGCGACAAAACTGGTGTAGACGGCATTCATTTCCATGGCGGAGCGATCGTATCCCGGGCGCTCCCACCGTCGCGGCCGGGGCGACGCTCCTCGCCGCCCCGGCCGCGCCGACGGTCAGGACTGCTGCTTCTGGTCCGGCCGGCCCACCAGTTCCCGCAGGACGTCCTCCATCGTGACGAGCCCCGCCGGACTGCCGTCCTCGTCCAGCACCGCCGCCAGATGAGTCCGGCTGCGCCGCATCGCCGTCAGCACGTCGTCGAGCGGTGCGTCCGCCCGCACCCGGGCGATCGGCCGCAGCGCGGACACCGGGAAGGGCACGTCGCGCGGTACGGCGTCCAACGCGTCCTTGACGTGCAGGTACCCCAGGATCCGCAGACCCTCCAGCACCGGGAAGCGGGAGAACCCCGACTCGGCCGACAGCCGCTCCAGCTCCTCCGGGCCCGTCCCCACCTGGGCGTAGACCACGCGCTCCACCGGCATGACCACGTCCCGCACCGGGCGCCGGCCCAGCTCCAGGGCGTCGTGCAGCCGCTCGGCCGCACGGTCGTCGAGCAGGCCGGCGTCGCCCGCGTCGGTGACCAGCCGCGCCAGTTCGTCGTCCGAGAACGTCGCGGACACCTCGTTCTTGACCTCCACCCGCAACAGCTTGAGCAGCGCGTTGGCGAAGGCGTTGATCGCGAAGATCACCGGGCGCAGCGCACGGGCCAGCGCCACCAGCGGCGGCCCCAGCAGCAGCGCGATCCGCACCGGCTCGGCCAGCGCGATGTTCTTCGGCACCATTTCGCCGAAGAGCATGTGCAGATACGTCGCCGCGGCGAGCGCGATGACGAAGGAGACGAGGTGCGTCAGCCCGTCCGGCACACCGACGGCGTGGAAGACCGGCTCCAGCAGGTGCGCGATGGCCGGCTCGGCGACCACGCCCAGCACCAGGGTGCACAGCGTGATGCCCAGCTGGGCCGCCGCGAGCAGCGCCGAGACGTGTTCGAGGCCCCACAGGACGCTGTGCGCCCGCCGGTTCCCGCGTTCGGCCTCCGGCTCGATCTGGCTGCGGCGTACGGAGATCAGCGCGAACTCCGCGCCGACGAAGAAGGCGTTGACGACCAGCGTGAGCAGGCCGATGAGCAGTTGGACCGCGGTCATCGCCCGGCCTCCTTTTCCCCGGAACGGGCCGAGCCGGCGGAGCCGTAGGAGCCCGCGGCCTCTTCTTCCCCGGGCAGCGGGGCGTGCAGCAGCACGCGCGCCGCGCGGCGGCCCGCCGCGTCCACCACGTCCAGCTGCCATCCGGCCAGTTCGATGCGGTCGCCCACGACCGGGATACGGCCCAGCTCGCTGGCGACCAGCCCGGCGAGCGTCTCGTACGGGCCGTCGTGCAGCCGCAGTCCGACCCGCTCCAGCTGGTCAGTCCTGGCCGCGCCGTCCGCCGACCACAGCGTCCGCCCGTCGGCGTCCTCGCCGGCCGGGGCGAGGTCAGGCGTCTCGTGCGGGTCGTGCTCGTCGCGCACTTCGCCGACGACCTCCTCGACGATGTCCTCCAGCGTCACGACGCCCGCCGTGCCGCCGTACTCGTCGATGACGACGGCCATGGTGCGCCTGCCCGACAGCCGGTCGAGGAGCCGGTCCACGGTCAGCGACTCCGGTACGAGCAGGGGCTCGCGCAGCAGGGACGAGACCGGGTGCGACGGCCTGCGTTCGGCGGGCACGGTCAGTACGTCCTTGATGTGCGCGATGCCGACGACCGAGTCGAGGCTGCCCCGGTAGACGGGGAAACGGGACAGGCCGGTCGCGCGGGTGGCGTTCGCGACGTCCTCCGCGGTGGCCTGCACGTCGAGCGCGGTGACCTGCACGCGCGGGGTCATCACGTTCTCCGCGGTCAGCTCGGCCAGGTTCAGGGTCCGTACGAACAGCTCCGCCGTGTCGGCCTCCAGCGCGCCCTCCCGCGCGGAGTGCCGCGCCAGGGCGACGAGCTCCTGCGGGCTGCGGGCGGAGGCCAGCTCCTCGGCCGGCTCCATGCCCAGGCGCCGCACGATCCGGTTCGCCGAACCGTTGAGGTGGCTGATGAGCGGGCGGAAGGCCGCGCTGAACATCCGCTGCGGGGCGGCCACCACCCTGGCCACGGCCAGCGGTGACGAGATCGCCCAGTTCTTGGGCACCAGCTCGCCGACGACCATCAGGACGACGGTGGACAGGGCCGTACCGATGACCAGGGCCACCGACGAGGACGCCGAGCGGGAGAGGCCGACGTCTTCGAGCGGACCGCGGATCAGCTTGCCGATGGAAGGCTCGGCGAGCATGCCGACGAGGAGGTTGGTGACGGTGATGCCGAGCTGGGCGCCGGAGAGCTGGAACGTGAGGCTGCGTACGGCCTTGAGGGCGCTCGCCGCCCCCCGTTCACCGCGCTCCACGGACCGCTCGAGGTCTCCGCGCTCGATCGTGGTCAGCGAGAACTCGGCTGCGACGAAGGCTCCGCAGGCGAGCGAGAGCAGCACGGCCAGGGCGAGCAGAAGCACTTCGGTCATCGGTTCACCTCCGTCCCATGATCGGGCAGGGCGGGGAGGAGTGCGCGATGTCGACTGCTGGTACTGGGAGGCTCGCCCATGGGCGGACGCTCACACCTTTCAAAAAAGGGGATGAATGATCCGCCCATGGTAAAGGACCAGCAAACCGCGGCAGAAGTCAGTCCACGAGCGGCTTGACCCACCGCTGCCACTGCGGCTCCGGGGCGTAGCCCGCGGCGCGCCAGGCGTGGTGCGCGAGCGCGTTCCGGACGAGGACCATCGCGTCGCCGCGCCGCCCGCCCAGCTCCACGAACCGCTCCTCCGCCGCCGCGAGCAGCGCGGAGCCGATGCCGCGCCGCCGCCGGTCCGGGTGCACGGCCAGCCGGTACAGGTGGCAGCGCCAGCCGTCGAAGCCCGCGATGACCGTGCCGACGAGCTCGCCGCCGAACTCCGCGAGGATCAGCGAGCCGGGATCCCGGGCGACGAGCCGCCCGACGCCCGCGCGGTCGTCGCTGATGCTGGCCCCCTCGGCGGCCTCCTTCCAGAAGGCCAGTACCGCGTCGAGGTCGTCGGGGTTCGCGGCGCGTATTCGAAGATCGTTCATGGCGTCATCCCAGCATCCGGGGGCCGCCGCGTCGACCGTTCTCCGTATGCCGGACTTTCCGTAGCCGGACGCCTCTTGCCGGTGCTAGCACTGCCGCGCTAGCGTGAAGGGGTGGCGAAGACCCAGCTGAACGTACGCGTGGACGAGACCACCGCGGAGGCCGCGCGGCAGCGCGCCCTCCAGCGCGGGATGAGCGTGAACCGCTACATCGAGGAACTGGTCAGACAGGACGCGGGCGAGGTGGGGCGCACCTTCGTCGAGGCCGCGTCCGACTTCATGAAGCAGTACGAATCGGTGTTCGCGGAAGAGTTCGGCACGGAGCGCGAAGGCAAGCGTTGACTCTCAGGATCGACCTCGCCTGGCTCCTCATGGTCGCCGAGCACAAGACCCCCGGCGACCCGCAGGTCGTCGACTGGGGCGCGCTCGTCGCCGCCGTGGCCCGGCACGAGGCGGAGATCTTCGGCATCCCCGTCTACGGCGACGCGCCCGCCCGCGCGGCAGCCCTCCTCCACCTGCTCCTCCAGGTGCCCGCGCTGGAACGTTCCAACGCGATGTTCGCCTCGGCCGTCGCGTACGGCTATCTCGTCGCCTGCGGCCTGAAGATCGCGACCTCGCCCGAACAGGTGAGGGACCTGGCCAGGCTGGTCAAGGAGGGGAAGGCGGACGTGCACGCGATCGCCGAAGAGCTGCGCCGGTGGAGTCTGTGAGGGCGGGATCCGGGAGGGCGAGGTCTGTGGGGGAGCGGGCCGCGGAGGGGATGAGCCGCGGCCGGGCCGCGCGGCATCAGCCGCCGGACGGCCCCGTTTCCTCCGGGGGCCGGCGCGCCACGCCCAGCACGCAGGGCGACGACGGCAGCCGCGGTCCCCTCTCCGGTACGGACAGCCGCCGGTGGGCACCGATGTCGAAACCCGCCGCCACGATGCCCGCCAGCGGGTCGCGCGCCGTGTGGCACCCGCCGAAGAGCAGGGGCCACACGGTGCGGTCCAGCGCGCGCTGGACCGTCACCATGACCCGGCCCTCGCCCCGGCCGTGCTCGAAGAACCGCAGCTCGCCACCCGGCCGCAGCACACGCCTGATCTCGGACAGGGCGCGCGGGACGTCCCGTACGCTGCACAGCACCAGCGACACCACCGCCGCGTCGAACGCCTCGCTCTTGACCGGCAGCGCCTCCGCGGCGCCCGGCACCACGTCCACCGGGACACCGGCGTCCAGGCCCGCCTTCACGGCCAGCCGCCGCAGGCTGCGCTCCGGTTCGATCGCCACCACCTCGGAGACGGCCGACGGGTAGTACGCGAAGTTCAGCCCGTTTCCCGCGCCGATCTCGATGACCCGGCCCGAGAGACCGGACAGCAGTTCCGCGCGGTGCGCGGCCACCCCGCTCCTCAGGTCGGACATCACACTCACGCGGGCGTAGAAACGGGCGAAGAGCGGATGGTGCACGGCGTCCCGGGGAACCTTGCGGCGGCGTTCCAGCATCGCGGACCTCCTCCGTGGGCGTACGGATACCGCGATTCCTACCCCGTGGCGGGGCCCACGCCGCTCACGAAGCAGAACTCGTTGCCTTCCGGATCCAGCAGCACCTGGAAGGAGCCGTTCTCGTCGGTGACGATGCCGCCCGTCCTGGTCGCTCCCAGGCGCTCCGCCTCGGCGCTCGCCGCGTCCAGGTCACCCGCCTCCAGGTCCAGGTGGAGGCGGTTCTTGACGGTCTTGCCCTCCGGTACCCGCTGGAAGGCGATCCGCGTCCAGTCCGGCGGGTCGACGTACGACCAGTGCGGACTCCGGTCGACGGGGTCGCCGCCCAGCAGGGCGGCCCAGAACCGGACCAGCGCGGCCGGGTCCGCGCAGTCGAAGACGATCTCGTCGATACGTGCTCGCATGACGACGACCATAGGCGCTCACGGGCTCACGGGCACCAGGTGCCGCCGAGCCGGGGCGCGAGCCACGTCGTGGCGCGGCTGCGGAATTCGGCGGGCTCCAGGGCCCCCGCGCCCTCGGGGACGACGCCGAGCAGGGGCGCTCCTGCGGCGACCTCGGGAAGGTCCGTCAGATTGCACCGCTCGGCGAGGCCGGGATCCCCGGGCCAGCTGCCGACGACGATCCCGAGCATCTCGATCCCGCGGGCGCGCAGCGCCTCGGCGGTCAGCGCGGTCGAGTTGAGCGTGCCGAGGCCGGCCGGGGTGACGACGAGCACGGGCGCTTCGAGCAGGCGGGCGGCGTCGGCGAGGGTGGCGCCGTCGTCGTCGAAGCGGACCAGGAGGCCGCCGGCGCCCTCGACGAGCACGAGGTCGTACTCGACGGCGAGCTCGGCGGCCGCGGTGGCGACGTCGTGCGGCCGTACGGGGGGCAGACCGGCGCGGCGGGCGGCGGTCGCGGGCGCCAACGGCTCGGGGAACCGGGCGAGTTCGACCCCCGTGACCGCGTCGCCCGCGAGCCGTACGACTTCGTCGGCGTCCCCCGGCTCCCCGTGCGCGAGTCCGGTCTGTGCGGGCTTGAGCACGGCGACGGTACGTCCCTGGGCACGGGCGGCGGCTGCGAGGGCCGCCGTGACGACGGTCTTTCCGATCTCGGTGCCGGTGCCACTGACGACGATGACGGCCATGGGTGGTGCTCCTGCGTAGTAGTTCGTCGTAGTTCTTTGTGGTTCGCCCGCGTATGTCCGGACGGGCGGCGGGAGGACCCGCTCACACGCTCGCCGACGCCGCCGCCCGCACCGCCCGGCAGACGCGGGCCAGGTCCTCGTCGCTCGTGACGTACGGCGGCATCGTGTAGATCAGGTCGCGGAACGGGCGCAGCCACACGCCCTCCCGTACCGCCGCCTCCGTCGCCGCGGCCATGTCGACCTCACGGTCCAGCTGTACGACGCCGATCGCGCCCAGTACCCGCACGTCCCGCACCCCCGGCAGCCGCGCCGCCTCCGCCAGCCCTTCGCCCAGGCCCGCTTCGATGCGCTTGACCTCGCCCTGCCAGTCCTGGCCGAGCAGCAGGTCGATCGAGGCACACGCCACCGCCGACGCCAGCGGGTTGCCCATGAACGTCGGGCCGTGGGCCAGGACCGGGACTTCGCCGCGCGAGATGCCGTCGGCCACTTCGGACGTGCACAGCGTCGCCGCCATCGTCAGGTAACCACCGGTCAGCGCCTTGCCGAGGCACAGGACATCCGGCGAGACGGACGCGTGCTCCGAGGCGAAAAGGGTTCCCGTACGGCCGAAACCCGTCGCGATCTCGTCGAAGACCAGCAGCACGTCGTGCGCGTCGCACGCCTCCCGCAGCACCCGCAGGTACGCGGGGGAGTGGAAGCGCATCCCGCCCGCGCCCTGCACCACCGGCTCCACGATCACCGCGGCCAGTTCGCCGGCGTGACGGGCGATCAGCGCGCGCAGGTGGTCGGCGTACGCCGCGTCGTACCCGGCCGGCGGCGCGTCCGCGAAGACCTGGCGCGGCAGCGCCCCCTGCCACAGCCCGTGCATCCCGCCCTCGGGGTCGCACACCGACATCGGCTGCCAGGTGTCCCCGTGGTAGCCGCCGCGCCAGGTCAGCAGCCGCTGCTTGCCGGGACGGCCGGCCGAACGCCAGTACTGGAGGCACATCTTGACCGCTACCTCGACCGCCACCGAACCGGAGTCGGCCAGGAAGACATGGCGCAGCGGCTGCGGAGTGATCTCCACCAGCTTGGCGGCCAGACGCACGGCGGGCTCATGGGTGAGCCCGCCGAACATCACATGGCTCATCCGGTCGAGCTGACCGCGCGCCGCCTCGTTGAGGACGGGATGGTTGTAGCCGTGGACCGCCGACCACCAGGACGACATGCCGTCGATCAGCTCGTCCTGGCCGTGGGCGGCCCGCGCGAGCCGCAGCCGGACGCCGGACGCGGACTCCACCAGCAGCGGCTCGGCCCGGCCCGGCATCGGACCGTACGGATGCCAGACGTGCTCCCGGTCGAGCCGGAGCAGCTCGGCGGGCGAGAGGGCGGGGGAGAGCGGCTCAGGCATTGGGCGCGAGGTCCGTCCCGGCGCCCCGCCGGCGTACCGACACCAGGTCCGTACGGGCGGCCGGGATCTCCGGGGCGTCCCCTTCGGCCGCCGGCTCGCCGCACGCCGACGCGCAGCCGCCACCGCCCCGGTGCTCCGGCAGCGTCGTCGTGTCCGTCCCCTCCACCTCGAAACCGGCGTCGGCGATCATCTCCAGGTCGGCCTGACCGGCCTGGCCCTCACTGGTCAGGTAGTCGCCGAGGAAGATCGAGTTGACCAGGTGCAGCGCGAGCGGCTGCAGGGTGCGCAGATGCACCTCGCGCCCGCCCGCCAGCCGTACCTCCACGTCCGGGCAGACGAACCGCACCATCGCGAGGATGCGCAGCGCCCGCTGCGGGGTGAGGTTCCACTCCTTGGCGAGCGGCGTGCCCTCGAAGGGGATCAGGAAGTTCACCGGCACCGAGTCCGGGTCCAGCTCGCGCAGCGCGAAGACGACGTCCACCAGGTCGGCGTCGGACTCGCCCATGCCCGCGATCAGCCCGGAGCACGCGGACATGCCCGCGGCCTGCGCCTGCTGGACGGTCTCCACGCGGTCGGCGTAGGTGTGGGTGGTGGTGATGGCGCCGTACGTCCCCTCGGACGTGTTCAGGTTGTGGTTGTACGCGTCGGCGCCCGCCGCCCGCAGCCGCTCCGCCTGCCCGTCGGACAGCAGCCCGAGGCAGGCGCACACCTCGACGTCCTCGTGCCGGTCCTTGATCGCCTCGATCGTCTTCGAGACCCGGTCGACGTCCTTGTCCGTCGGCCCGCGCCCGCTCGCCACCAGGCACACCCGCTTCGCGCCACCGGCGACCCCCGCGGCCGCCGCCTTCGTCGCCTCGTCGGGCTTCAGCCAGGTGTACTTCAGGATCTCGGCCTTCGAGCCGAGCCGCTGCGAACAGTAGGAACAGTCCTCGGGGCACAGGCCCGACTTGAGGTTGACGAGATAGTTGAGCTTCACCCGCCGCCCGAACCACTGACGGCGTACCTTTCCGGCCGCGGCCACCACGTCGAGCAGCTCGTCGTCGGAGGTCGCCAGCACGGCGAGCGCTTCTTCGCGGGTCGGCAGCTCACGCCGCAGCCCCTTCTCCACCAGTGTGTTCAGCAGGTCCATGGCGCCGATCCTGGCCTACGGCGCAGCCTGCCGCCAGGGAGGAATCGCACAAGAGGGGCCCCGCAGGGTGTGGGTATTGCCACACCCTGACCGAGCATGACCCCGGCTAGTGTCTGTTCGCTGCCTACAAAAGGGACTCACTCATGCCCCAGGGACCGTCCGACCCGTTCGGCTGGATCGACGAGCAGGCGGCGGTGCGCGCCACGGCCGGGCTCGTCAGGACTCTGCGCCCGCGTCCCGCCGAGTCCGCCCTGCTCGACCTCGCGAGCAACGACTACCTCGGCCTCACCCGCCGCCCGGAGGTCACCGCCGCCGCCGCGGAGGCCGCCCGCCGCTGGGGCGCGGGCGCCACCGGGTCGCGGCTCGTCACCGGCTCCACGCGGCTGCACGCCGAACTGGAGCGGGAACTGGCCGACTTCTGCGGCTTCGAGGCCGCCCTCGTCCTCTCCTCCGGTTACGCCGCCAACCTCGCCGCCCTCACCGCGCTCACCGGCCACGGCGCGCTGATCGTGTCCGACGCCCTCAACCACGCCTCGATCGTGGACGGCTGCCGGCTCTCGCGCGCCACGACCGCGGTGGTGCCGCACGCCGATCCCGACGCCGTACGCAAGACGCTCGACACGCACGGGGGCCGAGCCCTCGCCGTCACCGACTCGGTGTTCTCGGTGGACGGCGACGCCGCGCCCCTGCCGGAACTGGCGGCGGCCTGCCGTGCGTACGGAGCGGCCCTCCTCGTCGACGACGCGCACGGGCTCGGCGTCCTGGGCGACGGAGGCAGGGGCGCGCTGGACGCGGCGGGCCTCGCGGGAGCGGACGGCGTCGTCGCCACGCTCACCCTGTCGAAGTCGCTCGGCAGCCAGGGCGGAGCGGTCCTCGGCCCGGCCCGTGTCATCGACCACCTGGTCAACACGGCCCGCACGTTCATCTTCGACACCGGTCTGGCGCCGGCCGCCGCGGGCGCGGCGCTGGCGAGCGTACGGCTGCTGCGCCGTGAACCGGAGCTGGCGGGCAGGGCCCGGAGCGTCGCCCTCTCGCTGCACCGCGGGCTGACGGACGCCGGCCTGAGCGCCGTACGTCCGGACGCCGCCGTGGTGTCGGTCCTGGCGCCCTCGCCGGAGGCGGCGGTGCGGTGGGCCGCCGACTGCCGGGCGGCCGGCCTCGTGGTGGGCTGCTTCCGCCCCCCGTCGGTACCGGACGGGATCTCCCGGCTCAGGCTGACCGCGCGGGCGGACCTCACGGACCGGCAGATCGCGGAGGCGGTGGACACGGTCGTGCGGACCGCGCCCACCGCTGCCTTCTGAGGGCCGCCGGCCCATTCCCCGGACAGGACGCGGAAATTCGCATGAGGAAATTCCGGCGCCGGCAGTAATTCCCGTAACCGCTGTTCCGCGCCTGCCGGCCGCCCGCCGACCGAACTCGCCGGGACACCAGGGCTGGTGGGCACCCTCCCGGACCACGGTTTTCGCGGCTTCTCCACGGACCTTGCACAAGACCCGGCTCAGATGTGGTTCCGCGCAGCAGAGTTCACCGCTTTGAGCGACAGATATCTGCATATCTCGGGGGATCACCCCCGATAGCAACACCATGAGTGGCACTCTGACGCGGAGCACAATCCGAGGCCGTCCTCGAAGTTCATCCGCTACGAGTCGGAGTCCGGCCCCGGTGCGAAAGGGACAGCGTCGCCATGGCAGACCATCAGGAAGTATCCGTCACTCTGCCGAGCGAGCCAGCCTCGGTCTCCGCGGCCAGGAGATATGTCGCGGAGATTCTCGGCGAATGGGGCATGCCCCCGGGATCCGACGCCGCCGACACCGTCCGGCTGATCGTTTCGGAACTTGCGACCAATGCCGTTCAGCACACCTTCGGGCAGTCGCCGACGTTCACCGTGGACGTGCAGCTCGAGCGGGACGAGCAGCTGCGCATCGGCGTCACCGACAGTCACCCGCGCTGGCCGAAGCGGCTGCCCGCCGCCGTCCAGCAGGACAACGGGCGCGGCATGGTGATCATCCGCTGGCTCACCGCCGAGTGCGGTGGGAGGGTGTCCGTCCAGCCCACCCGGGACGGCGGCAAGACCGTGTGGATCGCGCTGCCCTGGACCGTGCCCGTCCAGCAGTAGGGCTCGGGCCGCACGGACACGAGGACAGGGGAGGAGGGCTCAGGCCGTACAGGCCCGGCCGAACCCGCCACGCAGCAGCGCGCGCAGGGTGTCCGCCGCCGGGCTCGCCCCGCCGGGCCGGTACGCCACCGAGATCGTGCGCCGCAGCCCGGCCGGTTCCAGCGACCGCACGCCCACCGGCGTCGTCGCCATCGCGGCGACCATCTCGGGCACCACGGCCCCCCCGAGCCCCGAGCCGACCAGCGCGCACACCAGCGCGTAACCGGGCGACTCGCACACGACCGCCGACGTCGCCCCCGCCGCGGCCGGCGCCGCCTCCACGCCCTGCCGGGGCGGATGCGAGGGCGCACTGCTGATCGGCGGCTGCCCGGCGAGCTCGGCGAGCGCCACTCGCCCCGAGCCGGTGGCCGGCGCGTGCCCCGGCGCCGTCACCAGGACGAGCTCCTCGTCGAGCAGCGGCTGCGCCGCCACCCCGGAAGGCAGGGGCACGGCCGGCGCGGGCTCGTACGCGTGGGTCGGCGCCAGGTCGACCGCGGGCGCGGCCCGCGCCGTGGAAGCGGTCAGCGGGACCGCGCTCGCCGTGCTGGGAGTGGCCTCGCTGGCCGGGCCGGTGGCGGCGGCAGCCGCGTAACGCGCCCGCCGCCCCACCGTCCGCACCGCCGCACCGCCGTGTCGGACGGGCCTGATCTCCTGCGCGCCGCGCTCCACGCAGAATTCGTTTCCCTCGGGGCCGGCCATGACGACCCAGCCCCGGCCGTCCTCGGTGCGGCGGTCGTCGACGATCCGCGCACCGAGCGCGCCGCGCCGCTCCACCTCGGCATCCCGCGCGCCGTGCGGCGGCTGGGTGCCGAGGTGGACGCCGTTCTTGCCGGCCTTGCCCTCGGGAACCCGTACGAACAGCAGTCCGGGCACACCGGGCCGCTCCGGATGGATCAGCACCTCGTCGTCACCCGGCTCGTCCAGCAACGGGCAACCGGTCAGGTGCGACCAGAACTCGGCGATCGCGTACGGGGCGTGGGCGTCGAAGGTGATGTGGCGCACCGGATTCAGGGAGGTCATGGCACGGAACGCACCTCCCTGGACCGGCAGCCGGCCGGAAATATCAGCGCACGCGGCCGTACCAGACGCTCTTGGACCAGATCTTCTCCAGCTTCACCACGGAGCCGGACTTGGGGGAGTGCCAGATCTTGCCCCTCCCGGCGTAGATGCCCACGTGGTAGACGCTGCGCCCGGAGTGGAAGAAGACCAGGTCCCCGCGCTGGCGGCTGGAGGCGGAGATGTGCCGGGTCTTGTTGTACTGGGACTGGGCGGTGCGTGGCAGGCTCTTGCCGACCTTCTTGTACGAATAGAGCGTCAGCCCTGAGCAGTCGAACCGGCTCGGGCCCGCCGCCCCGTGCTTGTACGGGGCCCCCTTTTTCGACGCGGCGACGTTGAGCGCCTTCGTCGAATGCGATGCGGCCTGGGCCTCGGTGACGGCGCCGGGCGCCAGCATCGTGGTGCCGATCGCGGCGAGGGTGAGAGCCGAAGCGGCTCCGGCCCGGGACAGTACGGACGGGACATGCTTGTGCGCGGTCATGCGCGACCCTTCGTCAGCCGCCTGTGAAGGATGACCTGTCGGGTTCGGACAGGCGAAGATGCCCGGCCGCGGTGTGCGGCTTCACCCCGAGGGACGACCGTCTCCGGTCACCCCGTACTGCTTGGGTCCTCCACTCCTGCCGATGCACTCCTGTCGACCAGTCATCCGAAGCGGCGGCAGGACTCGGCGTCCGCCCGGACCGCCCCGCCGCGGTGGCGGGGGCTTGTCGTCCCAGGGATCTTGACTCATGAACAGCCGGATTTCCGAGCCGAAACGGCATTTTGTGAGGCTGATCACCGCTGACCCGTTCGGGTGGACAGGGATGTTTTCGACATCGGACGCGGGTGCCTGACGACCGTCGCACCAGCGACGGAATGTCCAATTCCGCCGGATGTGCAGGTGTGTTGCGCAAGTTGGGTCATACCGCTGTTCAGGTATTTCCTACGCCTTTTGAGTGAGCTCCTCCCGTACGCCAATGGGGGGAGCCGACCGCGTGTTCCTCAACTCGTGGACACGGACGGCAGAGTGACCCGGCCCGCCCGCCGCTCTCCGTCGAGCACGCGCAGGGCCCGCGCGAGCGTGACGGCGTGCACACGCGCCTCACCCCGCTCGTGCATCAGGGCGAGGGCGTCCCGCAGGCCGGCGGCCTTGCCGGCGAGAGCCTGGGCGGCCCGCAGCGCGCCGTAGGTGTCGGTGCCGCGTGCGGGGTTGATCCGCCCCATCAGATCGAGCACTTCGAGATAGCGGTCGACGTACTCGCACTCGGCGCGCGTCAGTGCGGGCAGCGGCGGCAGTTCGGGCGGCAGCATGCGCGGGTTCACCTCGGGGCCGGGGAGACGGGCGCGGCCTTGCGGCTCTGCACGACGTGGTCCACCAGGCCGTACGCCGCCGCCGTCTTGGCCGTGAACACCTTGTCGCGCTCGATGTCGTCGTCGACGCGCTCCTCGCTCTGCCCGGTGTGCAGTGCGAGGAGTCGGGTGAGCATCTCCCGCGTGCGCGTCAACTCCCGTGCCTCGATCTCCAGGTCCGAGGGTTGGCCGTGCACGGGCCGGTCGATGGACGGCTGACTGAACAGCACCCGGGCGCCCGGCAGCGCGAGGCGTTTGCCCGGTGTGCCGGCCGCGAGCAGTACGGCGGCGGAGGCGGCGGCCTGCCCCAGGCAGACCGTCTCCACGTCGCAGGTTACGAACCGGATGGTGTCGTAGATCGCGGACATCGCGGTGTGCGAGCCGCCGGGGGAGTTGATGCAGAGCGAGATGTCCCGGTCGGGGGCGGCGTGTTCGAGGTGCATGAACTGCGCCGTCACGTCGTTGGCCGCGGCGTCGTCGACGACCGTTCCCAGGAGGACGATCCGCTCCTCGAGCAGCTTCGCGTACGGATCGAACGTGCGGGTCCCGGTCCTGGTGCGCTCGGTGAACTCGGGCAGTACGTAGCGGGCGCTGTGTGCGGAAGGCCGGTTCATGGCGTACCTCTCCTGATGCTTCCTGATGCTCCTCGGACCGCTGAAGCCTCTGTAAAAAATGTACAGGACGTACAGCTCGTACTATGGGGAGCATGGCCTACGAGATTCCGGTGACGCAAGCCCGGGCAGAGCTGGCGGAGCTGATCAACCGCGTCGTGTACGGCGGCGAGCGGGTGGTCGTGACGCGGCACGGGAAGCCGCTGGTGGCGTTGGTTTCCGCCGCTGACCTGGAACGACTTGAGGGGGAGCAGGCAGAGCCCGAGGAGTCGGCGATCAGTTCGGTCTCGACGATCGGCTCGGCGGCGTCCGCTCCGGGCGAACGGCGCCGCTTCGGCATCGCCGCCGAGCACCGCGGTGAAACCCCCGGCAGCTGACGCCTCGGGTCCGCCCGTACGAAAAAGCCGCACGCCCCCGTCCGCTGCGGCGGGGGCGCACGGCCGGTCCCGCACTGCCGTCGGCCGGCCGGGGCCGGCTGCGGGGTGCGGTACGCCGGAACCCCTGCGCCGTCGGCCACCGCGTCGGTGACCCGGGCCTGCGTACCGGGCAGGACGTGCCGGGTGACGACGGCCGCCCCGCCTTCCCGGGGCCGGTCCTCCAGGTGTGGACCCCGAGGCGGCGCAACGACCGGTTGTCCGCGCTCCTGCGGGCGGGCCGAACGCGCTGATGACCATGGACGTGCAAAGCCCCAGTTAACGCGTTGGAAAAACTTCCGCTCTAACGTGCAATGTCTGGCCGCGCGGCCAGAAAACGCAGGTCAACGGAGTGTTGAAGTTGGATATGGTCCCGCTGCGCCCGAGTCGGAAGCAGTGGTTCCGTACCTCCCTCTCAGCCTCGCGGACGCGCTGGACTCCGCCTGCCCCCGCACGGGCGGCGCGGCGGTACAACTGGAGGTGGCACGCGTGCAACTGACCCCGCACGAGCAGGAAAGACTGCTCATCCATGTGGCGGCGGACGTGGCGGAGAAACGCCGCGCACGCGGCGTGAAACTCAATCACCCCGAAACGATCGCCCTCATCACCTCGCACATCCTCGAAGGCGCCCGCGACGGCCGCAGCGTCGCCGAACTCATGTCCTCGGGACGCAAGGTGCTCACCCGTGACGACGTCATGGAGGGCATCCCGGAGATGATCCACGACGTACAGGTCGAGGCGACCTTCCCGGACGGCACCAAGCTCGTCACCGTCCACGAACCGATCGCCTGACGGGGAGCGGCAGCCGATGATCCCCGGAGAGATCCTGTACGCCGACGACCCCGTCGCGCTCAACGACGGCCTGCCCGTCATCCGCCTCACCGTCCTGAACGCCGCAGACCGGCCCGTCCAGGTCGGCTCCCACTACCACTTCGCCGAGGCCAATCCCGGCCTCCGCTTCGACCGCGCCGCCGCCCGCGGCCTGCGGCTGAACATCGCCGCGGGCACCGCCGTGCGCTTCGAGCCCGGCATCCCCGTCGACGTCGAACTCGTCCCCGTCGGCGGCCGGCGCATCGTCGCCGGTCTGCGCGGGGAGACCGGAGGTGCCCTCGATGCCTGAGCTCCCGCGCCCGGTGTACGCCGACCTGTTCGGCCCCACCACCGGCGACCGCATCCGGCTCGCCGACACCGACCTGCTCATCGAGATCGAGGAGGACCGCTGCGGCGGACCCGGACGCGCCGGTGACGAGGCGGTGTTCGGCGGCGGCAAGGTGATCCGCGAGTCCATGGGCCAGGCCCGTACGACCCGGGCCGAGGGCGCGCCCGACACCGTGATCACCGGCGCGGTGATCCTCGACCACTGGGGCGTCGTCAAGGCCGACATCGGCCTGCGCGACGGGCGGATCACCGGCATCGGCAAGGCCGGCAACCCCGACACCATGGACGGCGTCCACCCGGACCTGGTCATCGGTCCGGAGACCGAGATCATCGCGGGCAACGGCCGGATCCTCACCGCCGGGACCATCGACGCGCACGTCCACTTCATCTCGCCGACCGTCGTCGAGCAGGCGCTCTCCTCCGGGATCACCACGCTCGTCGGCGGCGGCACCGGCCCCGCCGAGGGCACCAAGGCCACCACCGTCACGCCCGGCGGCTGGCACCTTGCCCGGATGTTCGAGGCGCTGGAGCACTACCCCGTCAACATCGGGCTGCTCGGCAAGGGCAACACGATGTCGCGCGAGGCGATGCACGCCCAGCTGAGGGGCGGCGCACTGGGATTCAAGATCCACGAGGACTGGGGTGCGACGCCCGCCGTCATCGACGCCTGTCTCGGCGTGTGCGAGGAGACGGGCGCCCAGCTCGCCATCCACACCGACACGCTGAACGAGGCCGGGTTCGTCGGCGACACCCTCGCAGCCGTCGCCGGGCGCACCATCCACGCGTACCACACCGAGGGTGCGGGCGGCGGGCACGCGCCGGACATCATCACGGTCGTCTCCGAGCCGTACGTCCTGCCCAGCTCCACCAACCCGACCCGGCCGCACACCGTCAACACGATCGAGGAACACCTCGACATGCTGATGGTCTGCCACCACCTCAACCCGGCCGTGCCGGAGGACCTGGCCTTCGCCGAGTCCCGGATCCGGCCCTCGACCATCGCGGCCGAGGACATCCTCCACGACCTCGGCGCCATCTCGATCGTCTCCTCCGACTCGCAGGCGATGGGCCGGATCGGTGAGGTCGCGCTGCGCACCTGGCAGACCGCGCACGTCATGAAGAAACGCCGGGGAGCGCTGCCGGGCGACGGGCGCGCCGACAACCACCGGGCGCGTCGCTATGTCGCCAAGTACACGATCAACCCGGCGGTCGCGCAGGGCCTCGACCACGAGATCGGCTCCGTCGAGAGCGGGAAGCTCGCCGACCTCGTGCTGTGGGAGCCCGCCTTCTTCGGTGTCAAGCCGCAGCTCGTCCTCAAGGGCGGGCAGATCGCGTACGCGCAGATGGGCGACGCCAACGCTTCGATCCCGACCCCGCAGCCGGTGCTGCCCCGGCCGATGTTCGGCGCGATCGGCAGGGCTCCGGCCGCCAACTCCCTCAACTTCGTGGCCCAGGCCGCGATCGAGGACAAGCTCCCCGAACGGCTCGGCCTGGGCAAGCGGTTCGTACCGATCAGCAGCACGCGGCGGGTCACCAAGGCCGACATGCGCGAGAACGACGCTCTCCCGCGCGTCGAGGTCGACCCCGACACCTTCACGGTGACGATCGACGGGGACGCGGTCGAGCCGGCGCCGGCCGCGGAACTCCCCATGGCCCAACGCTACTTCCTCTTCTGACCATGGACACCTCCCCTCACCTCGACCACGCCTCGCCCGGCGCGCGGGCCGCCCTCCTCGTGCTCGCGGACGGGCGGTTCCCCGCCGGGGGCCACGCCCACTCCGGTGGCGCCGAAGCGGCCGTCAAGGCGGGGCGCGTCCGCGACGCCGCGGACCTCGCCGCCTTCTGCCGGGGCCGCCTGCACACCACCGGGCTCACCTCGTCGGCGCTCGCCGCCGCGGCCGCCCTCGGCGTCGACGCCCTCGCACTCGACGAGGCCGCCGACGCCCGTACGCCCTCACCCGCCCTGCGGGCGACGGCGCGCAAGCTGGGCCGGCAGCTGATGCGCGCCGCCCGCGCCACCTGGCCGTGCGACGCGCTCGACGCGCTGGCCGCCGCGCGCCCGCGCGGCGCGCACCAGCCCGTCGTGCTCGGCGTCACCGCCCGCGCGGCGGGGCTCGGACCCGAGGACGCCGCGCACTGCGTCGCGTACGAGACCGTCAGCGGTCCCGCCACCGCGGCGGTACGCCTGCTCAGCCTGGACCCCTTCGAGGCCACCGCCGTCCTCGCCCGCCTCGCGCCCGAACTCGACCAGGTCGCGCGGCGCGCCGCCGAAGCCGCCCGCCGTGCCCGGGACGAAGACACGGGCGCGCTGCCCGCCGCCTCCGCGCCGCTGCTGGACATCACGGCGCAGGCGCACGCCGACTGGCCCGTACGCCTCTTCGCCTCGTGACACCGCATCACCGCACAGGAGCCGCATCATGCACCTCGACCACGCCCACGACCACACCATGGCGGTCGGCGCCGACGCCGCCCGCCCCGACGGTACGAAGCGCGCCCTGCGCATCGGACTCGGCGGCCCCGTCGGCTCCGGCAAGACCGCGACCGTCGCCGCCCTCTGCCGGGAACTGCGCGACGAGCTGTCCATCGCCGTCGTCACCAACGACATCTACACGCGCGAGGACGCCGAATTCCTGCTCCGCAACGCCGTCCTGCCGCCCGAGCGCATCCAGGCCGTCGAGACCGGCGCCTGTCCGCACACCGCCATCCGTGACGACATCTCCGCCAACCTCGAAGCGGTCGAGGACCTGGAGGACGCGGTCGGGCCGCTCGACCTGATCCTGATCGAGTCGGGCGGCGACAACCTCACCGCCACCTTCTCCAAGGGGCTCGTCGACGCGCAGGTCTTCGTCATCGACGTGGCGGGCGGCGACGACATCCCGCGCAAGGGCGGGCCCGGTGTCACCACGGCCGACCTGCTGGTCGTCAACAAGACCGACCTCGCGCCGTACGTCGGATCCGACCTCGGCCGCATGGCACGCGACGCCGAGGCGCAGCGCGGTGAACTCCCCGTAGCCTTCACCTCGTTGGCGTCCGAGGGCGGCGTCAAGCCGGTGGCCGACTGGGTCCGCGAGCGGCTCGCCGCCTGGTCCGCATGACCACCGTGGCGCCGGCGGGCACCGGCGTGGCGGGCGTCGAGGCGACGGCCAGGGTCACCGCCGTCCCCGACGGCCGGGGCGGCACGCGGCTGCCCGTCCTGGAGAGCGGCGGGCCGCTCGCCCTGCGCCGCACCCGCGGCACGGGCGCGTACGCCCGGGTCACCGTCGTCGGCGCGATGAGCGCGCCGCTGGGCGGCGACCGGCTGGCCGTCGAGGCCGAGGTGCGGGGCGGCGCCGCGCTCGCCGTCGACTCGGCCGCGGCCACCGTCGCCCTGCCCGGCCGCGGCGGCCCGCCCGCCCGCTACGACGTACGGCTGACGGTCGGGGCCGACGCGGACCTGCGCTGGCTGCCCGAACCGCTCATCTCGGCCCGCGGCAGCGACCTGCGCATGACCACCCGCGTCGAGCTTGCCGCCTCCGCCCGCCTGGTCCTGCGCGAGGAGCAGATCCTCGGCAGGTACGGCGAGGAGTCCGGCACGCTCACCACCCGCCTCACCGTCCTGCGGGCCGGACGCCCGCTGCTGGACCAGGAACTGTCGTACGGCCCGGGGGCGCCCGGCGGCTGGGACGGGGGATCGGTGCTCGGCGGACACCGGGCGACCGGCCAACTCCTGGTCGTACATCCCGACTTCGAGCACGAACCACCTGAAACCCGCCTTCTGGGTGACAACGCGGTCCTCACCGCGCTCGCCGGTCCCGCCGTGCTGGTCACGGCGGTGGCGACCGACGCGCTGCGGCTGCGGCGCGTACTGGACGGGGCACTTCAGACATTTGGGTGACCCCCATGTGCACCGCTCAGCGGGACACGGCTCTCCGGTTATGGGATTGGTAAAGAAACACCAGTACGACCTGTTGCTGAGGACCCTTCAGGCGACAGGATGCGCCCGTACACCCATGACCGTCGATCACTGATCGCTGCCGTCACCCGCGGCACCACACTCACAGGGGGAGGCACCACTTGAGGCGTACAGCAGCGCTCGGCTCGGCCGGCACTCTCATAGCGGGCACCTTGCTGGCCGGCGCGGTAACCGCGCCCGCGGCCGGCGCCCAGGACCGCCACACCAGCACGTCCGAGGCGCGCGGCGTGCGGATCGCCGCCGACCGCGCGGCGGAGGCGGGCATCGACTGGCGCGACTGCCCGGCGGACTGGGGCCTCGAGAAGCCCATCCAGTGCGGCTGGGTCACCGTGCCCGTCGACTACGCGGAGCCGAACGGCCGGAAGATAAAGATCGCCGTCGACCGGATCGGCAACACCGGCTCCGCGGAGGACCGCCAGGGCGCGCTGCTCTACAACCCGGGCGGCCCCGGCGGCTCGGGCCTGAGGTTCCCCACCCGGGTCACCAAGAAGAACCCGGTCTACACGAAGATGGCCGCGGCGTACGACTTCGTGGGCTTCGACCCGCGCGGCGTCGGGCACTCCTCGCCCATCTCCTGCGTCGACCCGCAGGAGTTCGTCAAGGCGCCGAAGCCCGACCCGGTGCCCGACAGCGAGGCCGACAAGCGCGCCCAGCGCAAGCTCGCCGCCGAGTACGCGGACGGCTGCCAGGAGCGCAGCGGCTGGCTGTTGCCGCACATGACCACGCCCAACACCGCGCGCGACGTGGACGTCGTCCGCGCCGCGCTCGGCGAGAAGAAGCTGAACTTCCTCGGCGTCTCGTACGGCACCTACCTCGGCGCGGTCTACGGAACGCTGTTCCCGGGCCACGTCCGCCGCATGGTCGTCGACAGCGTGGTCAACCCGTCGAAGGAGAAGATCTGGTACCAGGCCAACCTGGACCAGGACGTCGCCTTCCAGATGCGCTGGAACGACTGGAAGGCGTGGGTCGCCGAGAACGACGCCACCTACCACCTCGGCGACACCCCCGAGAAGGTCGAGCAGCAGTGGGTGAAGCTGCGCGCCACCGCCAAGAAGAGTCCGCTCGGCGGCGTCGTCGGCCCCGCCGAGCTGATCGGCTTCTTCCAGAGCGCGCCGTACTACGACTCCGCCTGGGCGTCCACCGCCCGGACCTGGAGCAAGTACGTCGCGGGTGACACGCAGGCGCTCGTCGACGCGATCGCCCCCGACCTGTCGGACACCGCGGGCAACGCCGCCTCGGAGAACGGCAACGCCGTCTACACGGCCGTCGAGTGCGCGGACGCCAAGTGGCCCACCAACTGGAGGACGTGGGACCGGGACAACACCAGGCTGCACCGGGACCACCCGTTCATGACGTGGGCCAACGCCTGGATGAACCTGCCCTGCGCCACCTGGTCGTCGAAGCAGCAGACCCCGCTGAACGTCAAGTCCGGCAAGGGGCTGCCGCCGGTCCTGATCGTGCAGGCCGAGCGTGACGCCGCCACTCCGTACGAGGGCGCCGTCGAGCTGCACAAGCGCTTCAAGGGCTCCCGCCTGATCACGGAGAAGGGCGCCGGCTCGCACGGCGTCACCGGGATCGCCAACCCGTGCGTCAACGACCGGGTCGACACCTACCTGCTCACCGGGAAGACCGGCAGCCGCGATGTGACGTGCGCCCCGCACGCCGCACCGAAGCCGTAACGGTCTGAACACGGGAGGGGGCGGCCGGAGTTTCCGGCCGCCCCCTCCTCGCGCCTACCGGCCGGCGAGCCAGGCGTCCTCCTGCGCGTAGTCGAACGGCCCGTCGCCCCCGGGGGCGTACCTCTGCGACAGCTTGGGGAACGCCTCCCGCCAGTCCTGGTCGCGGAGCACCTCCGCCAGCCATTCCACGGTGGCGGGCAGCGAATCGGCGTAACCGGTGACAGCCCGGTAGCCGAGCTCCCGCTCGGCGGCGGACATGTCGTAGACGATGGGGTGGCCGTTGCCGCTCCAGGGGGTCTCCCCGACCGAACCCACCGGCGGGGGCCCGTCCACCAGCACCAGCTCGCTCTCCACCCCCATGACCGCGTCGATCGCCGTACTGATCTCCGCGACCGTCGGCACGTCCGGATCGCCCCCGTTGAGCACCCGGGAGCCGGGCCGCGCCGCCGCCAGCCGGATCAGCTCCCCGAGGTTGGAGACGTGCACCGGGTGGAACCGGCTGAGCCCGCCGTACGCCAGGACCCGCACCGGCCGCCCGTCCAGCGCCCGTTTGACGAAGTGGATCTCGCGCGGAGTCCGGCAGTACGGCCCGTGGACCGCGCCAGCGCGCAGCAGGGTCGTCGGCAGCCGGTCGCCGGCGGCCAGCAGGCGCCGCTCGACGGCGATCTTCCTGGTGCCGTACGTCGCGTCGCCCGGTGCCACGGTCGCCTGGGTCTCGCGGATCGGCACCGGGTACCGCGGGAACCCGTCGGGCTCCTCCTGGGTGTCGAAGCCGCGGCCCTTGTCGTCCTCGTAGACGGCGCCACTGGAGATGACGACCGCGGAACCGATCCGGTCCGCCAGCCCCGTCAGCTGCGCCGCGTGCCTCTCCTCGAACGCGACCATGTCCACCAGGACGTCGCAGCCGTCGCCGAGCGCGGCCGCCAGCGCCGCGTCGTCCTCCCGGTCGACCGCCACCGCCCGGACCTCCCGCGGCCAGGTCGCGTCGCGGCCGCCGCCGCGCGATCCGGCTCTCACGTCCCAGCCGTCCTCGGCGAGCGCCCGTACGGCGGCCCGCCCGATCTGTCCTGTTGCTCCGACGACGAATGCGCTTCCTCTGGTCATACGAGGGACGCTACGCGCGGTTCCCCGCCGGCGGGGAACCGTTCGCCGTCCGCTGATCCGCCGTCAGCGCAGCTTCCTGGGGAACTTCTTCACCCGCTCCTGTTCCTGCTCCGCCTTGACCTCGGCCGCGTACCGGTCGACGTACTCCTGACCGGACAGACCGAGGATCGCGTACATGATCTCGTCGGTGACCGCGCGGAGCGCCGCCTTCTCGTCCTCCATGCCCGCGTACCGCGAGAAGTCCAGCGGCTCACCGAACCGGATGGTGACGCGCTTGATACGGGGTACGGTCTGTCCCGGCGGCTGGATCTCGAACGTACCCACCATCGCGCACGGCACCACGGGCACCTGTGCCTTGAGCGCCATCGCGGCGACCCCGACCTTGCCCTTGTAGAGCCGGCCGTCGTGCGAGCGGGTGCCCTCCGGGTAGATGCCCAGCAGCTCGCCCTTGCTCAGCACCCCGAGGCCCTCGCGGATCGCCGCCTTCCCCGCGTCCTTGCCGGACCGGTCGACGGGGATCTGTCCCGCGCTGCGGAAGAACGCGGCGGTCAGCCGGCCCTTGAGTCCGGGGCCCGTGAAGTACTCCGCCTTGGCGAGGAAGGTGATGCGCCGCTTGATGATCGCGGGCATCAGGAAGTGGTCGGAGAAGGACAGGTGGTTCCCCGCCACGATCGCGGCCCCTTCGTCGGGGACGTGGCCGAGCCCCTCGATCCTCGGCCGGAAGAGCAGCCTCAGCAGCGGCCCCAGGAGGACGTACTTGAGCGCGTAGTAGAACACGGGGCGGCTCCTAGCTCTGCCGGATCGGCTCCAGGGCTGCGTACTGCCAGGTCAGCGGAGATCTCGGGGGAGGACAGCCTATGTGCAGCCGTCGTCACGTGTAACCGTCTTCGGGCGGGTCGATGCCTGCCTCGTACCGACTTTGTCGACCGGGCATCAGCGGAACTCCTCGACGCCGCAGGACCCGGCTCGCCGACCGCCGTTCCCCAGCGCGCCCTTCAGCGACACCGGCAGCCGGGCCGCCAGGTCCTCGGCCTCTTCGCCGGGCGTGACACGGTGGGCCGGGACCTCCCGTACGGCCGTCGTGGTCTGCGCGGACCCCTCCTGGCCGGCGTACTCACCGCCCCCGCGCGCACGAGCCAGGAATGCGTCATGTCTCATCGGTCTCCCCCTCGTCCCGGGCACGCACGCCCACCGGTTGTCCCGTGGCATGCTGCCCCGTATGGGTGATCGTGGACATCACAAATCCGTACGCCTCAGCTATGACACCGTGGCCGAGGAGTACGCGGCCCGGCTGCACGACGAGCTCGCCGGGAAGCCGCTCGACCGGGCGCTCCTGGCCTCCCTCCTGGAACAGACCGAGCCAGGGACCGCGATCGCCGACCTCGGCTGCGGCCCCGGACACGTGGCGGCCTGGCTCGCCGGGAAGGGCGCGCGTACGGTCGGGATCGACCTGTCCGCGGGCATGGTCGAAGCCGGCCGACGCCGGTTCGCGCAGGTGGAGTTCCGGGAAGGCGATCTGCTGGAACTTCCCGCCGAGGACGGCGAGTTCGGTTCCGCCGTCGCCTTCTACACGATCACCCACCTCGCCCCCGGTGACCTGCGCCGGGCCTTCGAGGAGGCAGGGCGGGTCCTGCGCCCCTCCGGCCTCCTTCTCCTCTCCTTCCACATCGGCGAGGAGGTCCGGCACCTGGACGAGTGGTGGGGGCATGCCGTGGACGTCGACTTCCGCTTCCTCGAACCCGCGCACATCACCGGGCTGCTCGAAGCGGCCGGCTTCACCGTGGAGATGCACATGGAGCGCACCCACTACGCCCACGAGGTCGAGACCCGCCGGGCCTACCTCCTGGCCCGCCGCGGCTGACCCTGCCGCTGGTCTACCCTTCAGTTCCGCCACTCCGTCAGCGTGAGACCGGAACGCGACATCGGAAGGCGGAGCGGGACCCGGCCCGGTTCGTACGGATCGTCTCCGGGCGCGGCCGCTCCGCACGAAGAGGCCGGCGGGATCCCGCGGGCCGTACGCCGCGGTGTCGGACCACCACCATCGCGGACGGCGGGTCCGGCGGTCCGGTCCCGGCACTGCCGGCCTGTTTGTTACGTATGCGGGGTGGCGCGGGGGGTACCCGCAGAAGCGTGCTGGACGTCCGTGCACGCACATTGGTGTCGCTTCCGCAGGAGTCTCGATGACGAGCCGTACGCCGGCCAACAGGGCCGGCACGAAGAGTGCCCACGGCACTCTCGCCGACCGCTACCGGCTCGACGAGCTCTTGGGCCGGGGCGGGACGGCGGACGTGTACCGGGGGACCGACCTGCGCCTGGGACGGCCCGTGGCGGTGAAGATGTTCCGGCCCGGCGCCGACGCGGTCTTCGAGGAACGATTCCGTGACGAGGCCGTGCTGCTCGCACGTCTGCACCATCCGGCGCTCGTCACCGTCTACGACGCCGGACGGTACGAGAACCACTCGTATCTGGTCATGCAGCTCGTCCGGGGCACCACCTTGCGGCAGCAGCTCGCGACCGCGCCCATGACACCGCGGTCCGTCGCTCGACTCGGCGTCCGCCTGGCCGGCGCCCTCGCCCATGTGCACGCCGCGAACATCGTGCACCGGGACGTCAAACCCTCCAACATCCTGCTGGACGCCGACGACAGGCCCTACCTCACGGACTTCGGCATATCCCGCCTCATCGACGCCACGTCCAACACGGTGTCCGGCGCCCTCATCGGTACTGCCGCCTACCTCGCGCCCGAGCAGGTCCTCGGCACAGGGGCCGGCCCTGCGGCAGACGTGTACGCACTCGGGCTCGTTCTCCTCGAATGCCTCAAGGGCGAACTCGAATACAGCGGCCAGCCCCTGGAAGCGGCGATAGCCCGCCTGCACCGGCCGCCGGACATCCCCTCCCACGTGCCCACCGCCCTGGCCGGCCTTCTGCGTGACATGACGTCCAAGGACGAGACCGCCCGCCCGGACGCACGGGAGTGCGCCGCCGCCCTGACGGGCATCGCCCTCGACCCCGACACCGCGCAGGCCGGAGCCGTGCACCGCCTCGCGGGCGAAGAGGACGAGGCGGGAGCCGCCCTGCTTTCCCCCGGCCCGGCCACCACGAGAGAGGAGACGCCGCAGCGGCCCGCGAAGGGACCAGGGGTCCGGCGTACGCGCACACTGCTCGTCAGCGGCACCGCGCTCGCGGCCCTGCTCGGCGCCGTCCTCACCACCACGGCCCTCCTGCCCGGTGGCACGAGTGGGCAGGAGGCGCCCACTCCCCGGGCACCCGAGTCCGCACCGCACACCACGAGGGCGCCCTCCCCCGGCTCCTCGACGCCCGGGCGCGTACGGCACACCACCACCGAGCCGTCTGACGCCGCACCGGCGGACGCCGCCTCTTCCGGTGCCTCCCACGGCCAGGCCGGCCAGGTCGGCCAGGGAAGCCGGACCGGCCAGGGAAGTCAGACCGGCCAGGGAAGCCAGGCCGGCCAGGGAAATCAGGCGGGCCAGGACAGTCCGGAGTCCGGCGAGAGCGCGGGCCGGCGTGACAAGGAGCACGCCCGGAACAGCCGTGCTCCCCGCAAGCCGGCCGGAGACGCCGGAGACGAACACGCGCGGGGCAGCGGCTCCCAGAACGGCGGAATCAGGGAGAACGGCCCGAAGAAGCCCAAGGCCGACAAGGGTGTGGTCCCTCCCGGCGACGGAAAAGGACAGGGGGGCAAGGGGCCGAAGAAGTCCGAGCGCCGCTGACGCGAAGGCGTGCCCGCCGAGGGGAGGGAACGGCCCGGATCCGCACGGCCTGGTGCGCTGGAGATCGGCGCCGCTTCTCCCGGGAGCAGGTGTCGGGGTACTCTGCCTCGTAATTTTGTCGCACGGCAACGATCCCCGATCGAAGACGTGCGGCGCAGAGGGAGGGCGGCCCTGACCGAGGGCCGTGATGGTGTCCTGTGTCCCTTTGGTGGGGTGCCCGGTGAGCGCAACGAGGATTGGTCATGGCTGAGACGACAGTTGAGAGCTCACGTCCCGTGCAGCGGACACGGCCGCGCGGCACCGGCAAGGTGGGGGAGCCGGAGCTGCGACAGCTGCTGGACGGACTCACCGCGGTACGCGACGGAGACTTCGGCACCCGCCTGCCCGACGAGGCGGACGGCCTGCTCGGTGAGATCGCCACCGTGTTCAACGGCATGGTCGACCAGCTGTCGCTGTTCACGTCCGAGGTGACCCGGGTCGCCCGCGAGGTCGGCACCGAGGGGACGCTGGGCGGCCAGGCCGTGGTGCCGGGCGTGTCCGGCACCTGGGCCGACCTGACCGACTCGGTGAACGCGATGGCGGGCAACCTCACGACGCAGGTCCGCGACATCGCCCATGTGGCCACCGCGGTGGCCCGGGGCGATCTGTCGCAGAAGATCGACGTGGACGCGCGGGGCGAGATCCTGGAGCTGAAGGAGACCATCAACACGATGGTCGACCAGCTGTCCGCGTTCGCCGACGAGGTGACGCGCGTGGCGCGTGAGGTGGGTACGGAGGGGCGTCTCGGCGGTCAGGCCGACGTCAAGGGCGTCTCCGGCACCTGGCGTGACCTGACCGACTCCGTGAACTTCATGGCGGGCAACCTGACCGCCCAGGTGCGCTCCATCGCCCAGGTCGCCACCGCGGTCGCCCAGGGTGACCTGTCGCAGAAGATCGGCGTCGACGCGCGGGGCGAGATCCTGGAGCTGAAGGAGACCATCAACACGATGGTCGACCAGCTGTCCGCGTTCGCCGACGAGGTGACGCGCGTGGCGCGTGAGGTGGGTACGGAGGGGCGTCTCGGCGGTCAGGCCGACGTCAAGGGCGTCTCCGGCACGTGGAAGGACCTCACCGAGTCGGTCAACGTCATGGGCGACAACCTGACGGCCCAGGTGCGCTCCATCGCCGAGGTCACCACGGCCGTCGCCCAGGGAGACCTCACCCAGAAGATCCGGGTGGACGCCCGCGGCGAGATCCTGGAGCTGAAGGAGACCATCAACACGATGGTCGACCAGCTGTCCGCGTTCGCCGACGAGGTCACCCGCGTCGCCCGCGAAGTGGGCACCGAGGGGAACCTCGGCGGACAGGCGACCGTACGGGGCGCCTCCGGCACCTGGAAGGACCTCACCGACAACGTCAACGTGATGGCCTCCAACCTGACGGGCCAGGTGCGCTCCATCGCCGACGTGGCCAACGCCGTGGCGCGCGGTGACCTGTCGCGGAAGATCACGGTCGAGGCCAAGGGCGAGGTCGCCGCGCTGGCCGAGGTCATCAACACGATGGTGGACACCCTGTCCGCGTTCGCCGACGAGGTGACCCGCGTGGCGCGCGAGGTCGGCACCGAAGGACAGCTCGGCGGCCAGGCCCGCGTGCCGAACGTCGCCGGCACCTGGAAGGACCTCACCGACAACGTCAACTCCATGGCGAACAACCTGACCGGACAGGTCCGCAACATCGCCCTGGTCACCACCGCCGTCGCCAACGGCGACCTGTCCAAGAAGATCGACGTCGACGCCCGCGGCGAGATCCTGGAGCTGAAGACCACCATCAACACGATGGTCGACCAGCTGTCGTCCTTCGCCGCCGAGGTCACCCGCGTCGCCCGGGAGGTGGGCAGCGAGGGCCGTCTCGGCGGACAGGCCGAGGTCGAGGGCGTCTCCGGCACCTGGAAGCGTCTCACCGAGAACGTGAACGAGCTGGCCGGCAACCTCACCCGCCAGGTACGGGCCATCGCCGAGGTCACCAGTGCCGTCGCGGAGGGCGACCTGACGAGATCGATCACCGTCGACGCCTCCGGTGAGGTCGCGGAGCTGAAGGACAACATCAACTCGATGGTCGGCTCCCTGCGCGAGACGACCCGCGCCAACCACGAACAGGACTGGCTGAAGTCCAACCTGGCCCGGATCTCCGGCCTGATGCAGGGCCACCGCGACCTGGCCGTGGTCGGCGAGCTGATCATGGACGAGCTCACCCCGCTGGTCAGCGCCCAGTACGGCGCCTTCTACCTCGCGGAGGAGAGTCCGGACGGGACCGAGCTCAGGCTCGTCGGCTCGTACGGGCGTCCCGCCGGCGCCGGCCACGACCGCTTCAAGCTGGGGGAGTCCCTCGTCGGCCAGGCGGCGCGCAGCCGTCGCACCATCGCCGCCGAAGGAGTGCCCGGCGACTACGTCAGCATCTCCTCCGGACTCGGCCGGACGACACCGGGCAGCCTGATCGTGCTGCCGATCGTCGTCGACGACCAGGTCCTCGGCGTCATCGAACTCGCCTCGTTCACCGTCTTCACCCCCGTCCACCGGGACTTCCTCGAACAGCTCATGGAGATGGTGGGCGTCAACGTCAACACCATCGTCGCCAACGCCCGTACCGACGAGCTGCTCGGCGAGTCGCAGCGGCTCGCCGCCGAGCTGCAGTCGCGTTCCGAGGAACTCCAGGTCCAGCAGGAGGAGCTCCAGCGCTCCAACGCGGAACTGGAGGAGAAGGCCGCCCTGCTGGCCGCTCAGAACAGCGACATCGAGGGCAAGAACCTGGAGATCGAGCAGGCGCGGCAGGAGCTCGAGGACCGCGCCCAGCAGCTCTCGCTGGCCTCCAAGTACAAGTCCGAGTTCCTGGCCAACATGAGCCACGAACTGCGGACCCCGCTCAACAGCCTGCTGATCCTCGCCCAGTTGCTCGCCCAGAACCCGAACCGCAACCTCACGGCCAAGCAGGTCGAGTACGCGGGCATCATCCACTCGGCGGGATCCGACCTGCTGCAGCTGATCAACGACATCCTCGACCTGTCGAAGGTCGAGGCGGGAAAGATGGACATCCATCCGGAACACGTCGCGCTGCGGCAGCTCCTCGAGTACGTCGAGGCCACCTTCCGCCCCATGACCACGCAGAAGAGCCTCGACTTCACGATCACCACCGCGCCCGGCGTACCGCTCGACCTGTTCACCGACGATTCCCGGCTCCGGCAGATCCTGCGGAACCTGCTGTCCAACGCGGTGAAGTTCACCGAGCGCGGCAGCGTGGAGCTGCGCATCGAACAGGCAGCCGACGGTGAGATCCCCGGCTCCGTCCACCAGGGCGGCGCCGTGGTGGCCTTCCGCGTCCAGGACACCGGTGTGGGCATCGCCGAACAGCAGCTCGAGGTCATCTTCGGGGCCTTCCAGCAGGCGGACGGCACCACCAGCCGTAAGTACGGGGGCACGGGACTGGGCCTGTCCATCAGCCGGGAGATCGCGCACCTGCTCGGCGGCGCCCTCACGGCCGAGAGCACGCTCGGCCAGGGCAGCGTCTTCACTCTCTACCTGCCCGTCGCACGCGCCGCCCTGCGGGAGCAGACGACCGCCGCCCCGGCCGACACGGCGAGAGCCGGACAAGACGACGGGGCGGCCGGGAGCGGGGAGCGCGCCCTGACCGCCGCGGCCCCGCAGCCGCGCCGGCCGCGCCGGCTGCTCGTGATCGAGAAGCGCCCGCGCGGGCTGCTCTCCCTCGTCGCCGAGAGCGCGGTGGCCGAACTCGCCGGCAGCTACGACCTCACCGACCTCGCCGACCGCGAGGACATCGAGGTCATCGCGGCCGTGGGCCCCCAGGAGGCCGCCGGCGCTCTTGCCGCCGAGCCGTTCCACTGCGTGGTCCTGGAGCTGGACATGGCCGACGGTGAGGCCCTGCGCTTCCTGGACGCGATGGACGGCGACGCCGCGCTCAGGAACGTCCCCGTCCTCGCGCACAACAACCGCCGCCTGGACGCTGCGCACGAGCGGGCGCTCCAGTCCCGGGCCGGCCAGAGGCCGCTGGAACTGCTCTCCAGCCTGGACGAACTGCGCGAACGCATCGCCCTGCACCTGTCGGCCGAGCAGCCGGGGGCCGTCGTGCCCCTGGTGCGGACCGAGGAGACCCGTCAGGGCGCCCCCCGGACCGTCGACGCCGCTCTGCACGGCCGTACCGTGCTCGTCGTCGACGACGACGCCCGCAACCTCTACGCCCTCAGCGGCATCCTGGAGCTCCACGGCATCAATGTCCTGCACGCGGAGAACGGCCGGAAGGGGATCGAGGCGCTCGCCGCGCATCCGGACATCGACCTGATCCTGATGGATGTGATGATGCCGGAGATGGACGGCTACGAGGCGACCGCCGAGATCCGGCAGATGCCCGCGCACACGAGGATGCCCATCATCGCGGTCACCGCGAAGGCGATGCCGGGGGACCGGGAGAAGAGCCTCGCCTCCGGCGCCAGCGATTACGTCACCAAACCGGTGGACGCCGACGACCTCATCGCATGCGTGCGCCGATGGCTGGACAGCTAAGGCGAAGCGGCCTTCGCCGGCCGCCGGCAGATGTCCCCGCGCCCGTCCTGCGGTACCCAGCTGAAGCACCGAGGAGTCAGCAGCACCATGAGCACTCCTGAGCACCATGGAGATCCCGACGTGGACAGCGCCGCTCCGCAGTCGCCCGCCCGGCTCCTCGCCGGGGTCGGTGAGCAGTCCCTGCCCGGCCAGACCTCCACCGTCGGCCGTCTGGCCGCCACCGTCGAACGGCTTCGCGGGGAGGTACGGGCGGCGCACGCCGCGGCCGACGGCCGCGCCCTGGTCGAACTGGCCAAGGGGATCCTGATCGAGCGGCTCCGGTGCGGTCCGGCCCAGGCGGCGCGACAGCTCGAAGAACTCGCCGACCAGGCCGGCCTGTCCCAGCTGGAGCTGGCCGCGGACATCATCAACCAGGCGGCCCGCGACCATGTCGTCGGCATCACCGGCGACTTCGTCCGGCGGACGAGCGGCGACGACCCGTACGGCGAGGCGGCCGACCCGTCCGTCGCCGTACGCCTGCGCACCGCCGAAAGCGCCGCGCTGGCGGCCGGGGACACCCAGACCGTCGCCGCATCGCTGCTCGAACACGCGCTGGCCCCGCTGGGAGCCACAGCCGTCGCCGTCTGGACCGTCGGCTCGGACTCCTCCCTCACCCTCTGCGGTCACGCCGGCTTCAGCGCCGACGAAGCGGGACGCTGGCGGTACGTACCGCCCGGTGTGGCGACCGTCGCCCGCCAGGCGCTCGGCGAGCGCCGTACCGTCCGGATCCCCTCCCTCGCCGAGGTCGGCCTTCCCTCCATCGGCCACAAGCAGACCCCCAACGGGGGCCGTGTCGCGCTGCCCGCCGGCACCGGCGGCCGCATACACGGCGTACTGGAGATCTGCTGGCCCCAGCGGCTCCCCCCGCAGTCCCCGGCCATAGCGCGTCAGATCGAAGCCCTGGCCGAGCTGTGCGCCCACACCCTCGAAAGCCTGCCGGTCACCGGGGTGCACCTTCCCTCCGCGCGGGAACTGGCCGACGTCTCCGAGCTGGTGGACCTCTCCGACGGGCTGTACGACCCCGCGCTCGTCCTCACGCCGCACCTCGGTGCTGAAGGACATCTCAGCGACTTCCGGATCCGTCACGTGAACAGCAGCTTCGTGGATCCGGCGGGACGCTCCCGCAGCGCAGTCAACGGGGCCCTGCTGCTGGAGGCCTACCCCATGGCGGTCGGCGAGAGCGAACTCTTCGAGAAGATCGAGCGCGTCTACGCCACCGGTGAGCCGTTCCGTGCGCAGCGGATGACGCTGACCGCCCTCGTCGACCAGGTGCCGCTCGCGTCCGTCGCCGACCTCAGCATCAGCCGGCACGGCGGCAGCGTCCTGCTCATCTGGCGCATCGAGGACGAGACGGCCCGGCTCGCCAGCCTGCTGCAGCACGCGCAGCGCCTCGGCCGCATCGGCGGCTTCGAGGAGAACCTGGTGACGGGCGAGATCACCTGGAACGGGCAGCTCTTCGCCCTGTACGGGCGGCCGGTCACCGAAGAACCGGTGTCCCTGCAGGACCTCACCGACCACGCGCACCCGGACGACACCGTCACCATCGGCCGCTTCCTGCAGGCAGTCCTCCACCACCGGCGACCGGCCTCGACGGCCTTCCGCCTGATGCGCCCCGACGGAGTGACCCGCCACATCCGGGTCATCGCCGAACCCGTCCTCGACGCCGACGACCGGCTCCTCGCGGTACGCGGCGCCTACCAGGACATCTCCTCCCAGCACTGGACCGAGGTGGCGCTCGCCGCCACCCGCGACCAACTCGCGCACACCGAACAGGAGTCGGCCGAGCGCAACCGGCTGGCCCTGCAGCTCCAGCACGCCATCATGCCGCCGGCCCGGGCGCCGCTCGACGCCCCCGGCCTGCAGATCGCCGTACGCTACCGGCCGGCGGAGACGGAATCGCTGGTGGGCGGCGACTGGTACGACGCCGTCGTCCTGCCGTCCAAGCGGATACTGCTCTGCGTCGGGGACATCGCCGGCCACGGCATCGACGCGGCCACCGGCATGGTGGTCCTGCGCAACGCCATGCGCGGTCTCGCCGTCACCGGCGCGGGCCCGGGGCAGCTGCTGTCCTGGCTGAACATCGTGGCGCACCACCTCACCGGGCAGGTCACCGCCACCGCGGTGTGCGGTCTCTTCGACCCGGAGACCCGCGTCCTGCGCTGGGCCAGGGCGGGCCATCTGCCGCCCGTACTGGTACGGGAGCACGAGGCCACCACCCTGCCCCTGCCGAGCGGGCTTCTCCTGGGCGCCCTCGCGGAAGCCGAGTACGAAGAGGTCGAGATCCAGCTCGAACCGCACGACACGCTGCTGATGTACACCGACGGTCTCATCGAGCGCAAGGACACCGCCGTCCACGATTCCCTCGCCCAGCTGCTCGCCAGGGCCCAGGCGCCGGCCCCGACCCTCGAACGCCGGCTCGACCGTCTGCTCACGCACAGCAGTTCGGACACCGACGACGACACCTGCCTCATCGGTATCGAGGTGTCGTGACCCCGGAGCTCCCCACGGGGCCGGCGCGGTTACCGGCTGCTGCCGTCCCTGGCCGTGACGGGTGCTTGCGCGGGGATCCCGCCGGTCCGGCCGAGCGCCTCTTCGATATCGGCGTGGACGGGTGTCATCATGCTCAGCCCCGTCAGTTCGAGGAGGCGCCGGACCGCGGGGGCGGGTGCGACGAGGCGCAGGTCGCCCCCTCCTTCCCGGGCTTCCCTGGCGGCTTTGATCAGAACGTTCATTCCCGACGAGTCCACGAACTGCAGGGCCGAGAGGTCCAGTACGAGATGGTGCCGACCGTGGAGGAACTGATTCGCCAAGTGGTGATGCAGGAAGGTCGCGGTGTCGATGTCCAGTTCACCGCCGATGGCCACAATGGCCGTACCGGGATCGTGGATCTCGACCTCGACGTTCAGGTTCGCTTCTTGAGAGGGCATCTTTTCGGCTTTCTGGCTGAGGGGACGGTTCGGGGGCTGCTGGTGACGGCGTGTTCTCCACGGCGCCTGCCGGTCACGGTCGGCGGCAGTACGCGCGAGGAGGCTCAGCCGGCACTCGCGGGCTGAGCCTCCTCGCGCACTGCCGGCTTACCAGCGGTACCAGCGCCCCTTGCGGCCGCCGCTGCCGGCGGACCGCATGACGAAGCCGAGCAGCCAGATCGCCAGGACGACGACGGCGATCCACCACAGGGCCTTCAGGGCGAATCCGGCGCCGAAGAGCACCAGCGCGAGAAGCAGGACGAGTAGCAGGGGGACCATGATTATCAACCTCCGAGCACTCGTATGCCCTGCCGGAACCCGGCTATGCAGACCATGATCCGCAGGTCGCGGCTGAGCGGCCGGCTCACCGCGAGGTGTCCCCCGCGGACCCGGGGTGGTCGCCCGGCCCCTCGTGGCGGCCGGCGAGGGGGGTCGGGGAGAGGACGGTGCTCTCCTCTCCGGGCTCCAGGAGCGTGTCCGCCGGGCCGACGATCAGCGGATCGGGCTCACCGACCGCCTTGTCGTCCCTGTCCGTGTAGTCGAACCGTGACAGCAGGCTGCGCATGGCTTCCAGGCGGCCGCGCTTCTTGTCGTTGTTCTTCACGACGGTCCACGGTGCGTGAACGGTGTCCGTCGCCCGGAACATGTCCACCTTCGCCGCCGTGTAGGCGTCCCACAGATCCAGCGAAGCCAGATCGGTCGGCGACAGTTTCCACTGCCTCACCGGGTCCACCTGCCGGATGGCGAACCGGGTGCGCTGCTCGTTGCGGGAGACGGAGAACCAGAACTTCACCAGCAGGAATCCGTCCTCGGTGAGCATCCGCTCGAACAGCGGGGCCTGCTGGAGGAAGTGCCGGCACTCGGCCGGGGTGCAGAAGCCCATGACGCGCTCGACTCCCGCCCGGTTGTACCAGGAGCGGTCGAAGAAGACGATCTCCCCCGCGGACGGGAGATGGGCGACGTACCGCTGGAAATACCACTGGCCGGCCTCGTGTTCGGTGGGCTTGTCCAGGGCCACCACGCGGGCGCCCCGGGGATTGAGCCGCTCGGTGAAGCGGTGGATGGTGCCGCCCTTGCCTGCCGCGTCACGCCCCTCGCAGATCACCACGAGCCGCTGTCCCGTGTTCTTCACCCATCGCTGGAGTTTGAGCAGTTCGATCTGGAGCAACCGTTTGCTCTGCTCGTACTCCTGGCGCCGGACCTTGTGGTCGTACGGGTGGTTCTCCCGCCACGTCCGCAGCGGCCGGCCGTCGTCGTCGAGCAGGACGGGCCGCTCGGGGTGGCGGTTGTCGACCGTCAGCCCTTCGAGAAGGGTTTCGTCCTCGGCGTCGCTCATGCGGCGCTCAGCCGCCGACGTGCCGGGTGAAACCGCCGGTCCTGGCCACGGGTGAACCCCCCATAACGCGTCACCACGTTCTCCCGTCGAGTCGTAGGTGTGTTCTCTCGGTGTGTTCTTCCCGGAAGGCGTGTGCCCGCGCCCCGCCCGCCTACTCACCGAAGGAAGGAGTCCCTGGAATCCGGTGCCGGTCCCCGGGGGGCCTCGGAGTGCACGGTGTCGACGCCGCGGCCGTGGCCGCAGGGACCGCCGTACCGGACGCGGGCGACCTCGTCGAGTCACCGTCTCCCGGACGGAGACCTCGGCGCGCCTGACGGCGGGGGCACGGCCGTAGCCGGGCGCAACGGAGGCAGCGGGCGGCAGGCGGCCGGGTACCGGACCCGTACGGTGTCCCGCCGTACGGAGCAGCGGTACGTACCCGTGGGTGCGACACCGCCGCGTGGTCGCTTGCCGGAGCCGGTGGCAGGAGGTGGCCTGGCCTCTCCCCCCACTCAGTCGCCGAGCTGCCCAGCCCCAGGAGGTCCGGATGCGCTCCCCAGCCACCCTCGCCGCAGTCGTCCTGTTCGCTCTCGCGAGCGCTGCCGTGCCCGCCAGGGCCGCCGCGGACGTCCCCGACGAGCCGACACTGCCCCACGGGCTGTTCCTCACCGTTTCGGGCGCGGAGAACACCTGGATCCGGGGCGTCCTGCTGAAGTGTCCTCCCGGGGGCCCGGGGCACCACCCGGACGCCGCCGGCGCGTGCGCGGCGCTCGACAAGGCGGACGGCGACCTCGACCGGCTGTCCGGGAATCCGCGTGCGTGCACCAAGCAGTACGAGCCGGTGACCGTGAGCGCCAAGGGCAGCTGGCGCGGGCGTGCGGCGGCCTGGCAGAAGACCTATCCGAACGCGTGCGTGCTCGATGCCGCCACCGGACCGGTCTTCCGCTTCTGAGCGCTCCGTGCCCGCGCTCCGCGCTCGGGACCACCCCGGGCGCGCCGCGCAGTGACGTCTCAGCGGCTGATCACCCACCGCTCACCGGCTGATCACCGGCCGCTCACCGGCTGTGCGTCGCGGCCAGCCCCATCGTGACCAGGCCGAGCACGATCCAGCCGAACCACAGCCAGCCGTTGCTTCCGAGTGCCACCGTGTACGCCGAGATCACGACCAGCGTCCCTACGGTGAGCACCCCCATCGACTTCGCAGAACCGGGCATGCGCACCCCCTTCTTCTGATGGAGGGCCATCGTCACCCCTGGAGGGCTCCCGCGCCACCGTGCCGACGTTACCGGCGACCTAGCGGCCGCGCGCCTGGAGCGAGGCGAGATACGCGTTGTACGCCACCAGCTCCTTGTCCCCGTCGCGGTCCGCCGCCCGGTCCGCGCGCCGCGCGACCCGCTGCTCGGACCGGTACCACTGGAACACCAGTGCGATCAGCACCAGTACCGACGGGATCTCCGAGAACGCCCAGGCGATGCCGCCCGCCGCGTTCTGGTCGCTCAGCGCGTCGATGCCGAGCGACGCGGGCGGGTTCGCGTACGTACCGATCATCGGCTGGGACGCCATCATCAGCGCGATGCCGAAGAACGCGTGGAACGGCATCCCGGCGAAGAGCTCCAGCATCCGCATCACGTAACCCGGGCGGTGCGGCCCCGGGTCGATGCCCATGATCGGCCAGAAGAAGACCAGGCCGACGGCGAGGAAGTGGACCATCATGCCCAGGTGGCCCGGCTTGCTCCCCATCAGGAAGTCGAAGACCGGAGTGAAGTAGAGCGCGTACAGGGACGCGATGAACAGCGGGATCGTGAACGCCGGATGTGTGACGATCTTCATGTAGCGGCTGTGCAGCAGCATCAGCAGCACCTCGCGCGGCCCCTTGCGGTTCCCGCGCCCCGCCACCGGCAGTGCCCGCAGCGCCAGCGTCACCGGCGCGCCGAGCAGCAGCAGGATCGGCGAGAGCATGCTGATCACCATGTGCTGCACCATGTGCACGCTGAACATGACCATGCCGTAGTCGTTGAGCTTGGTGCACATCACCAGCGCCACGCTCAGCACGCCGATGACGAAGAGGACCGTCCGGCTGACCGGCCAGCCGTCGCCGCGCCGGCGCAGCCGCACCACGCCCCACCCGTACAGGGCGACCGCCAGCACGCACCCCACCAGGAAGAAGAGGTCGGGGGAGAACTCCAGCCCCCGTCCCAGCGTGAACGGCGGCAGATCCATGTCCATGCCGCTGCCGTGCCCGCCGTGATCCATCTGCGTACTCCCGTGGGGCTGCCCATTCGTACCGGTTGTCCGCTACAGACTAGAACGGCCCCCGGCCGCGTCCGCAGCCGGGGGCCGTCACTCAGACGACTGTCGAGATCGTCACAGCACGCACTCGGCCTCGGCGTACCGCTCGGAGGGCACCGTCTTGAGGGTCTCCACGGCCTCGGCCAGTGGGACCATCACGATGTCCGTGCCGCGCAGCGCCGTCATCATGCCGAACTCGCCGCGGTGCGCCGCCTCCACCGCGTGCCAGCCGAAGCGGGTCGCGAGGACGCGGTCGTACGCCGTCGGGGTACCGCCGCGCTGGACGTGGCCCAGGATGACCGGGCGCGCCTCCTTGCCGAGGCGCTCCTCCAGCTCGACGGAGAGCTGCCGGGCGACGCCCGCGAAGCGCTCGTGGCCGTACATGTCCTTGCCGCCGATGTCGAACTCCATGGAGCCCTCGCGCGGCTTGGCGCCCTCGGCGACCACGACGATCGCGAAGCGCTTGCCGGCCGAGAAGCGCTTGCCGACCAGCTCGGTCAGCTCACCGATGTCGAAGGGCCGCTCGGGCACGACGATGGCGTGCGCGCCGGCCGCCATACCGGAGTGGAGCGCGATCCAGCCGGTGTGCCGCCCCATGACCTCGACGATCAGCACCCGCTGGTGCGATTCGGCGGTGGTCTTGAGCCGGTCGAGCGCCTCGGTCGCGACGCCGACGGCCGTGTCGAAGCCGAAGGTGACGTCGGTCGACGCGATGTCGTTGTCGATGGTCTTCGGTACGCCGACGATCGGCAGCCCCGCCTCGGACAGCAGGTTCGCCGCCTTCAGCGTGCCTTCGCCGCCGATCGGGATGATCGCGTCGAGTCCGAGGTCCGCGACATGGCCGCGGGCCGTCTCGACGCCGCCGCGCAGATGTGCGGGCTGGACCCTGGAAGAGCCGAGGATCGTGCCGCCGCGGGCCAGGATGCCGCCCACCGCGTCGAGGTCGAGCTTGCGGTAGTCGCCTTCCAGAAGACCCTTCCAGCCGTCGTGGAAACCGATGACCTCGTCGCCGTGGTCGACGACGGCGCGGTGCACGACGGAACGGATGACAGCGTTCAGGCCGGGGCAGTCGCCGCCGGAAGTGAGTACACCAATGCGCATGCCCGGAATACCTTTGCAACGTGGGCCGAGGACCGGACCACGTCGTCCGGCTGGATCCCCGTCACCCTACTCGCGCAGAGTGACGGGGCCGAACCGGGCGTCCGCCAGCTGGACACCCCAAAAACGTACGAACCGCGACAGTCCGTCAGGCGGGCTGCGTCGCCGACGCGATGCGCTCGGCGCGCAGCGCCTCGTACCACCGGTCGTCGGTGGGCGGCAGCGCGTTGACGTCGAGGGCCAGCTTCAGCAGCAGGTCCGCGATGAGCGGGTTGCGGGCGAGCACGGGGCCGTGCATGTACGTGCCGAAGACGGTGTCGTTGTACGCGCCCTCCGTGCCGTCGCCGGTCCCGTTGCCCTTGCCGATCCGCGTCCGGGCGAACGGCCGCGCCGTCGGGCCCAGATGGGTGATGCCCTGGTGGTTCTCGAAACCGGTCAGCGGCGGCAGGCCGAGCCGCTCGTCGATGTCCCCGAGGACGTCGCCGACGCACCGCTCGCCCTCGCCGCGCGTGCTGACCACGTCGAGCAGCCCGAGGCCCTGCTCGCGCTCGCCGAGGTCGTTGATGAACTCGTGGCCGAGGATCTGGTACCCGGCGCAGACCGAGAAGACGATCGCGCCGTTGGACACGGCGCGCTCCAGGCCGCCGTCGCGGCGCAGCCGCTCGGCCGCGAGGCGCTGCGGACGGTCCTCACCGCCACCGATCAGGTAGATGTCGCCCGACGTGGGGATCTGCTGGTCGCTGCGTACGTCCACGCGGTGGACGTCGAGGCCGCGCTGGCGGGCCCGGCGCTCCACGACGAGGGCGTTGCCCTGGTCGCCGTACGTGCTCAGCAGGTCCGGGTAGATCCACACCAGGCGCAGGCTGTTGTCGCTCATGCTTGCTCGTCCTTTTTGGGGGTACGCGGGCCTAGTTGCCGACACGGCGGCGCAGGTCCTGGAACGCGGTGTAGTTGGCGATCGTCTCGATCAGCCCGGGCGGCGCGAGCTGCACGGCCTCGTCGAGGGTCTCGCAGACCCGGAAGTCCAGGTTCGCGACCTCCAGGCGCACGGCGAGGTCCAGCTTGCGGTCACCGAGCACGAAGATCGGGTGGCCGGCGAGCCGGGTGTAGTCGACGTCCCACAGCCAGGAGGTGTCCGTGCCGTCCGCGCCGCGCGCGTTGACGGCCAGGATCACCGGCGTGGGCGGCGGGTTGATGAGGGAGAACGTCTCGAGCCAGCCCGCCGGGTTCTTCGCGAGCAGCAGCCGCAGCTCGCGCTCCTGGAACCGCACCACGTCGTACCGGCCGGCGACCGCCTGGACCTCGTACATCCGCTCCAGCGCCACCTGCGGCGGGACGCCGAACACGGCCGCGACCGCGGCGGAGGTGGCGGCGTTCGCCTTGTTGGCGCGGCCGGGCAGCTGGAGGTGGATCGGCCAGGCCGAGCCGTGCGGGTCCAGGACGTGGTCACCGCTCAGCACCCAGCTCGGGGACGGACGGCGGAAGCCGCACTCGCCGCAGAACCAGTCGTCGCCGGGGCGCTGCATCACACCGCCGCAGGACGGGCAGGACCAGGCGTCGTCCTTCCATTCCTGACCCGCCGCCACCCACACCACGTTGGGGGAGGAGGACGCGGCCCAGACGATCAGCGGGTCGTCGGCGTTCGCGATGACGACGGCCTTCGTGCCGGACAGGCCCTCGCGCCACTTCTCGGCGAGCATCCGCGTCTCGGCGGCCCGGTCCAACTGGTCGCGGGAGAGGTTGAGCAGGGCGATCGCCTTCGGCGTCACGTCCCGCGCGACTCCGGCGAGGTACTTCTCGTCGACCTCGATCACGCCGTACTTCGCGTCCGAGCCGCCCGCCAGGGCGGAGGTGATGCCCGCCGGCATGTTGGCGCCGAGCGCGTTGGAGACGACGGGGCCGCTGGCCCGCAGCGCCTCGGCGATGAGCCGGGTCGTCGTCGTCTTGCCGTTCGTCGCGGAGACGAGCACGACGTCGAGATGCTGGGCGAGCCGCCCGAGCAGGTCGGGGTCGAGCTTGAGCGCCACCTTGCCGCCGATCACGGATCCGCTGCCGCGTCCCGCGGCGCGGGACACCGCCGCCGCGGCCTTGCCTGCCGTCACGGCCAGCTTGGCCCGCGGCGACAACGGCTCCGTGTTGCCTGCCATCGTCACTGATCCTCCTTGCATCCGGCGCCGCATCTGCCCCAGGTCCACCGGTCAACGTCGGGGCTCAGCCTATCGAGATCCAGTCGCGCCCCCGCACCCCGGCACCACCGGGGGCACTGGAGCACCCGGTGGAACGTACGCTTGCCGCCATGCGACACCGCCCGATTCCCGGCAGTTCCGGGCTCGTACGACCCATGACACTGCTCGGTGACCCGGCGCTGCACGCGCCCTGCGGGGCGGTGACCGATTTCGGTCCCTCACTGGTCCGGCTCGTCGAGGACATGTACGCGACCATGTACGCCGCCGAGGGAGTCGGCCTCGCGGCCAACCAGGTCGGCGTACCGCTGCGCGTCTTCGTCTACGACTGCCCGGACGACGAGGACGTCCGGCACGTGGGGCACATCGTCAACCCCCGACTGGTCGAGGCCGACGGCATCACCGTACGCGGTCCGGAGGGGTGTCTGTCCCTGCCGGGCGTCGAGGCGGGTACCGAACGCTTCGACCGGGCGGTGGTGGAGGGCGTCTCGGTGACGGGTTCGCCGGTGCGGATCGAAGGCACCGGCTTCTTCGCCCGCTGCCTTCAGCACGAGTGCGACCACCTGGACGGCCTGGTCTACACGGACCGCCTCACCGGCCTGCGCCGGGCCAGGGCGCTGCGGGCGGCGCGGCGGGCGCCGTGGGGCGGCCCGGCGTAGGCCGGGGGAAGGTCCCGCGCGGCGGTTCAGGCCGAAGCGGGGTCAGAAGCCGGGGCCGCCCGCGCGGTCGCCCGCGGCGGCCAGCCGGCCCCACAGCAGGTCCGCGAGGCTGGACACCAACCGCTCCCGCGAGCAGGGGCGTTCGCCCAGCCACCAGTCGCCCGCCGCGTGCATCATGCCGACGATGCCGTGTCCCCACACCCGGGCCAGCTGTGCGCTGTCGGGCCCGAGGTCCACGCGTTCGGCGATCACCGTGGCCAGTTCCTCGCCGAGCCTGCGCAGCAGCGGCGCCGAGTGGCGGCCGACGTCGAAGCCCTGCTCCGGCTGGTGCGCCTCCTCGGCGGGGTGCATCAGGAACCGGTAGACCTGCGGGCGGGCCTCGATCGCGGCGAGGTAGGTGTCGAGCGTCGCCTCGACGCGCTCACGCCGCTCGGCGGGCGCGTCGAGCGCGGCCCGCAGCGCCGCGAGCAGCGCGTCGGTGTGGCGTTTGGCCAGGGCGCGGTAGAGGCCGCCCTTGTCGCCGAAGTGCCGGTAGAGGATCGGCTTGGTGATTCCCGCCTCGGCGGCTATGGCGTTCATGGAAGCCTGCGGGCCGTCCCGCAGTACCACGCGGTCCGCCGCCTCCAGCAGCTCCCGCCGTCGCTGTGCGGCGGCGGAGCGCTGCCGCCCGTCCTGTTGTGTGGTTTCCATGGTGTGTCTCCCCGCCCAAAGCGATTCCGTGACGCCTGCGCAACGTAACACCATGACTGTGGCCCGCGCGGTCCGTACCGCGCGGGTACTACGGCGGTTGACACCGTCTACTTGGCGGTAACAGACTCGGGTTACCGTAAGTAACGCACGTAATGAACACAGTGCTGGAGGGGACATGGCCGAGTTCACGCTCGAACTCAACGATGACCAGAAGCAGGTCCGCGACTGGATCCACGGGTTCGCCGCCGATGTGATGCGCCCGGCCGCCGCCGAATGGGACGAGCGCGAGGAGACGCCCTGGCCCGTCATCCAGGAAGCGGCCAAACTCGGCATCTACTCCCTGGATTTCTACGCGCAGCAGTTCTTCGACCCGACGGGCCTGGGCATCCCGATGGCGATGGAGGAGCTCTTCTGGGGCGACGCGGGCATCGGCCTGTCCATAGCCGGTACGGGCCTGGCCGCCGTCGGCGTCCTCGCGAACGGCACCGAGGAGCAGATCGGCACCTGGATCCCGCAGATGTACGGTGACGCCTCCGACGTCAAGGTCGCCGCCTTCTGCTCCTCGGAGCCGGACGCCGGCTCCGACGTGTCCGCGATGCGCACGCGCGCCGTGTACGACGAGGCGAAGGACGAGTGGGTGCTGAACGGCACCAAGACGTGGGCGACCAACGGCGGCATCGCCAACGTCCATGTCGTGGTCGCCCTCGTGGACCCGGAACTCGGCTCCAAGGGCCACGCCTCCTTCATCGTTCCGCCCGCCACCGAAGGGCTGTCCCAGGGGCAGAAGTTCAAGAAGCACGGCATCCGCGCCTCGCACACCGCCGAGGTCGTACTGGAGAACGCGCGCGTGCCCGGCCACTGCCTGCTCGGCGGCAAGGAGAAGCTCGACGAGCGCCTCGCCCGGGCCCGCGAGCGGGTCAGGAAGGGCGGCGAGCGGGTGAAGAACGCGGCGATGGCCACCTTCGAGGCGTCCCGCCCGGCCGTCGGCGCCATGGCGGTGGGCACCGCCCGCGCCGCGTACGAGGTCGCGCTCGACTACGCGAAGACGCGGGAGCAGTTCGGCCGCCCGATCATCGACAACCAGGGCGTCGCCTTCCAGCTCGCCGACATGCGCACCCGGATCGACGCGGCGCGGCTGCTGGTCTGGCGCGCCTCCTGGATGGCGGCCACGGGCAAGCCGTTCACCGCGGCCGAGGGCTCGATGTCGAAGCTGTACGCCAGCGAGACGGCCAAGAAGGTCACGGCGCAGGCCGTGCAGATCCTCGGCGGCAACGGCTTCACGCGGGAGTACCCGGTGGAGCGCATGCACCGCGACAGCGCGATCTACACCATCTTCGAGGGCACGAGCGAGATCCAGCGCCTGGTGATCGCCCGCACCCTGTCGGGCATGCCGATCCGCTGACGCCCGGCAGCACGCAGGTGCGCGGGAGTACGGGAGTACCTACGCGAAGGCGCCGGAACCGCCGGGGGCGGGGCCGGCGCCTTCGCGCGAGCGGGTCAGGCCGAGAGCTGCGCCTCGATGGCCGCGACGACCTCGGCGGCCTCCGGCTCGGTACGCGGACGGAACCGCCCGACGACCTCGCCCTTACCGCTGACCAGGAACTTCTCGAAGTTCCACTGGACGTCCCCGGCCTCGCCGTCCGCGTCCTTCACCTGGGTCAGCTCGTCGTACAGCGGGTGCCGGTGATCGCCGTTGACCTCGATCTTCTCCAGCAGCGGGAACGTCACGCCGTAGCTCGCCGAGCAGAACGTCCCGATCTCCTCCGCGCTGCCCGGCTCCTGGCCCGCGAACTGGTTGCACGGCACACCGACCACCGTGAAGCCCCGGTCCGCGTACTTCTGCTGGAGCCGCTCCAGACCGGCGTACTGCGGCGTCAGTCCGCACTTGGACGCCACGTTCACCACCAGCACCACCTTGCCCTGGTGGGCCGCGAGGGTGGTCGGCTCGCCGGTCAGGGTGCGCAGGGGGATGTCGTACAGGCTCATCGGTGTCTCCTATGGCTACGGGTGGCCGGGCGCTGCCGGCCGTCGGTCACTGGTCCGTACTGTTCCAGAGACCGGGGGCGGCGTGCCGCGCGGGCACGCAGGCCCATGGATCGGCGAGCTCCCGCGGCCGGCCGCCGGCCTCCCGTAACAGCCCCGTGAACGCGCGTTCCGCCGGGGACGGCAACCGGTCGCGGCGCCGTACGGGAGTGACGGGGCGCGACCGCGGCCGCGGGCCGGCCGGGCCCACGGCCGGCGATCCGGCCCGTACGTCGTCGACGGCCCCGTGCTCCCGGACCAGCGGGCCCCGGGGCCCGCCGCCACGCACTGCCTGATCGCCCCGGGCCCCGGACGCCGCCGTGCGGCACCTTCGCGAGCCCCCGCCCGGCCAGCACCCGCTCCCGGAGCGCACGGGTCCGCGCACCGGGCTCGCGCAGCAGGAAGCGCGAGTCCGTGAGCTCCGACGGTTCAGCACCCCGGCCGGCACGCCCGCCTGCCGGAAGACCTCGACCAGCAGCGCCGAAGTGGGCGGCGTCGGCGGCGACGGTCTCGGTACGGCCGTACACCCGGAGAGCAGCGCGGGCGCGGCCTTCCACAGGGGATGGCGAGCGGGAGGTTCCAGGGCGGGACGAGGCCGACGACGCCGACGGGCCGGGCGTGGCCGGCCTCGTCCAGCAGGAGGCTGTCACCATGCGCGATGCGTGAATGCGCCCCATGGCGGGGGCCTGTCCACGGCCCCGGGCTCCACGGCCCGCGGCTCCGCGATGCGCGCAAGCTCCGCGGCCCGCGGCCGCTCAGACGGCCGGCAGCGGGCGGAACAGTCCCTCCTGCACCACCGACACCAGCAAGTTGCCGTCCCGGTCGTAGATCCGGCCGCGCGCCAGCCCCCGCGCGCCCGTCGCGACGGGCGACTCCTGGTCGTACAGGAACCACTCGTCGGCCCGGAACGGCCGGTGGAACCACATCGCGTGGTCCAGCGACGCGATGTCGAAGGTGCGCGGCCCCCACAGCGGCTCCACCGGGATGCGGACCGCGTCGAGCAGCGTCATGTCGGACGCGTACGCCAGCGCGCACGTGTGCACCAGCTGGTCGTCGCCCAGCGGCCCGACCGCGCGCATCCACACCGCGCTGCGCGGGTCCGCCTCCTCGACCTCCTCGGCGGTCCAGCGCAGCCGGTCGACGTAACGGATGTCGAAGGGCATCCGGCGGGCCATCCGGTCCAGCGACTCGGGCAGGCCCCCCAGGTGCGCACGGATCTCGTCCGCCACCGGCGGCAGCGACTCCGGGTCCGGGAAGTCCAGGCGCGGCGGCAGCTGGTGCTCGAACGCGGCCTCCTCCGGCCGGTGGAAGGAGGCGGTCAGGTTGAAGATCGTCCGGCCCTCCTGGACGGCCGTGACCCGCCGGGTGGTGAAAGAACGCCCGTCCCTCACCCGCTCCACCTGGTAGACGATCGGCACACCGGGGCGCCCGGGCCGCAGGAAGTACGCGTGCAGGGAGTGCACGGGCCGGTCCCCCTCGGTCGTACGGCCGGCCGCGACCAGGGCCTGCCCGGCGACCTGCCCCCCGAAGACCCGTTGCAGGGACTCCTGGGGGCTGCGGCCCCGGAAGATGTTGACCTCGATCCGCTCCAGGTCGAGCAGATCGACGAGGCGTTCGGCGGGGTTGGTCGTCACGGGGGTTCTTCTCCTTGGATGTGCGGCCGGGCTGGACAGCCGGCTTCTACAGCTGACCGACCGAGGTGACGCGGACCACGGCCCGCCCCTCCTCGTCGGAGGCGGCGAGGTCGACCTCCGCGCTGATGCCCCAGTCGTGGTCGCCGTTCGGGTCGGCGAAGGTCTGACGGACGCGCCACAGGCCGTGCCCGGCGTCCTCCTCGATCATCAGCAGCTTGGGTCCGCGGGCGTCGGGCCCGGTGCCCAGGTCCTCGTACTCGTCCCAGTACGCGTCCATGGCCTCGCCCCAGGTGTCCTCGTCCCAGCCGGACTCGCCGTCCAGCTCACCCAGCTCCCGGACGTTGTCCAGGGCGGCGAGCTCGACGCGGCGGAACATGGCGTTGCGTACGAGCACCCGGAAGGCCCGCGCGTTCGCCGTGACCGGCTTGACCTGGTCGGCGCGCTCCTGGGCCTGTTCGGCCGTCTCCACCTCGGGGTTGGCGAGCTGCTCCCACTCGTCGAGGAGGCTGGAGTCGACCTGGCGCACCAGCTCGCCGAGCCAGGCGATCAGGTCCTCCAGGTCCTCGGACTTGATGTCGTCCGGGATGGTGTGCTCCAGCGCCTTGTAGGCGCCCGCGAGGTAGCGCAGCACGATGCCCTCGGTGCGGGCGAGCTCGTAGTGCGAGGTGAACTCGGAGAAGGTCATGGCCCGCTCGTACATGTCGCGGACCACGGACTTCGGGGACACCGGGTGGTCGCCGACCCACGGGTGGCTCTTGCGGTAGACGTTGTACCCGTGCCAGAGCAGCTCCTCCAGCGGCTTCGGGTAGGTGATCTCCTGGAGCCGCTCCATGCGCTCCTCGTACTCGACGCGGTCCGCCTTCATCCGGCCGACCGCCTCGCCGCGCGCCTTGTTCTGCTGGGCGGCGAGGATCTGGCGCGGGTCGTCCAGCGTCGACTCGACGACGGAGACCATGTCCAGGGCGTACGAGGGGGAGTCCGGGTCCAGCAGCTCGTACGCGGCCAGCGCGAACGTCGACAGCGGCTGGTTGAGCGCGAAGTCCTGCTGGAGGTCGACGGTCAGCCGTACGGTACGGCCGTCGGCCTCCGGGGTGTCCAGCATCTCCACCACGCCGCCGTCGAGCAGCGAGCGGAAGATGGCGATGGCCCGGCGGATGTGCCGCAGCTGCGCCTTGCGCGGCTCGTGGTTGTCCTCCAGGAGGTGGCGCATGGCGGCGAAGGGGTTGCCGGGGCGCGCGATGACCGAGAGCAGCATGGTGTGCGTGACACGGAAGCGGCTGGTCAGCGGCTCGGGGTCGGACGTGATGAGCTTGTCGAAGGTCGTCTCGGACCAGGCGACGAAGCCCTCGGGGGCCTTCTTCCGGACCACCTTGCGGCGTTTCTTCGGGTCGTCGCCGGCCTTGGCGAGCGCCTTCTCGTTCTCGACGACGTGTTCGGGCGCCTGCGCGACGACCAGGCCCGCGACGTCGAAGCCCGCCCGTCCGGCGCGGCCCGCGATCTGGTGGAACTCCCGGGCGCGGAGCGTGCGGACGCGCGTGCCGTCGTACTTCGTGAGGGCGGTGAACAGCACCGTGCGGATGGGGACGTTGACGCCGACGCCGAGGGTGTCCGTACCGCAGATGACCTTCAGCAGGCCCGCCTGCGCGAGCTTCTCGACGAGCCTGCGGTACTTGGGGAGCATGCCCGCGTGGTGCACGCCGATTCCGTGCCGCACGTACCGGGAGAGGTTCTTGCCGAACTTGGTGGTGAAGCGGAAGTTGCCGATCAGCTCGGCGATCCGGTCCTTCTCCTCGCGCGAGCACATGTTGATGCTCATCAGCGACTGCGCCCGCTCGACGGCCGCCGCCTGCGTGAAGTGCACGATGTAGACGGGAGCCTGCTTGGTCTCCAGCAGCTCGGTCAGCGTCTCGGTGATGGGGGTCAGGCGGTACTCGTACGACAGGGGGACCGGCCGGGTCGCGGAACGCACGACGGAGGTCGGGCGGCCGGTGCGGCGGGTCAGGTCCTTCTCGAACATCGAGACGTCGCCGAGCGTCGCCGACATGAGGACGAACTGGGCCTGCGGCAGTTCCAGGAGTGGGATCTGCCAGGCCCAGCCGCGGTCCGGTTCGGCGTAGAAGTGGAACTCGTCCATCACGACCTGGCCGATGTCGGCGTGCTTGCCGTCGCGCAGCGCGATGGAGGCCAGCACCTCGGCCGTGCAGGCGATGACCGGGGCGTCGGCGTTGACGGACGCGTCGCCCGTCAGCATGCCGACGTTCTCCGTGCCGAAGAGCTTGCACAGGTCGAAGAACTTCTCCGAGACCAGCGCCTTGATCGGCGCGGTGTAGAAGGTGACCTTGTCCTGGGCCAGGGCGGCGAAGTGGGCACCCGCCGCGACCAGGCTCTTTCCGGACCCGGTGGGGGTGGACAAGATCACATTCGCACCGGAGACCACCTCGATCAGTGCCTCCTCCTGGGCGGGATAGAGACTGATGCCCTGGCCCTCGGCCCATGAGGAGAAAGCCTCGAAGAGGGCATCGGGGTCGTCGGTCGGGGGCAGCTGATCGATAAGGGTCACGCCCCCCATCTTGCCTGGCTTCCCCCCTCGAGAGAGAACCGGACGGCCGTACGAAGATCGCGAGCGATACGCTGCCGTGTCAACGGGGCACACCACAAGAGCAAACGGGGCGGGAACGACCATGATGGGACCGGCGCACTCCCTGTCAGGAGCAGCGGCCTGGCTGGGGGTGGGGGCGGCGGCGGCCTCGGCCGGACATCCGATGCCCTGGCCCGTACTCGTCGTCGGAGCGCTGATCTGCGCGGGCGCGGCCCTCGCCCCCGACCTCGACCACAAGTCCGCGACCATCTCGCGCGCCTTCGGGCCGGTGTCGAAGGGCCTGTGCGAGATCGTCGACAAGCTGTCGTACGCCGTCTACAAGGCGACCAGGAAGCCCGGCGACCCGCGCAGGACCGGCGGCCACCGCACGCTCACCCACACCTGGCTGTGGGCGGTCATGACCGGCGGCGGCGCGTCGTTCCTGGCGTTCACCGGCGGCCGCTGGGCGGTTCTCGTGATCCTCTTCGTCCACCTGGTGCTGGCCGTGGAGGGGCTGCTGTGGCGGGCCGCCCGGATGTCCAGCGACGTCCTGGTGTGGCTGCTCGGCGCGACGAGCGCGTGGATGCTGGCGGACATACTGGATAAACCGGGCAATGGTGCCGACTGGCTGTTCGCCGGCGCCGGCCAGGAGTACCTGTGGCTCGGCCTGCCGATCGTCCTCGGCGCGCTGGTGCACGACATCGGCGACGCGCTCACCGTCTCCGGCTGCCCGATCCTGTGGCCGATCCCGGTCGGCCGCAAGCGCTGGTACCCGATCGGGCCGCCCAGGGCGCTGCGGTTCCGCGCGGGCAGCTGGGTGGAGCTGAAGGTGCTGATGCCGGCGTTCATGCTGCTCGGGGGAGTGGGCGGCGCGGCGGCGCTCGACTTCATCTGACGGGGGTGCCGGGAGCACCAGGTGCGCCGGATGCTCCGGAGGCGCTGGGGGCTCCGGGAGCGGCCGACGGCGCTGCCGTACGGCTGGTACGGACCGTACGCGGCACCAGCGCCAGCCCCGCCAGCGGCACCGCCGCCAGCACCAGCCACGGCAGCGCCCCGCCCATCTCCAGCAGTGCCCCGGCCGGGGCGCCGCCCGCCAGCGCCACCAGGCCCGACACGGACGACAGCGCGCCGGTGAACAGACCGAGGCCGCGGTCACCGACGAGGTCCGGCAGCCAGGCCCGGGTCGCGGGGACGACCAGCATCTGCCCCAGCGTCAGCAGCACCACGAAGGCCAGCGACGACCACAGCCCGCCCAGCGGCAGCAGTGCCCCGGCCGCCGCGAAGGACGCAGCGATCAGCAGCAGCCCGCCGAGTACGCAGCCCCGCCACGACAGCCGCTCCGCCGCCCACCGCGACAGCGGCACCTGCCCGGCGACCACCAGCACCGACGACAACGCGAAGAGCCAGCCGAGCGCGGCCTGGGACCCCGTGGCGCGGTGCAGCTCGCCGGGCAGCGCGAGGTAGAGCTGGTTGTAGGCGAGAAGGTAGGTGCTGTAGGCGAGGCACAGGCCGAGGAAAGCGCGGTTGCGCAGCAGCCGCCGCACGCCGTCCCGCACCGGCACGTGTCCGCGGCCGTCTTCGCCGTCCTGGCGGTCCTCGCCGTTCCGGCCGTGCTCCTCGATCTCAGCCGGCGGGCGGCCCGGCAGCAGGCGCCAGTGCGCCACCGTGACGGCGGCGAAGACCGCGGCGCCCGTCAGGCACGCGGCCCGGAACCCGCCGTACAGCAGCAGCGCCCCCAGTACGGGACCGATCAGCGCCCCCGCCTGCCCGCCCGCCGAGAACCGCGCCAGCATCCGGGTGCGGGGCAGGCCCGTCTCCTCCTCGTGCCGTACCGCCTGCCGGGCGATCTCCGTCTCCACCGCGGGCGAGAACAGCGCCGCGGCGAACCCCACCAGCAGGACCGCCCCGATCACCGACCACGTCGCGCCCGCGAACCCGAGCCAGCCGAACCCGGCCACGCGCAGGGCGCACCCCGCCAGGACCACCGGCCGGGCGCCGTACCGGTCGGTGAGCGCCCCGCCGACCACGAACAGCCCCTGCTGGCTGAAGGTGCGCAGCCCCAGTACGAGGCCCACCAGCCACCCCGCGAGCCCGAGCGTCCCGCTCAGGTGCCCGGCGAGATAGGGCAGGACGGCGAAGAACCCGACGTTGAAAACGAACTGACTGGAGATCAGCAGCCGGGGCAGCCGGGGCGACCGGGGCAGAGCGGCGGCGCTCACCGCACACCCCCGACGGACGGGACCGCGGCGAGCAGTTCGCGCGTGTACGGGTGCTCGGCCGTCCCGTACAGCAGGCGCGCGGGCCCCGTCTCCACCACCCGCCCGTGGCGCATCACCGCGACCCGGTGCGCCACGTGACGCACCAGGGCCAGATCGTGGCAGATGAAGAGGTACGCGAGGCCGAACCGCTCCTGGAGGTCCGTGAGGAGGTTGAGCACCCCGGCCCGTACCGACGGATCCAGCGCCGACACCGGTTCGTCGAGCACCAGCAGCCGCGGCCCGCTCGCCAGCGCCCGTGCGATGCCGACGCGCTGGCACTGCCCGCCGGACAGCTCGTGCGGACGGCGCCCGCCGGCCGCGGCGTCCAGACCGACCATCTCCAGGAGCTCGGCCACCCGCCGCGGACCGCCGTCCCGGTCCCACCGGCCCTGGACGCGCAAGGGCTCGGCCACCGCGTCGCGCACCCGCTGCCGGGGGCTCAGCGAACCGTACGGATCCTGGAACACCGGTTGCAGGGCGGGCCGCAGCGGCCGCAGCGCCCGCTCGTCCAGCGCGGTCAGCTCGCGCCCGTCGAACCACACCTCGCCGCTGTCGGGGCGGCGCAGCCCGAGCACGGCCGCCGCCGTGCTCGACTTGCCGGAACCCGATGCGCCGATCAGGGCCAGCGTCTCGCCCGCGGCCAGCTCGAAGGAGACGCCGTCGACGGCGGTGCGGCCCGGATAGCGGACCACCAGGTCCCGTACCTCCAGCAGCGCGCTCATGCGGCGGCCTCCACGGCATGGTGGCAGGACACCAGGTGCGCGCCGCCCACGGCTTCGGGGGCCTCGGCGCCGCAGCGGTCGTCCGCCAGCGGACAGCGCGGCGCGAAGGCGCACCCCGCGGGTACGTCGGCGGGCGCCGGCGGGGCGCCGCCGAGCACCGGAAGCCTGCGGTCGGCCGTCGGTTCGCCGGGCGGCAGCGAGGCGAGCAGGGCGGCGGTGTACGGGGCGCGCGGCTGCCCGAACACCCGGTCCACGGGTCCGGATTCGGTGTGCCGCCCGGCGTACATCACCAGCACGCGGTCGGCGTACCGGGCCACCACGCCCAGGTCGTGCGTGACCAGCATCAGCGCCGCGCCGGTCTCCGCGCGCCGCTCGGCGAGTACGTCGAGCACCTGCGCCTGCACGGTCGTGTCCAGCGCGGTGGTCGGCTCGTCCGCGACGACCAGGTCGGGGTCGTTGACGGTCGCCATGGCGATCACCGCGCGCTGGCGCATCCCGCCGGAGAACTCGTGCGGATACGCCTTCGCCCGCCGCGCCGCGTCCGCGATCCCCACCCGGTCCAGCGCGGCGACGGCCCTGGCCCGCGCCTGCGCGCGTCCGCACCCCGTCGACCGTACGGCGGCGGCGATCTGGTCCCCGACGGTGTGCACGGGCGACAGCACGGCCAGCGCGTCCTGCGGTACGTACGCCATGCGCCGCCCCCACAGCCCCGCGTACGCGCGGCGGTCCGCGCCGGCCAGCTCGCGGCCGTCGAACCGCACGCTGCCGGTGATCTCCGCTCCGTACGGCGCCATGCCGAGCACGGCCCGCGCGGTCAGCGACTTGCCGGCCCCCGACTCGCCGACCACGCCCAGCACTTCGCCGCGCCGGAGGTCGAAGGAGAGGGAGCGTACGGGGGTGACGGTCCGAGACCCGTCCCGGATACGGACGCGCAGATCGCGAACGGACAGCAGGGTCATGGGCGTTGAGCCTTCGGGGAGGTGAGTGACGACAGGGAGACGGCGAGTCCCGCCAGCAGGGCGAGCGCCGTCGCGGGCGCGAGCGCGGCCCACGGGGCACGCTCGACGTACATCCGCGACTCGTCGAGGAGCAGACCCCACTCCGGCGCGGGCGGCTGTACGCCGAGCCCGAGGAAGCCGAGCGAGGCGAGCGCCAGCGCGATCCCGGGCAGCCGGAGCACCGCGTGGCGGGCTACCGGACCGGCGACGGCGGGCAGGACGTGCCGGGTCAGGATGCGGTACGGGGTGGAACCGATGGCGCGCTGCGCGGCGAGGAAGCCGGACGCGCGCACCTCCTGCACCAGGGCGGCGGCGTGCGCGGCGAGCGGCGGCCAGGAGACCAGCGCGACGGCCAGCGAGGCGCCCGCCGTGCCGGGGCCGAGCACGGCGGCGACGAGGATGCCGACGACGACGGGCGGCAGGGCGTTGGCGACATCGCTGATGCCGGCCGAGAGAGCCGGCAGGAACCCGAGCGCCAGGGCGACGGCGTAGCTGACCGCGCACACGGCCAGGGCCACCCCCACCGTGGAGGCCGCCCCGTGCCCGAGCCGCGCCAGCACGTCCCGCCCCAGCCCGTCGGTGCCCAGCGGATGCGCCCCCGAGGGCGCGGTGAGCCGGGCGGCGGTGTCCACGGCGTACGGATCCCGCAGCAGCCCCCAGGCGACGACTCCCAGCAGTATTCCGCCCAGCACGACGGGGACGGCCCGCCGGAGCGGTCCCGCGGGCGCGGGCAGCGGCGCGGGCAACGCCAGGGATGCGGCGCCCGCCCCCGCTGTCCGGCCGCGCGCGGGGCTCCGCCCCGGGCTTCGGTGCTCAATCGGCGGACGGGCTTGTTGTCGCCCCGGAGCCTCAGCGGTCGGGCGGGCTTGTTCCTGCCCCGGAGTGTCAGCCGTCGGACGGGCCGGCTTCCTTGGATCTTTCGGCCCGGGCCGGGAAATCCAGCCCGTCCGGCGATCGAGGACTTCGGGGAGGGGCGGGGCGGGGGAAGAAACCGCCGCGCCGATCACCGCCGCCCCCGAACCGCTCCGCGGCCTCGGCCCGAACAGCCGGCGGCGTACGGCGAGGACCACCAGCCAGGCCGCACCCTTCGCACCCCTCACCCCCGACCGCGCCGGCGAAACGTTTCGCAGCGCCGGTCCGAGCAGCCGGCGGCGTACGCCATGCGCCACCGCCCCCGCCACCAGCCCCAGCGCCAGCAGGGCCAGTACCGCGCCCTGGAGCAGCGGCAGGTCCTGGGACTTGGCCGCGCCCAGCGCCGTACGCCCGATGCCCGGCACCGCGAACACGGTCTCCACCGCGACCGCGCCGCCCGTGAGCCCCACCGCGACCAGCCCGAACTGCGGCACCAGCGCGGGCATCGCACGGCGCGTCGCCGCGCCCGCGATCCGCCACGGCGTGACGCCGGACGCCCGCCACAGCCCCGCCCACCGCTCACCGAAGGCCGCCGGCAGCGCGTCGTCGACGAGCCGCCCCACGAGACCGCCCGCCGGCACCCCCATGGCCAGCGCGGGCAGCACCAGGTGCGCGGGGCCCGCCCAGCCGGACGTCGGCAGCCAGCCGCCCCACACACCCAGCACGATCAGCCCCACCGTCGCCAGCAGGAACTCCGGTACGGAGGCGAGCATCGCGCCCGGCGCACCCGCCGCGTGCCCCCGCAGCGTGCCCCGTGCCCCGCGCACCACCGTCCGGGCGCACAGCGCGACGGCGACCAGTACCGCCACCACCAGCGACGCACCCATCAGCAGCAGTGACACCCCGAGCCCGGACAGCACGGACGGCAGCACCTCCGCGCCCGAGACCCACGACGTACCGAGATCACCGCGCACCAGCCCGCCCGCCCAGTCCCCGAGCAGCGCGAGCGGTCCGCCGCCGAGGCCGAGGTCACCGCGGATCGAGTCCAACGCCTCGGCGGTGGGCTCCTGTTCGGCGGACCTGGCCCGCAGCACGGTGAGCGCCGGGTCCGTACCGGACAGCCAGGGCAGCAGTCCGACCCCCGCCGTGAGGGCGAGCAGACCGGCGGCACGCGTCAGCGCCGTCCTCACTTGATGTGGGTGTCGACGGTGACGAGTTCCCGCTCGCGCGGGTCCTTCGCCGAGTCGACGACGTGCGCCGCGTCACCCTGGATGACGCGCTCGTGCAGCATCGGGATCGCGGCATCCGTATTCAGTACGGCGGTCTCGGCCGCCAGAACGGCCGCGCGTCGCGCATCGCCCGACGGCGTACCGGCCGCCTTGCGCAGCGCCTTGTCCACGGCCGGGTCGCTCAGCTGCGCGATGTTGAAGGACCCGTCGCTCGCGAAGTCGCTGTAGAGGTACGCGGCCGGGTCGCCGGAGTCGAGGACGGTCGCCCGCGAGAGGACGAACGCGTCGAACGTGCCCGCGAGCGCGTCGGTTTCGATGTTCGCGTACTCCCGCACCTCCAGTTTCACCTCGAACCCGGCCTTCTGGAGCTGCTGCTGGAGCGTCGCGGCGACCTCGGGCAGTTCGGCCCGGTCCGTGAAGGTGCCGATGGTGATCGAGGCGCCGTCCGGCTTTCCGGGAGCGGTGGCGGCGGTCCGGCCCTTCCGTTCCTTCGCCCACGGCAGGGCGGGCCCGAGCAGCCCCTCGGCGACATCGGCGCGGCCCTCGTAGACCCCGTCCACGAGCACCTGCGCGTCGACGGCCCGGCGTGCGGCGGCCCGCAGCGAAGCGTCCTTGAACGCGCCCTTCGACGTATTGAGGTAGAGGGTGTTGGTGCGCGGCATCGGCACCTCGGTGATCTGCTTCTCGTCCAGCAGCGACGCCTGCGACACCGGTACGGACTCGACGATGTCGGCCTCGCCGCTGCGCAGCGCGGCGGCGCGGGCGGTGCTGTCGGGTACGAAGGTCACGTCGATGCCGGGGGCCTTGGCGGCGCCGCCCCAGTAGTGCTCGTTGCGGTCCAGCGTGGCGGAGCTGGTTCCGTTCACCTTCGTCAGGACGAACGCGCCCGTACCGGCGCCCACCGGGTTCACCGTCTTGCCCCGGTACGCCTTGGCGGCGAGGACCGACAGCTGCGGCGACGACATCCGCTCGGGCACCAGCGGGTCCGCCTCGGCGGTGGAGACGGTGACGGTGTCGCCCCGTGCCTCGACCGTGAGCCCGACCCCGTCCAGGATGCGCGGCTTGGGCGAAGCGGTGGCGGCCGCGGTGAGCGAGCGGGCCACGGCGGCGGCGGTCAGCGGTGTGCCGTCGTGGAAGCGCACGCCGTTCCTGATGGTGAACTCCCAGCTCAGCCTGGTCGTACGCCGCCACTTCTCGGCGAGCGCGGGGCGCGCGTTGCCCTCCGCGTCGAGCTTCACCAGTGTTTCGGCGGTGCTCCAGCGAGACAGCTTGAAGGCGTCGTCACTCAGCGGCGAGAGGGCGGACCGGGGCGGTTGCATCATCGCCACCCTGATGCGCTTGTCCCCGGAGACGGCGGAATCCGCGGCACCGGTGGCGCCGGAAGCGAAACATCCGGTGAGCAGCAGGGAGGACGCGACGGCTATGGCCGCGACGGGCAGGACCTTGGGCACAGGCACGGGGGACTCTTCCGAGGGCATGGAGCAGGCGGTTTGCGCCCAGAACATAGCTCATGAAAATCATATTCAACAAATAGCCGTCTCTGCTCCTGCGCTCGGCAGTGCGACCGTCGCCACCACCGGGGCGACGGCACGCGCGAGGGGCGATGCGGCCCCATTCGCGGAGAGTCGACCCGGCCGTAGACCGCCGAGCTGCTGTCCGGTGCCTGCTCCTGGACGCCATGGAGCCGGCTTCCGCACGAGGGCACGACGACTCGACGACACGGATTCGACGACACGACGTCACGGGAAAGGCGCGACGTCACGGGAAAGGGGGACCGTGCTGCGGATCACCGCGGCCGCCAAGGCGATGTGGGCGGACCGGCACAACGAGGAAGGGGTCGAAGCCGTGAAGGTCGCGGTCTGACCCGCCGCGAGGCACGGCTCCGGTCCCGGACCGGTCCCAGGGCCGGGCGCTGCCGCGGCCGCGCCCACCCGCCCCGCACAGAACGCTCTGTCCGGGGCGGCGCGGAGGTTTTGCCGGCCGGGTGCACCGGCTGGGCGGAAGGCCGGGGCGGTCGAGGTGCGCGAGACCGGACGGGCACGGCACGGGCGGCTGACCGGCCGACGGCGCTCAGGGAACTCCGGACCCCGGAAGCCGCGCACCGGAGGCATCGCTCAGCCGTGCCAGGACCGCCACAGCGCCGCGTACGCCCCGTCCGCCGCCACCAGTTCGTCGTGGCTGCCCAGTTCGCTGATCCGGCCGCCCTCCACCACCGCGATCACGTCCGCGTCGTGCGCGGTGTGCAGCCGGTGCGCGATCGCCACGACCGTACGCCCGTCCAGCACCCGGGCCAGCGACCGCTCCAGGTGCCGCGCGGCCCGCGGATCGAGCAGGGACGTCGCCTCGTCGAGCACCAGGGTGTGCGGGTCGGCGAGGACCAGCCGGGCCAGCGCGATCTGCTGCGCCTGCGCCGGGGTGAGCGCGTGGCCGCCCGAGCCGACCTCGGTGTCCAGGGCGCCGTCCAGCGCCCGCACCCAGCCGTCCGCGTCGACCGCGCCGAGCGCCGCCCACAGCTCCGCGTCGTCCGCGCCCGTGCGGGCCAGCAGCAGGTTGTCGCGCAGGGAGCCCACGAAGACGTGGTGCTCCTGGTTGACCAGTGCGACATGCGTACGCACCCGCTCGGCCGGCATCCGTGACAACTCGGCCCCGCCGAGCGTCACTTCACCCGTACGCGGCGCGTAGATCCCGGCGAGCAGCCGCCCCAGCGTGGACTTGCCGGCGCCCGAAGGGCCGACCAGGGCCATCCGCGTGCCGGGAGCCACGTCCAGCGTCACCTCGTGCAGTACGTCGACGTCCGCCCGGTACCCGAAGCGCACCGCGTCGGCGCGCACCGTGCGCCCGTCGGGCACGACCCCCGGGTCGCCCGCGTCCGGCTCGATCTCCCGTACGCCGACGAGCCGGGCCAGCGACACCTGGGCGACCTGGAGTTCGTCGTACCAGCGCAGGATCAGGTTGACCGGGTCGACGAGCATCTGCGCGAGCAGGGCGCCCGTCGTCAGCTGGCCGACACTGATCCAGTCCTCCAGGACGAAGACGCCACCGATCAGCAGCACCGAGCACAGGATCGTCATGTGCGTGACGCTGATGACGGGGAAGAGCACCGACCGCAGCCACAACGTGTACCGTTCCCACGCCGTCCACTGACTGATCCGCTGTTCGGAGAGGGCCACCCGGCGGTCACCGAGGCGGTGGGCCTCGATGGTCCGCCCGGCGTCCACCGTCTCGGCGAGCATCGCCGCGACCGCCGCGTAGCCCGCCGCCTCCGAGCGGTACGCCGACGGTGCCCGCTTGAAGTACCAGCGGCAGCCGATGACCAGGACCGGAACGGCCACCAGCACGGCCAGCGTCAGGGGCGGCGCGGTGACGGTCAGGCCGCCGATGAGCAGTCCCGCCCACACCACACCGATGGCGAGCTGCGGCACGGCCTCGCGCATCGCGTTCGCCAGCCGGTCGATGTCGGTGGTGATGCGCGACAGCAGATCACCGGTGCCCGCCCGCTCCAGCACGCCCAGCGGCAGACCGACCGACCGTACGAGGAAGTCCTCGCGCAGGTCGGCCAGCATCTCCTCGCCGAGCATCGCGGCCCGCAGCCGCATCTGGCGGGTGAAGAGGGTCTGGACGACGAGCGCGACCGCGAACACCGCCGCCGTACGCTCCAGATGGAGCTCGCGCGCGCCGTTCGCCAGGTCCTCGACGAGCGAACCCAGCAGGTAGGGGCCCGCCATCGAGGCGATGACCGCGATCGCGTTGAACGACACGAGCACGGCGAACGCCCTGCGGTGCCGCCTCATCAGCGCGCGTACATAGGTCCGCACGGTCGCGGGACTGCCGACGGGCAGGGTCGTCGCCGACTCCGGTGCCGCCGGGTCGTAGGCCGGTGGTGCCACGCCGGTCATGCCGATTCCTCGATCTCCTGGAGTTCCCGTGTCCGCGCGTTCGCGGTGTTCGCGGTGTCCCCGGCGTGTTCGCCGTGTTCGCCGTCGGGCTCGCGGGTGACGACCGCGCGGTAGCGCGGGTCGGCGCGCAGCAGTTCGCGGTGCGCGCCCACCGCGGCGACCTCGCCCTCATGGACGAACACCACCCGGTCGGCCTGGTCCAGCAGCAGCGGTGACGACGCGAAGACGACGGTCGTACGTCCCGTACGCAGCCCCCTCACGCCCGCCGCCACCCGCGCCTCGGTGTGCGAGTCGACCGCCGAGGTCGGCTCGTCCAGGACGAGCACCCCGGGGTCGGTCACCAGCGAGCGGGCCAGCGCCAGGCGCTGGCGCTGGCCGCCGGAGAGCGAGCGCCCGCGCTCCGTGATCCGGGTGCGCATCGGGTCGCCCGTGCGGTCCGCCGACGCCTGGGCGAGCGCGGCCAGCACGTCGCCGCACTGCGCCGCCTCCAGCGCGTCCACCGCGGTCACCTTTCCCGAAGCCGGTACGTCGAGCAGCTCGCCCAGCGTGCCGGAGAGCAGCACCGGGTCCTTGTCCTGGACCAGGACGGCGCCCCGCGCGGTGATCAGTGGCAGGTCGTCGAGCGCCACCCCGCCCAGCAGCGCCGACGGCGGTTTCTCCTCGCCGGTGTCCGAGATGGCGTGACCGCCGAGGCGCTCCGCGAGCAGGCCCGCCAGGTCGGGGTCGCCGCACACCACGGCGGTGAACCGGCCGGCGGGCGCGAGGAGTCCGGTGGCCGGGTCGTACAGGTCGCCGCCCAGAGCCGCCTGAGCGTCGGAAGCCGCCGCGCCGCCCGCCGCGTCCTCCGCCATGCCGTCCTTCGTGTCGTCCGCCGTGCCGTCCGGCGCGTACGCCGTGCGCTCCAGCGACAGCACCCGCGCGGCCCGCTTGGCCGAGGGCCGGGAGAAGGAGTACGCCATCGCGATCTCCTCGAAGTGGCGCAACGGGTAGAGCAGCAGCGTCACCGCGCTGTAGACGGTGACCAGTTCGCCGACCGCGATCCGCCCGTCGAGGGCGAGCTGCGCTCCGTACACCACGACCGTGATCAACAGCAGGCCCGGCAGCAACACCTGGGTCGCGGAGATCAGCGCCCACATGCGCGCACTGCGCACGGCGGCCTTGCGGACCTCCTGCGAGGCGCTGCGGTAGCGGTCGAGGAACAGGTCCTCGCCGCCGATGCCGCGCAGTACGCGCAGGCCCGCGACGGTGTCGGACGCCAGCTCGGTGGCCTTGCCGGCCTGCTCGCGCTGGGTGTCGGCCCGCCGGGTCGCCTTCGGCAGCAACGGCAGGACGGCCAGGGCCAGCACGGGCACGCCGATCGCCACGACGATGCCGAGCGCGGGCTGGTAGACGAACAGGCCCGCACAGACGACGACGAGCGTGAGGGCGGCGGCCGCGAAGCGCGAGAGCGCCTCGACGAACCAGCCGATCTTCTCGACGTCACCCGTGGAGACCGCGACGACCTCGCCCGCCGCGACCCGGCGGGTCAGCGCCGAGCCCAGTTCCGCGGTCTTGCGGGCCAGCAGTTGCTGCACCCGCGCGGCGGCGGTGATCCAGTTGGTGACGGCGGTCCTGTGCAGCATGGTGTCGCCCAGGGCCACCGCCACGCCGAGCAGCGCGATCAGCCCGGCGGCGAGCGCCAGCCCGCCACCGGATCCGTCGACCACGGCCTGTACGGCGAGACCCACGCCCAGCGGCAGGCCGGCGACGCCGCACTGGTGCAGCAGGCCCCAGGAGAGGGACTTCAGCTGGCCGCCGAGCTGGTTCCGCCCGAGCCAGTAGAGAAATCGGGGACCGGACCGGACGTCGGGGACGCCCGGATCGGGATACGGAAGATCGCGAATCTGCATGACGTCCCACGGCTCGGTGCGGCTGGCTGAAACCGTGCAAGGTTCGCTTTTTTCTCCTGGAGAAGGCAATCGATTTATGAGCGCCGAAGGTGAACACCTTGCACGGCCGCGTCGTCACCACCGTCGGCCGGACCCTCGCCCACACCTCCGTCCACCGCTGGACCGACGGCGAGGACCTGGACGCGCTCAAGGGCGAGTGGACGGACGACGAGACCGTCACCACCGACGGCCGCGGCCCGGCCACCACCGTGCGCGCCCACCGCACGTACACGATGGACGGTACGACGACGCTCGGCGCCGGTGACCGGCTGCGCACCGTCCTCGCGCTCGGCGACCGTGCCGCCACTTCCACCGAGCGGAGCGGCGAACGGGTCTCCTGGTCGCGGCTGGACGGCGCGTACGAGGGCGACGCGACGTACACCACGAACGTTCCCCGTGAGGACCGGCACGCGGTCGGCACGTCGAGCGAGCGCTACCGGCTGTACGGGACGGGGGGCTGCTACGACCGGAGCCTGAAGACGGCCCAGGGGACGGTGACGGAGGACCGGCTGCGCTGGTCCCCGGCGGGTTGAAAACGAGGGCCCGGCCCCGTGCGGCCGGGCCCCGCTCGTCCGGCGCCCGGTTCGTCCGGCGCCCGGTGAGGGCGAGTCAGCAGGGACGCTCCGGCATTCCGTCGACCAGTGCGGACAGCAGGCCGCCCAGCACCTCGCGCTGTTCGGTGGTCAGGGGGGCCAGGATGTCCTCCGCGGCGTCGCGGCGCGCGCTGCGCAGCGATCTGAGGGTGGCGCGGCCGGTGTCGGTGAGCTCGATCCTTATCACCCGGCGGTTGGTGGGATCGGGCACACGGCGCACCCGGCCGCTCGCCTCCAGGCCGTCGACGAGGGTGGTCACCGCGCGGGGGACCACGTCCAGGCGCTTGGCCAGGTCGGCCATCCGCGGCGGCGGCTCGTGGTGGAGCTCGTAGTGCGAAACCGTGCGGAGCAGGCGTGACTGGGCGGGGGTGATGCCGATCGGCTCCATCTGCTGCCGCTGGATCCGGTGCAGCCGGCGCGTCAGCCGGAGCAGTTGCTCGGCCAGCAGGCCGTCGGCGTCCGAGGCCGAGTCCGGGGCGGCGTCGGGGGTGGTGCCGGAGTCGGCGTCGGAGGGGCTCATACCGGGAACGATAACAGGACCTTGTGCATTGTGAGTAGGGGTAACAATGAGCTAGGCTCTCATAATCTCCGTTCTCCCACTCCGCGCGAAGGAGCCCATGCATCCCGAACAACCCACGTGGACACCCCCCGCCCGCGATCCCGCGGAGCCGGAGGAGCCCGCGCAGGTACGCCGCATCCTCCGGCTGTTCCGCCCGTACCGGGGCCGGCTGGCCTTCGTCGGCCTGCTCGTGGCGGCCTCCTCCCTCGTCTCCGTCGCCTCCCCGTTCCTGCTCAAGGAGATCCTCGACACCGCCATCCCGCAGGGGCGCACCGGGCTGCTGAGCCTGCTCGCCGCCGGCATGATCCTGACCGCCGTGGTGACGAGCGTCTTCGGCGTGCTCCAGACCCTGATCTCCACGACGGTCGGCCAGCGCGTCATGCACGACCTGCGCACCGCCGTCTACGCCCAGTTGCAGCGCATGCCGCTCGCCTTCTTCACCCGGACCCGCACCGGCGAGGTGCAGTCCCGTATCGCCAACGACATCGGCGGCATGCAGGCGACGGTGACCTCCACCGCCACCTCGCTGGTCTCCAACCTCACCTCGGTCGTGGCCACGGTCGTCGCCATGCTGGCGCTCGACTGGCGGCTGACCGTCGTCTCGCTGCTCCTGCTGCCGGTCTTCGTGTGGATCAGCCGCCGGGTCGGCCGCGAGCGCAAGAAGATCACCACCCAGCGGCAGAAACAGATGGCCTCCATGGCCGCCACCGTCACCGAGTCGCTGTCGGTCAGCGGCATCCTGCTCGGCCGCACCATGGGCCGCGCCGACTCGCTCACCCGGGCCTTCGCCGACGAGTCCGAGCGGCTCGTCGACCTCGAAGTGCGCTCCAACATGGCGGGACGCTGGCGGATGTCCACCATCGGCATCGTCATGGCCGCCATGCCCGCCGTCATCTACTGGGTCGCGGGCCTGGCCATGCAGGCCGGCGGGGCGGACGTCTCCCTCGGCACGCTCGTCGCCTTCGTCTCGCTCCAGCAGGGCCTCTTCCGGCCGGCCGTGAGCCTCCTGTCGACCGGTGTGCAGATGCAGACCTCGCTCGCGCTCTTCCAGCGGATCTTCGAGTACCTCGACCTGCCGGTGGACATCACGGAACCCGAGAAGCCGGTCCACCTGGAGGAGATCCGCGGCGAAGTGCGCTTCGAGGACGTCACCTTCGCCTACGACGAGAAGAACGGCCCCACGCTCACCGGCATCGACGTCACGGTCCCGGCCGGCGGCAGTCTCGCCGTCGTCGGGCCCACGGGATCGGGCAAGAGCACCCTCAGCTATCTGGTGCCCCGGCTGTACGACGTGACGGACGGCGGCGTCACCCTCGACGGCGTCGACGTGCGCGACCTGGACTTCGACACGCTGGCCCGCGCCGTCGGCGTGGTCTCCCAGGAGACCTATCTCTTCCACGCCTCCGTCGCCGAGAACCTGCGCTTCGCGAAGCCCGACGCGACCGACGAGGAGCTGCGCGCGGCCGCCGAGGCGGCGCAGATCCACGACCACATCGCCTCACTGCCCGACGGGTACGACACCCTGGTCGGCGAGCGGGGGTACCGCTTCTCCGGCGGCGAGAAGCAGCGTCTGGCGATCGCCCGGACCATCCTGCGCGACCCGCCCGTGCTCATCCTCGACGAGGCGACGAGCGCGCTCGACACCCGCACCGAACACGCCGTGCAGCAGGCCATCGACGCGCTCTCGGCGGGCCGTACGACCATCACCATCGCGCACCGGCTCTCCACGGTGAGGGACGCCGACCAGATCGTCGTTCTCGACGGCGGAAGAACCGTCGAGCGCGGCACCCACGAGGAACTGCTCGCGCGGAACGGCCGGTACGCGGCCCTGGTGCGCAGGGACGCCCAGCTGTCGCCCGCCACCTGACCTGAAAGCCCGCGGCGGTGCGGGAGGCGGGAGGGCGGGAACGCGGCAGCGCCGCCCCTCCCCTGGGACGGGGGAGAAGCGGCGCCGGGCGAGACCTCGGTCAGACCAGCCAGCCCAGGAAGTGGAAGACGCCGGCGAGAAGGTCGGTGATGAGGTTCATGATCTCGGGTTCTCCTTGGTGCTCTGTTCTCTGTATCAGCGGGACATGCGCGGTCGAGGTCTGCAGCCCGTCGCCTGCGCACCGTAAGCATCATGCGTCGCAGGGGAGTTGGGCGATGGAATGCGGTACGACGACGCGTTCGGGCGAACACCCGATCCCCTGTTCGTGTGTTCGTGTCGCCCCCGGCGGGCTGTTCGCCGCCCCCGGGCTCCCCGGAACGCCGCGCCGGGCGGGTTAGCGTGCCCGCATGGAGAACGAGTCCGCACGGAAACGGCCCGCGAGCAGCCCCCCTCTGACGCACCGCGGGCGACTGCTCCTCATCGTGGGTATGGCCGCGGCGGTGGTGGCGGCCGTGGTCCTGGTGCCGCTGATGCTGTTCGGGGAGGAGGAGCGCGAGCCGCGTACCCTCCTGATCCCGGAGGGGCGGCGGTCCTTCCAGGTGTACGCGGTGGTCGACAAGGCCCTCGGTGTCGCCCCGGGGACCACCGCGAAGGCGGCGGGCACGGCGGACCTGAAGCTGCCGCCCGAGGCCGGGGGGAACCCGGAGGGCTACCTCTTCCCGGCCACGTACCCGATCGACGAGGGGACGACGCCGGCGAGTCTGCTCTCGTACATGGTGAGCACGGCGAACAAGAACTTCGGGTCGGCGCCCGCGACGTACCGGAACGTCGCCATCGCCAGCATCGTGCAGGCCGAGGCCGACACGGTGGAGGACATGGGGAAGGTCGCGCGCGTCATCGACAACCGGCTGGCGCGGGGCATGCCGCTCCAGATGGACTCGACGCTCAACTACGCGCTGAACCGCTCGACCCTCGACACCACGCACGCGGACACGAAGATCGACACCCCGTACAACACGTACGAGCACACCGGCCTGCCGCCCACGCCGATCGGCAACCCGGGCCGGCAGGCGATGGAGGCGGCGCTCGAGCCGCCGCCGGGGGACTGGCTCTACTTCGTCACGGTCGCGCCGGGGGACACGCGTTTCACCGGCGACTACGCGGAGCAGCGGAAGAACGTCGAGGAGTTCAACGCGAACCGCAGGAGCGCGGGCGGATCCGGCGGCTAGGTCCGGCGGCCGGGCCCGGCGGCCGGCGTCTCGTCCGGCGGCCGGTGTCCCGCCCGCCGGCCGACGCCTCACCGGCCTGCGGGGGCCGGCTCGGTCCCCACCGGATCCACCCGCCGTTCCAGCAGCCGCATGATCCCGCGCACGGCGGCCCGGCCCGCCCGGTTGGCCCCGATGGTGCTGGCCGAGGGCCCGTAGCCCACCAGGTGGATCCGCTCGTCACGCGTCGCCCGCGTGCCCTCCACGCGGATGCCGCCACCCGGCTCACGCAGCTTGAGCGGCGCCAGATGGTCGATCGCGGCACGGAACCCGGTCGCCCACAGGACAACGTCGGCGCCGACCGTCCGCCCGTCGGCCCAGGACACCCCGTTCGGCGTAATCCTGTCGAACATCGGCAGCCGGTCCAGCACACCCTCCGCGCGGGCCCGCGCGACCGCTCCGGTCACCGCCAGACCGGTCACCGACACGACGCTCCGCGGCGGCAGCCCGCGCCGTACCCGCTCGTCGACGAGCGCGACGGCGGCCCGTCCCTGCTCCTCGTCGAAGGGGCCCTCGCGGAAGACCGGCGGCCGCCGCGTCACCCAGGTGGTCTCCGCGGCGACCTCCGCGATCTCCATCAGGTGCTGCACGCCGGACGTCCCGCCGCCCACGACCACCACCCGCCGGCCGGCGAACTCCTGCGGCCCCGGGTAGTCCGCCGTGTGCAGCTGCCGCCCGCGGAAGGTCTCCTGGCCGGGGTAGCGGGGCCAGAAGGGCCGGTCCCACGTGCCCGTCGCGTTGATGAGGGCGCGCGCGGACCACACGCCCTCCGACGTCTCGACGCGCAGCCGCCCGTCCTCGTCCTCGCGCACCGCCGACACGTCCACCGGACGGCGTACGCGCAGCCCGAAGGTCCGCTCGTACCGCGCGAAGTACTCCCCGACGACCTCGGAGGAGGGCCGATTGCCGTCGGCGCCCGTCAGCTCCATGCCCGGCAGCGCGTGCATGCCGTGGACCTTGCCGTACGTCAGGGTGGGCCACCGGAACTGCCAGGCGCCGCCCGGGTGCGGGGAGTGGTCGAGCACGACGAAGCCGCGGCCGGGTTCGAGGCCCGCGCGCCGCAGGTGGTAGGCGCTGGACAGGCCGGCCTGCCCGGCACCGATCACGACCACGTCGACGTGCATGACCGCTTCCCCGTTCCGCACCCCAATGTTGTTCATGTTTCTACTAACGGGGGCGGTGGTGCGGATCTTCCCGACCTCACGTAATTCCCGCCGATGCGGGTACGGTGCCGGAATGACCACCGCCACATACGTGTACCGGGTGGACGCGCCCGCGGGAAGCGCCGGCTGGCACCCGCTGGGTGAGCGCTACCGGGGAACCGTCACCACCGCCACCCAGCCCGAGGACGCCGAATTCGTCGCCGCGGTGGTGGTGCGTGACCTTGCGACGGAGTGGGACCACGAGGGCTCGGGGGTCCGCCACGTACGGATCTGCGTATGGCGCGACGCGGAGGGCGTGGGCCCGGAGGACGCCGAGTGCACAGTGGAGGTCCAGCCGGACCTGGACACCCTGCCGGGCGCGTAGTCCCGTGCATGATGGAGGCATGTCCGACGTCTTCACCACCCGCATCCTGAACATCGCCACCGGCTCGGACGAGACCGTGGCCGATCTGACGCAGGAGTGCGAACAGTTCCTCCAGCAGGCGGCGCGGGGCAGGGACGGCCTGCTCAACATCTTCGTCCCGCACGCGACGGCCGGCATCGCGATCCTCGAAACGGGCGCCGGCAGTGACACCGACCTCCTCGCCGCGCTGCACACCCTGCTCCCCGCCGACGACCGCTGGCAGCACCGCCACGGCAGCCCGGGCCACGGCCGCGACCACGTACTGCCCGCCCTCGTACCTCCGCACGCGACGTTGCCGGTGGTCGGCGGCCGGCTGGAGCTGGGCACCTGGCAGTCCGTCTGCCTGGTCGACACGAACAAGGACAACCCGGAGCGGCAGGTGCGGTTGACGTTCCTCGGATAGCGGGGGTACGGCGAGACCGCAGGCGGGATTTCCGGCCGTACCGAACGGCGCGACGCCTGGCGCCGGTTCTCGCCGCGCACATGACGGGTCGTCGGCGCCCGGGCTGTCCGGCATGGCCCGGGGAATCCCGCGAAGCACCGGAGGCGCGGCTGGGCTGTATCGGACCGCGGCCCCTCCTTTTCGGCATCTGTCCGGTTCCGCCTCCCGGCCCGACCGCCGACGACCGGTGCCCCGCTACCTCTGGCCCGGCTCCCCGAGGAGTGAGCCGGCCTGCTGACTCGCCCGCACACGGTGTTCCACGAGGAGAGACGGAGGGCCCGGGGAACGTACGGCCGGTCGTCCAGCCCTGGCGTGAGGGGCCGGTGCCGGGCTCGCCGCGCCGTACCGCGTCATGGGCGGCGAGCGCGGCGGGCAGCCCCGTACGCGTCGCCCCACCGTCATTCAGGTGGCGGGACGAGATCTCCGCGCAGCCGCCGGGTACGGAGCACCAGCTCCAGCTCGAAGCGGCGGTCCGGGTCGTCGAGGTCGTCGCCCCACAGCTCACGGAGCTGTCTCAGCCGGTAGCGCACGGTCTGCGGGTGGACTCCGAGCCGGGCGGCCACCTCCGGGGCACCGCCCCGCGTTTCCAGCCAGGCCAGCAGTGTCTCGGCGAGACGGTGGGCGTGCGCCGGGCCGCCCGACTCGTCCAGCTGCGCCAGCCGCCGTCGCGCCAGATCGTCGATCAACTCGCTCGCGGGCAGCAGGACCAGGGCTTCGACATGCTCGCCGCAGTGCAGGAGCCGCCCTCGCGGCAGCAGGCCCTGCTCGATCATCCCGACGGCGGCCTCGGCCCAGCGCAGCGACGTGGCGGCCTTCGCCACGGGAACCGACGGGCCGATCGCACCGGACCAGCCGGCGACCGCCCGGTGCAGCAACTCCGCGCGTCCGGGGGCATCCGGGTCCGCCACGACCAGACGCGGCCGCTCGCCCTCCATGTCCAACAGGACCTCGTCGCCCACGGCAGGGGCGACAGCCTCCACGGCAGGGCGGAGCAGCACCGCCACCGCCACCTTCTCGGGCAGTTGCCAGCCCACGTCGGCCGCGCGGTCGGCGAGGAAGGGGGACGGATCCGAGCGGTGCTCGGCGAGCAGGAGATCGATGAGAAGACGTTGGAGGCGCAGCCGCTCACCGGCCTGGCGGGCGACGGCCTCGGCGTAGCCGCGTACCGACTGGGCCACGATCACGTCGAGGTACTCGAACGCGGACTCGGCGAGCTCGTACATGGCCGAGGACGGAATGTCGACCTGGTGGCCGACTTCCGCCATGCGCCGCCAGGAAAGGCGCACGCCCAGCCGGTAGATCCCCTGCAGGGAGTCCAGACTCCGGCCGTGCGCGACCTCGCCGCGTCCGAAGTCCCGGAACATCTCGGGAAGAGCGCGCGGCCGGTCCGACCCCGTGGCCATCTGCTCCACGAAGAGCTCCAGCGCGTGCCGTATCGCCACCAGGGCCTTCGGCTCCCCGGACTCGTCGACGATGAACACCAGACCCGGGTACTCCCGTCGGATCTCGGCGAGGATGTCCTGTGCCAGCTCGGGGACCTGCTCCAGGGCTCGGTCGGCGAACTGCTGAATCCGTTCTCGTGGCACGTTGCGCCACGCTGACGAGGCTTCCAAACCAGCGCTCCAGGGTGTCCGGTCTGCATGAGTTCGGTCAGCCGGCCTGCATGGGCCCAAACTAACCCGCGCCGGGGCCCGGCGTGCTGGAAGGCCCGTGGGCGGGCGGATCGGGGAATGTGACGAGCGGCACGTTCTGCTGCTCGGGTACGGCGTCGAGTGCGGCGACGATTCCGAAGGCGGCGCCTGTGGCCAGAACGGCGGCGACGGCGCAGGTCAGGAAGGCGGCGAGCAGTCTGGACATGAGGATGATCTGCCTCTCAGTCGATGAGGTCTGTCACCCAGCGCGCCGGCCCGGTCCGGCGCGGTCAGTATGCGAGGCGCATTGACAGGTGGTCAAGCGCCACCTAATTTCGCCGTTCACAGCAGTGTTACTCCCGGGTAAGCAGCTCATCGCCCCGGACAGGCTGTGATCCGTGCGCGCGGCCCTTCCCGCACAGCCCTGAACTCCCGCATCTCGCGTCCGTATCGGAGTACCCGCATGCGTCGTTCAACATCACCTTTTTCCCTGTTGCTGCTGGGTGTCGGTGTCTTTCTGCTGGTGCTCACCCAGCTGCTCGCCTGGTACGTGGAGCCGCGTGCCAAGCGCACACCGACCGATGTGAACTCCACGACGGTCTTCGAGGGGCAGGGCAGCTACTTCGACACCGGGTCCGTTTCCAGGGTGGACGACCAGACGATAACGATCACCCGCCGGGTGCTGGGGGACGTCGCCGGCAGTGAGCGCAGCGGAAACGCGATCTGGGACGTGTCGACCCAGATCGATACGCCGAAGACGCTGCCGCTGGCCGACCCGCGGAAATCCCTGCAGTGGACCACGGAACGCTGGGTGACCGACCGCCGGACGAACCTCCCGGTGCACTGCTGCGAGGAGAAGCCCGGATTCGAGGGCGAGGCCTACCTGAAGTTCCCGTTCGATGTCGAGAAGCGCACCTATACCTGGTGGGACAGCACCCTGGGTGCCGCCGTGCCGCTGAAGTTCGAGGAGGTCACCGAGACCAACGGGCGCGAGGGCTACCGCTTCGTCGGCACTGTCAAGGCCACCGCGACCGGTACCCGTCTGGTGCCCGGCGTGCTGGTGGGCAGTGCCAAGCCGGGTCAGGTGCTGGCCGAGGAGTGGTACTCCAACGCGAGGATCGAGCTGACCGTGGACCGGCGAACGGGTCGGATCATGAACGCGCTGATCGCGCCGAAGAAAACGCTGCGGGCCCCGGGATCGCAGAAGGACGCGGTCACCCTGCTGTCCAGCAAGCGGCTGGAGTTCACCGACGCGACCCGGCGCGAGCAGGTGAAGCTGGCTTCCGAAGACGCTGGCCGGCTGAAGCTGCTCGGCGAGACCGCGCCCCTGGGGGGCGGGGTCGTGGGCGGCCTGCTCGCCGCCGTCGGCGTCGTGCTGCTGATGCGCGGCAGCCGACGGCCGGAACACTCAGGGGAGTGATAAAGCGGCGGCTGACCGGTGCCCCGAACTTGTCACCCGGTTGAGTAGCCGGAACGACTCGCCTGAAAGAAGACTGAGGTTACCCCCCAGTAAGAGCAAGGTGTCGGTGTGAGCGGGCTCCTGCCCTCAGGAGTCCGCCGTCGGCCAGGTGCTGAGACGACCGCACATCCACCGTCCGGCGCCGCAGTGCCCGCAGTGCCCGCAGTGCCCGCAGTGCCCGCAGTACCCGCACACCGAACCAGCCAGCCCAGCGCTTCATCCCCGGAAGCCCGGCAATCCCTCACCCGCCTGCCTCCCGCAGCCGCCGAGTTGGAGCACCCCCTATGCCCCAGCGCGCGTCCGCTCTGCCCCTCGGTCAGAAGGACTCCCTTTCCGTCCCCGCTCAAGCCCGCACCGGCAGCCATGTCGCCGACTCGCTCGCCACCGATCCGCACCTCGCATCCCCCGGGACACCACTACCGCGTCGGATCACCTTCCTCGCCCGCCGCGACCTGGCCAACCAGGCCGCCGGCGGCTCGGAACTGCTCATCGATCGAATAGCCGAGGGCCTGACCGCCGCCGGCCATGAGGTCACGCTCGTGTGCGGCGGCCCGGCCGCCGAACGCGACTACCGGGTGGTCTCCGCAGGAAGTGACGCGGGTCACTTCCTGCGCGCCAGGGCGATCTTCGCCCGCGAGGTCGGCGACTGCGACCTGCTGGTCGAAGTGTGCAACGGCATGCCGTACCTGGCGCCGCTGTGGCATCGCGGACCAACGTTGTGCCTGGTCAACCATGTGCATACTGATCTTTGGCAGATGCGTTACCCGGGCCCGGCAGCACGGCTCGGACGCAGGCTGGAGCACTGGGCACTGGCAGGCACCCACCGCGACAACCTGATGGTGGCCGTCTCCGAGTCGACCGCCTCCGAGCTGCGCGGCATCGGCGTGGCCGCGGACCGCATCCGAATCGTCAACAACGGAGTCGAAGACCCCGGCGCGCTGATTCCCGAGGCGAAGGAACCGCTGTTCCTGGCCGTCGGCCGCCTGGTGGAGTACAAGCGCATCGACCTGCTCCTCAGGCTGTGGGAGCGGGTCCGCCCTGTCACTGGCGGCCGGCTCGTCATCGTGGGTGACGGCCCCGAACGGGAGCGGCTGGAAGCCGTGGCAGGCCCCGCCGTGACCTTCGCAGGCCGGGTGTCGGAGGCCGAGAAGCACCGGCTGATGTGCGAGGCGTGGCTGCTGCTGCACCCCTCCCTCGTCGAGGGCTGGGGTCTGGTTGTCACCGAGGCGGCCGCCCGGGCCACCCCCGCGATCGGTTTCGACATACCCGGCCTGTGCGACTCCGTCGAGGACGGGGAGACCGGGGTGCTCGCCCGGGGCGAGAGTTCGTTCGCCGCGGCGTGGTGCGCCCTTTCCCTCAGCACCGACCGGCGTGCGGCCATGGGACGTGCCGCCGCGCATCGCGCCACGCGCTTCCGCTGGAGCGCGACGGTCCGCCAGTTCCAGGCGGTCGCCGCCGAGGCCGCGGCGCTCGCCGCCGCCCCGAGAGGCGCCAGGAGCGACCGTGCCTGAGATCACCGAACGCGGATTCAAGGATCCGTCGCTGAAGCGATCGGCCGCCCTCTTCCGGGCGTTCATGCGCGAACAGAGCGATCCCGAGCGGTGCTACACCCTGCTGGCCCGCGACTCGGTCGCACAAGTGGCACGTCATATCGACCTGACCGGCAAGATCGTCGTCGACGTCGGCGGCGGCAGCGGCCGCTTCACCGAGGAGTTCCGCCGCCGTGGCGCGCAGAGCTACCTCTTCGAGCCCGAACTGCGGGAGCTGAGCGCCCGCGGCCCGGTCACCGAGGACGCGGTGCTCGCCGACGGATATCTGCTGCCGCTCGCCGACGGGGCGGCGGACGTGTGTTTCTCGTCCAATGTGCTGGAGCACGTGTCGGACCCGCAGACGTTCATCAGCGAGATGGTGCGGGTCACCCGCCCCGGCGGACTGATCTACCTGTCGTTCACCAACTGGCTCTCCCCCTGGGGAGGTCACGAGACCGCGCCGTGGCACTACCTCGGGGCCGACCGGGCCCGCGAACGCTACGCACGACGTACCGGCCGCGAGGCCAAGCACACGCTCGGCGAGAACCTCTTCCCCGTCCATATCGGTCCCACCCTCCGGTACGTCCGCAGTCGCGACGATGTGCAGGTCGTCACGGCGCGTTCCCGTTACTGGCCATTCCTCGCGAGCACGATCACCCGGGTGCCGGGACTCCGCGAGATCGCCACCTGGAATCTGCTGCTGATTCTCAGGCGAAGCCCATGAGCATGCGAAGTGAGGAACGGTCATGACCACTACGGTCCAGGCGCCCGCCCGGGTGCCGCAGCCCGGCCCGACGCCGTCGGAGGCGTTCGGCGAGCCGCGCGGACGACGCCTGCTGTTCGGCTTCTGGGCCGTCGTGCTGGCGTCGTTCCTCGCGGTGTCGCCGGGGAGGATGACGTTCGAGACCAAACTCGGCGTCGCCCTCGACCCCTGGCGCTTCGTCGGCGACCTCGGTTCGCTGTGGAACGGCAACGTGGGCCTCGGCGGCATAGCGAACCAGTACATCGGCTACGCCTTTCCCGCACTCCCTTACTACGCGTTCATGGACCTGCTGCGGGTTCCGGTGTGGCTGGCCGAGCGGCTCTGGCTGTCGATCATCGTGACCGTCGCCTTCTGGGGTGCGCTCAGGCTCGCCGAGCGGCTGCGCGTGGGTGCGCCCGCGACCCGGGTCGTCGGCGCCGTGGTCTACGCGCTGTGGCCCACCTTCACGATCGTCATCGGATCGACTTCCGCCGCCGCGCTGCCCGGCGCCCTCCTGCCCTGGGTGCTGCTGCCGCTGACCTCCGCGACGCTGAGCCACCGGATGGCCGCCGCGCGTTCGGCCCTGCTGATCCCCTTCATGGGCGGCGTGAACGCCGCCTCCACGTCGGCCGCGCTGCTGCCCGTGGGGCTGTACCTGCTCAGCCGCCCGCCCGGCCGGCGCCGGCGCGCGCTGCTGGGCTGGTGGATACCGGGCGTTGTGCTGGCCACCGTCTGGTGGGTGGCGCCGCTGTTCCTGCTCGGCATCTACGGCGAGGACTTCATGCCGTACGTCGAGCAGGCCGACACGACCACCGCCACCATGTCCGCGACCGAACTGCTGCGCGGTGCCGGCAACTGGGTTGCCTATCTGAACTTCGGCGAGGCATGGCTGCCGGCCGGCTGGGCCGTCGCGACCTCCGTCGTCACCGTCCTCGGTTCGGCGTTCGCCGCCGCGCTGGGGCTGGCGGGCCTGGCCCGGCGGGACCTGCCGGAGCGCCGCTGGCTGCTGCTGACCGTCCTGGCCGCCGTTCTGATCACGCTCGCGGGATACGGCGGAGCGTTCGGCGGCCCGTTCCACGGTGTCGTCCAGGACTGGCTGAACGGGCCGCTCAAGCCGTTCCGCAACATCTACAAGTTCCAGCCGGGACTGGCCCTCGCGCTCGCCCTCGGACTGGCCCATCTGACGGCCGTGCTCTCCGTGGGCAGAGGTTCCCGCGCACTCCGCGGTCGGCGCCGGGTGCCCGCGGCCGCGGCGTTGCTGGTACTGCCCGGTCTGGCGCTCCCGTACGTCAACGGCTCGATCCTGCAGCCAGGGGCGTTCACCAAGCTGCCGACCCACTGGGAGCGGGCCGCCGACTGGCTCGAGGACAACGCCCCCGACAGCCGGGCACTGGTCGTTCCGGCGACGGCGCACGGCATCTACACCTGGGGTTCCCCCATCGACCAGCCGTTCGACGTACTGGCCGAGACCCCCTGGGGGCAGCGGGACTTCGTCCCCTTCGGTACTCCCGGAGCACGCCGTATGACCGACGCCGTCGAGCAGGCGCTGCTGTCCGGCAGCGAGGTTCCGGGCCTTCGGGCGTACCTGGCGCGGGCCGGCATGCACGAGGTGGTCGTCCGCAACGACCTCGACCCCGACCAGATCGGCTACGTCCCGCCGCAGACGGTGAAGCGGACCCTGGAGTCGTCCGGCTACCGCAAGGTCACCGGGTTCGGCCCGCTGGTGACCGGCGGACGCATCGCCGCCGACACCCCGCTCCAGGTGCAGGGGCTCTACCCGCGGCTCCGGGCCGTGGAGATCTACCAGCCGCAGGACCGCGATGCGCGGCCCGGCAGGGTCGGTGTCTCGGCCGTGGCCGACACGGCCGTCGTCAGCGGCGGACCCGAGGCGCTGCTCCGGCTGTCCGCCGACCCCTCGATGGCCGGGCGGCCGGCCGTACTGGCCGGGGACAGGCTTCCCCGGGGAGTCGTCGCACCGGTGAAGGCGGTCGCGGACGGACTGCGCCGAGCCGACACCCGGTTCGGCCTGGTCAACAACAACACCTCGTACACCTACACGGCGGACGAGCGCAATCACTCCGGCAGTCTGCAGAACCCGGGGGAGAAGCCCAAGCAGATCCTGCCGCGGGAGGGCACCGGTCATCAGACGACGGCGGTGCTGCGCGGCGCCGAGTCCGTCACGGCATCCAGCAGTGGCAACTGGCTGTTCCACCTGCCGCAGTACGACCCTGTGAACGCCTTCGACGGCAACCCGGACACCGCGTGGGCCGAGGGCAGCCCGGGCAGGCCGGCCGGCCAGTGGCTCAAAGTGGACTTCTCCCGGCCGACCGACATCCCGGCCTCCATCCAGCTGACGCCCCTGCCGGGCGACGCCATGCGCGCGGCGCCCACGCACGTGCGGATCGAGACCGACCGCGGTTCGGCCGAAAGCCCGTTGCAGACGAACGGCCTGCCGCAGACCGTCAAGGCCCCGTCCGGCGAGGCGTCCTGGATGAAGATCACCGTCGTTGCCGCGCAACAGGCGCGGCCGGGCCTGTCCGGAGCCGGATTCTCCGAGGTGTCGATCCCGGACGTGCAGGTGACACGCATGCTGGTGCTGCCTGCCGACGCGGAGCGCACCGACGCGGCGGCGAGCGTGTACTCCCTGCACCGGGGCACCGACGCGGGCGGCTTGTCGCCGGTATCGGCCGAGGTGGGACTGCACCGGCGGTTCAGCACCCAGGAACCGGGCGAGTACAAGGTGTCGGCGCGGGCCGTCGCCGTAGCCGGCGGCCCGTTGGACGGACTCCTGGACCGTTCGGCTCCCGGATCGAAGAACCGGGTGACGGCCTCCGTGGATTCCACCAGCCGCAACGGCACGTCTCTCAGCGCCCGCAACCTGGTCGACGGTGATCTGACGACCGCCTGGACAGCGGGCGACCGGCCGGTCGTCCACCTGAGCTGGCCCGGGAAGAAGAAGATCGACGAGATCGTCCTCGTGCCCGCGGGCGGGGTGTCCACCCGGCCCGAGCAGGTGACGATCAGCTCCCCGCACGGCGCCGCCGTGGCTGACGTGGACGAGAACGGACGGGTCCGCTTCCCGGCGGTCAAGACGAACCGGCTGGACATCACCATCAGCAGGGCCGCCCCGCTCACCGTCCACAATCCGGTGGCGAACGCGCAGTTGCAGCTGCCGGTCGGGCTGAGCGAGGTGCATGTTCCCGCACTCGCCGATCTGCGGGTGCCGCGGCCCAAGCCGTCCGCGCGCTTCTCGCTGCCGTGCGGTGAGGGCCCGGACCTCGCTGTGGGCGGTGTCCTGCACAAGACGAAGGCCTCCGGACTCGTCCGGGACCTCACCGAGCGGCGTCCCGTCACCGTCGCCCTCTGCGCGGGGGAGGAGAAGGGCGGCACCCTGGAACTTCCGCGCGGCGACCACGAGGTGGAGGCGGGTGACGCGGGGCCGCTGGCGATCACCGACGTCACGCTGACCCGGGGCACCCCGCAGGAGACGGCGGGAGCGGCGGGTCGCGAGGCCACTGTCACCAGGTGGACCGACGACAGCCGGACCGTCTCGGTGTCGGCCGGCGCCGGCGAGGCCACGTACCTGCGGACCTACGAGAACGCCAACGACGGCTGGAAGGCCACCCTGGACGGCACGGAGCTGCAGTCGGTGCGTCTCGACGGCTGGCAGCAGGCCTGGGTGATCCCGGCCGGGGCGTCCGGCACGGTGACCATGGAGTTCGAACCCTCCACGGCGTACCGGGCAGCCCTGACCGGCGGTGCGATCGCGCTCGTCGGGCTGGCCGCCCTGGCCTTCGTGGGCCGCCGGCGCGACGCCGGTGGAACCGGCGAGGAGCTGCCCGAGCCAGCGGCTCCGGGGATGCTGCTCGGGACGGTGGCGCTGACCGCCGTCGTCGCGGTGGCGGCAGGGCCGCTGGCCCTGGTCGTGCCCGTACTCGCTGTGGCGGCGCGGCTTCGGCCGGCCGTTCTGGTGCCGGTCGCGGCGACGGCGATGGCCGGAGCCGGCCTCGTCGCGGCCCTCGGCGCCGGGGAGCCGGTCGCCGCAGGGGAGGGCGCGTTCAGCGGCTTCGCGCAGGTGCTCGCACTGGTGGCCCTGTCCGCCGCGCTGGTGACGGCGGTGAGGCCGGTGCCCGCGGACGCCGGGCGCGAACATGACGACGGGCATGAGGACCACGACGTTTCCGAAGCGCCGGAAGCCGGACCGGTGGTCACGGCCAGGCCGCGAAGCACCGGCGACGGGCACCGGCCCGATCCGCCCCTTCGGCGGCCGGAAGGCGGTGGCCTCTCGTGATCGCGCCGTGGACCGCCGGCGGGAGGGGGACCGCGACCCCTCCCGGCGGGGTCCGGATCCCCTTTCCGGCCGTCGACGAGGTGTCGCGGCACTGCCTCAGTGACGACGAGCCCGAGAGCGTACACATCGAGGTCCATCTGCCCGGACGGCTAGACCCGGTGCGGCTGCGGGCCGCCTTCCGGCGGGCGCTGCTGGCGCACCCCAGGGTGCTGATGCGGGAAGTGCCCGGCCGTCTGCACCGGCGGTCCTTCGCGTGGGAGCTGACCGGCCGACCGGACAGCGATCCGGTGAAGCTCGCGGGGCGGGGCCCCGACGCGTTGGCCCGGGCCCGGGCCCGCGCCCTGAGCGAATGCCCGCCGCTCACCCTGTCGCCGCCGATGCGCCTGGAAGTCGTCGAGGCGGGCAAGGGAAGGGCCGTCCCGGAGCCGTCGGCGACGGGCGTGGCTTCCGGGACCGGGACCGTACTGCTACTGACGATGCATCACACGGCCCTCGACGCGCCGTCCGGGCTGCGGGTGCTCGCCACGACCGCCGAACAATACGGCGGCGTGGCCGGCCTCCCGGTCACCGGGCGGGTCCGGCCGGGGCGCTCGGGCCCGGCTCCGAGCGGGACCGGCCGCACCGTACGTGCGCGCCCCGCACGCGTCGCGCCGGACTCCCGCCCCGGGCAGGTACGCGCCCGCGCCGTGGGCAACGGCATGCTGCAGGCGGACCTGCCCGTTCCGCGGCGTGCGGCGCGGAACGGAGGACTCCAGCCCTGGACCGTCAACGACCAATTGCTGGTCGCCACCTCACTGATGGTGGGCCGCTGGAACGTCTCGCAGGGCCGGCCGGCCGGTCCGGTACGGATCACGATGCCCGTGGACGACCGGCCGCGTGGCCCGGAGATGCCGATGGGCAACGGAACCCGGCTTGTCGAGGTGGCCATGACCTCCGAGGACCCGCGCGACACGGACCTGCTGCTCGGCGAGAGGCCGGACCCGGCAGCCGTGGACCGGTTGCTGCGCACCACGGCTCGGCGCACCCGCGCGCTGAAGTCGGCCCATGGTGCCCCCCTGGGTGCCGGGGCGAGTCTGCTCACCGCACCGCTGCTACCGGTCGGCATCCGGGGCGTGCTCACCCGTGGCGCACGGCGGGCGGCGGCGTCCTGGACGTCGACGGCGCTGGTCACCAATCTCGGACGCGTGCCGTACGCGCTGGACTTCGGCGACGCCGGCCGGGCGACAGCCGTGTGGTTCTCCGCGCCGGCGCGAATGCCGCGCGGGCTGAGCGTGGCGGCGGCTTCCACCGGCGGGCGACTGCATGTGACGCTGCGCTGGTCGCGGGCGCTGCTCGGTGACGCGGCCGGTGCGGACCTGGCGGACCTGTTCCAGGAGTCGCTGTCGAGGACGTCTCCCACCCCGGTCGGGGCGAATGCTCCGGAGGCGGGGCGGGGAGCCGGAATCCGGGAGGCGGAGGCCACCGCCGCGGACGCCGAGGCGTCCACGGACCGGGATCACGCAGGGACCCCGGGCGGGCCGTACCACCACGACACACCGCATCCGGATCCGACACCACGTGGGGCCCGCTCCACCCAGGACAGCCAGAAGAGGCCATCATGACCCTCTCCGCCGACGGCTCCGCAGCACACGGGAAAACGTCCGAGCCGGCGGTGACCTCGCCGGGCCGACCGGTCCCCGGGCTGCGGGACTTCTACGAGAACCCCACCGTTCCCGTCGCCTCCGGGGAAGCCCGTACCCTGCGCCAGGCCCGGATGCTGGCCGATGTGCTCGGCCCCGTGGGGCCCGGCCGCCCGGCCGCCACCGTGCTCGACGTGGGCTGCGGGGACGGCTCGGCCGGCGCGACCGCAGCCCGCGTCCTGGACGGGCACCGCGTCGTGGGGATCGACTGGTCGCAGGACGCGCTGCGCCGGGCGGCGCCGCGCCTGAGCCAGGTCGTCCGCGGCGAACTGACCGGCAGTGGGCTGCCGTTCGCCTCCGGCAGTGCCGACGCCGTGCTGTTCAGCGAGGTCGTCGAGCACCTTGTCGACCCCGACAGCGCCCTCGACGAACTGCGCAGGGTGCTGCGACGCGGTGGGCATCTGATGCTCTCGACGCCGAACCTGGGTGCCTGGTACAACCGCGCCCTGCTGCTCGCCGGGGTCCAGCCGGTGTTCTCCGAGGTGAGTCTGCGCCGCATCCACGGCAGGCCGGGCAAGGAGGTGGTGGGTCATCTGAGGCTGTACACGGCGCGTGCGCTGCGCGAGTTCGTGGCGGCGTCCGGGTTCGAGGTGGTGGCGGTCGCCGGTGCGCCGTTCCACGGAGTGCCGCGCCCGCTCCGCCCGCTGGACCGCCTGGCCTGTGGGCTGCCGTCCCTCGCCTCCATCCTCCTCGTGCATGCGAGAAAGGTGTAGCCCGTGGTGTGGGGTGTGGTCGCCGCGCTGGTGGCGAACGTCCTGTACAGCACCGGCTTCGTCCTGGAGAAGCGGGCGCTGGCCGGCATGCCGCCGCTGAGTGCCGCACAGCCGGGCCGGGCCCTCGTCCTGCTGGCCCGCAGGCCCTTGTGGATCTGCGGGGCCATGGCGCTGGCCCTGGGATTCGCCGCGCAGCTGGCCGTCTACCGCACACTGCCGATCGCCGCCGCCCAGGGCTTGTTCCTGTCCGGTCTGGTCCTCCTGCTGGTGCTCTCGTCGGTGGTGCTCGGTGAGCGCCCCTCCGGCCGTGAGCGGCGTGCGGTGGCTGTCATCGGTCTGGCGCTGGTGATGGTGGTGGCCTCGCTGCACGGGACCAGCGAGGAGATCAGCCGCAGCGCGCCCACAGGCATCCTGCTGGCACTGTGCGTGCCGTCCCTCGTGGCTGGGCTGGTGCTCTACACGGCCGCGGAGCGGCGCGCCCGCCGGCGCCATCGGCAGCCGACGACCGGGCTGGCCTACGCGGTCGCGGTCGGTCTGATCTACGGCGTCAGCTCGCTCGCCATCAAGGGCGTCTCCGGGCATCTGGACACCTCGGACCTCCCGGGTTCCGTGCCCGCCCTGCTCGCCACCCCGTACCCGTACCTCCTCCTGCTGACAGGGTTCAGCGGACTGGTGCTGTCGCAGACCGCGCTGCAGCGCTGCCGGGCGTCACTGATCGTCCCGGTGTGCTCGACGGTGACCTGTGTGTTCACGATCGTGAGCGGCACGATCGCGTTCGACGAACCGCTGCCCGACGATTCGTTGCGGCTGTTACTGCGTCTCGGCGGCACCTTGCTCGCGCTGACGGTCCTGCTCATCCTGCCGCGACACGACGCGGATACCCCCACCTCCGAAGGAACCCGTTCATGAAGCCTGACCACCCGCTGCTGAAGATTCTCGCCTGCCCGCTCGACAAGGGCCCGCTGGTCCTCGACGAGACCGGGGACGCTCTCTACAATCCGCGCCTGCGCCGCCGCTATCCGATCGTCGACGGCATTCCGCAACTGCTCCCCTCCTCCGGTGTGCCCGCCGTCGAAGAGGAACCTGCCGCCGAGAACAGGCATGACGTGTCCGCCGGACCATCCGACTCCGCCGGTGGGGACCGCGCCTAGCCGCTCCCGGATCCTTGCGGAGGCTGGCGGACACGAACAAGGACAACCCGGAGCGGCAGGTGCGGTTGAGCTTCCTCGGCCGAGCTTTCCCCGCCGAGCTTTCCCGCCCGCCCGGAAGGTGGTCGGCCCGGTTTCCGTACGGTGGACGGAGACCGGGCCCGCGCGGGCGAGCGGACCGGAGCCACCCGCGCGGGGTGGCCCGGCATCCGCCTCACCTGCGTCTCACATGTGCCGGCCCATCGGGGGCATCATCGGCATCATCCTGTGCCGCATGCCCCGGGACTGCTGCGAGGGGCGCTGTTGTTCCCCGTGCAGGGCGCTGAGGACCAGCAGGCCGCCGGTCATCGCGGGCACCGCCCACTGCATCCATGCCAGGTGGCGCTGCGCCTTCTCCAGGTCGACCGGGTGCTTGGCCGCCTTCTCGGTGTCCTCCGGGTCCGAGGAGGACGCGAGTTCCACCTTCTTCCCGAGCAGCCGGGCGTACGCGGTGGCGGCCAGCGCCCCACCGGTGAGAACCGTCTTGGCCAGGGTGGAGGCCGCCACCCCCTGCTGGTTCGCGACACGGGCGGCGTTGGCCGCCAGCAGGCCGCTGCTGCCCACCAGGTGCACGGCGATGGCGGTGGCGTTGACCGGCGTCCATTTCGCCCAGCCGCAACTGGCGATCCGCGCGGCGGCGGCCTCGGTCCCTCCCTCGGACACGGCGGCGCCGTTCAGGCCCACGGCGCCCATCAGCGAGCCGCCGAACCACGCGGCCAGGCCCAGATCGTGCATGCTGCGCAGGACGGTATTGCGTTCCGACATCTGAAGGCTCCCTGGGGCAGAAGGTCTCGACGGCGCCTGTCCGCGACATCCCGACCACGCTCACACACCCCACCGGCCACCACCACAGGAAGTAGTACGAACGGACCATCCCTCCCGGCCCCGTCCCCCCACCGGAGTCCGGGAGCGGACGGACCGCGGGGGCGGCACACCGGGGGACGCGTGCGTACACGCGTCCCCCGGTGTGCCGGAGCGGCGTCAGCCGGTGGTGCAGTCCTTGCCTCCCTGGGTGAACGCCACAGGTCTGTCATTGGTCCCCGACCAGCTGCCGGTGAACCCGAAGCCGACCGACGCGCCGGGTGGCACCTTCCCGTTCCAGCCCAGGTTCCTCACCGTCACCGCAGCGCCCTGCTGTGCGTACGAGGCGTTCCACAGCTGGGTGACCTTCTGGCCGTTCGGGAAGGACCAGCCCAGCGACCAGCCGTCCCAGGCCGCGCTGCCGCTGTTGGTGAGGGTCGCCTCGGCCTGGAAGCCGCCGGACCACTGGTTCGTGATCCTGTAGGTGACGGAGCAGGTGCCCGGCCCCGGAGGGTCACCCGGGGCGCCGGGACCGCCGGAGTCCGCCGTGTCGCCGTACACGATGCCGCGGCCGTTGGTCGCCACGTACACCCGCCCGTAGACCCGGGGGTCACCGGTGATGGCCGCGCCGGTCCACCCCCACTGGTGGGCGTCGTCGTTGATACGGGTCCAGCTCGCCCCGGCGTCCGTGGAGCGGAAGACGCCGCGCACACCGCCGATCTTCGCGCTGGTGTAGAGGGTCTGGTACGAGGCGCCCGGCGCGGCCTTGCCGAAGCCGATCGTGTCGGCCTCGTCCACGCCGGTCAGCTGGGTGAAGGTGGCGCCACCGTCCTTCGAACGCCACAGCCCGTACGCGCCCTTCGTCGAGCCGCCGGCCAGCCAGATGTCGCCCTTGGCGCCCGGCACCGCCTTGAAGCGGACGCCGCCGTCCGTGGGCAGCCCACTGGACGCCTTCGCGGTGAAGGTCGCGCCGCCGTCCGAACTGACGTAGAAGGTACCGGACTTGAAGCCGTAGAACGTCTTCGGGTCGACACGGTCGGCCTCCACGACCGCGTCCGCCGGCAGGCCGGCGGACGCGGTCCAGGAGGAGCCGGATCCGGTCTGCACCCCCGCGCCCTGCGGACTCCACACGAACCGGCCGCCGTCGGCGGACACCGCGACCGTACCGCCGCCGGTCACGCCGGCCGGGTCGTTTCCCGCCTGCCAGGTGGCTCCGTTGTCCCGGGAGAAGGAGACGTGCGGGCCCGTGTCGGCGTTGCCCACCCGTACCACCGTGTCCGGTGCCGACTCGGCGAAGTCCAGGCTGGTCGTGGTGGAGAAGTTCGGCGACTGGTACATCAGCGGCGGCACCTTGGTGACGTCGGTGTGCCGGAAGCCGCCGATGTCCCCCAGCGCGCTCAGCAGCGGCGCGCCGGACGGCGGCGCGGCGAGGTCGGTGACCGCGGTCTCCTCCAGGCCCCGCACCATCGGCTTGACGGTGAACCTGCCGCCGGAGTCCCACGCGCCGAGGTCCTCGGTTCCGTAGACCGTCGCGCCCGTCCCGTACATCATGCGGTCCGAGTCGAACGGGTCGATCTCCAGGGCCTCGGTCATCCAGCCCAGCTTCGGGCTCTGTTCGGGCGGTGCGGGATTCGCGCCCCAGGACAGCCACGGCACGGACGAGACGTCCATCGTGTAGCGGTCGGCGCGCTCGGGATACGAGGAGTAGGACCAGGCCGTCGTCCAGGTGGCGCCCCGGTCCGTGGAGCGGAAGATCTGCGTGTCCGGCCACCAGGAGCTGTAGCCGGTCACCATGACGGTGCCCGGGCGCTGCCGGTCGATGCTCAGTCCGCTGAAGCCGTAGTGCGTGTCGGCCTCGGCGACCGGGCTGATGTCCTTCCACTCCCCGGTCTTCGTCGCGTACCGCCACACCTGGCCCTTGCCGCCGTCGTACGGTCCGCCCTTGTCGCTGTAGGGGAGGTAGAGGTAGCCGTTCTCGGCGTCGAGGACGCCCTTGTGGGCGAGCAGACCGGTGGGCTGGCCCGCGAGCCGCGACCAGGTCGCACCCGCGTCGGTCGAGCGGTAGACCGCGTTCTCCTTGTCGGCGACGCCCACGTAGAGCGTTCTGGTGGCGTTGCCCGGTGAACCGGTGGACTCGTCGAAGGTGACCCAGGCGATGCCCTGGTTGTCGGAGGCGTACCCGCTCGTGTCGGACGGGTCCTGCCGGTAGTTGCCGGGATTGGGGAAGGCGGTCACCTGCGACCACGTGACGCCCGAGTCCGTGGAGCGCCACAGTCCCTTGCCGCTGGGCGCCCCGAGGTAGAGCACACTGTTCTTGTGCGGGTCCACCGCGAGGCGCTCGCCCATGCCGCGCCCCGGCATGTTGCCGCCCAGCTTGAACGGCAGGTCTGCCTTCTTCCAGCTCGCGCCCCGGTCCGAGGAGCGCAGTACGGCGCCGTTGTCCGGGTCCCAGTCGTTGGTGTACGTGCCCACGGCGGCGTACACCTTGCTCGGCTCGGCGGTGTCGGAGGCGATGCTGATGACGCCGGTGTGCCCCCAGTCGTCCCAGCCGACCGAGTCCAGGAGTGGTGTCCACGTCCGGGTGTCCTGCTGCCAGCGGTAGGCGCCGCCGATGTCGGTGCGGGCGTAGGCGAGGTTCTTCTCGGTGCGGTTGAAGACGATGCCGGGGACGAAGCCGCCGCCGTCGATCCGTACGTTCTTCCAGGTGTAGGCATCCGCGGCGGTCGTCGCGGCCGGTCTGTCCCTGTCCGCGACGGCCCGGCCGGCCGGTTCGGCGAAGCCCGGTGGCGCACCGGCGAGGAGGCCGCCGGTGAGGGCCGACAGGGCGAGCAGGACGGGGAGCAGGCGTGTTCTGCCCGCCCGTGGCACAGGGGATCGCATGGGGGGTGTCCCTTCAGTGGTGCCGGTGGGGCCCGGAACCGGTGATGACGTGGAGACGGGTGCGGCTCCGCCGACGGGAGTGGAATGCGGCTCTGCTGTGCTGCTCACTCCGTCGGCGGAACAACAAGCTGCGAACCAGTGGGAGCGCTCCCAGAGTGGAGAGGGGAAGCGAGGGGGGTCAAGGGGCTTGAAGAGTCGAACTAATTCGACAGAGGAATACGTGAACTCCTCTGTTCCTTTACGGAACTTGACGCTAGCTTCAAAACACCAGTGGGAGCGGTTCCATCAGTCGACGCGTCCGTGACGACGTGTCGGAGCTGCAAGGAGTCGCTCATGTGACGCCCCCCGCATTCCCTCGCACCGCTTGTCGGTGCCACCCTCGCCCCGGCTCCGGTGGCGAGCCGGAACACCACGCTCATGCCTGTCGCCGCGCCGTGGCCCGACCAGCACGGACCGGCGTATCCCGGTTGGTCCCGAACACCTGGAACACCTGGAACACCTGGAACATCTGGTGCTCCAGGAACTCCTGGAGCACCGCCTTCGGGCCGCCGCTGATCAGCAGACCTGACGGCACACCCATGCGCCGTCACGACCTCGGACGACTCGACAGACAGGACCCGAGATGAACCGCACAAGAATCGCGTTACTCGCCGCGCTCGCGCTGGTGTCCGGGACGGCCGGAACCGCCATGGCGGCACTCCCCACAGGCACGGGCACGGGCGCGTCCGCCGTCCCCTGCACCGTCGACTACAAGGTGCAGAACCAGTGGGGCGGTGGGTTCAGCGCCGCTGTCACCGTCACCAACCACGGCGCCGCCAAGAACGCGTGGGCCGTGAAGTGGTCGTACGCCGGCGACCAGAAGGTCACGCAGGGGTGGAACACCAGGATCAGCCAGAGCGGCGCCCAGGTCACCGCCGCCAACGAGAGCTACAACGCCTCACTCGCCACCGGTGGTTCGGTCAGCTTCGGCTTCAACGCCACCTACAGCGGATCCAACGCCCTGCCCGCCGCCTTCACCCTCGACGGCGTCACCTGCAACGTCGACGGCGGAGGCGGTACGGACCCGGGCCCCGGCCCCACGGACCCACCCGCGCCGGGCACCCGGGTGGACAACCCGTATGCCGGCGCCAAGGGGTACGTGAACCCGGAGTGGTCCGCGAAGGCCGCCGCCGAACCGGGCGGCGCCGCCGTAGCCCGCCAGCCCACCGGTGTCTGGCTCGACCGGACCGCCGCGATCGAGGGTGTGGGTACGGGCATGGGCCTGCGCGACCACCTCGACGAGGCGCTCAAGCAGAAGGGCGCCGGCGAACTCTTCATACAACTCGTCATCTACAACCTGCCGGGACGCGACTGCGCCGCCCTCGCCTCCAACGGCGAACTCGGCGCGACGGAGATCGACAAGTACAAGCGCGACTACATCGACCCGATCGCGGCGATCCTCGCCGATCCGAAGTACGCCTCCCTGCGGATCGTCACCACCGTCGAGATCGACTCACTGCCCAACCTCGTCACCAACGTCACGCCGCGTCCCACCGCCACGCCGAACTGCGACGTCATGAAGGCCAACGGCAACTACGTCAAGGGGGTCGGCTACGCCCTCAACAAGCTCGGAAACGCGCCCAACGTCTACAACTACGTCGACGCCGGACACCACGGCTGGCTCGGCTGGGACGACAACTTCGGCCCCTCCGCCGACCTGTTCAAGCAGGCCGCCACGGCCGAGGGCGCCACGGTCGGCGACGTCCACGGGTTCATCGTCAACACCGCCAACTACAGCGCCCTGAAGGAGAACAACTTCACCATCGACGACAGCGTCAACGGTGTCCCGGTCCGCCAGTCCAAGTGGGTCGACTGGAACCGCTACACCGACGAGCTCTCCTACGCGCAGGCCATGCGCAACAAGCTCGTCTCGATCGGCTTCGACACGAAGCTCGGCATGCTGATCGACACCTCGCGCAACGGCTGGGGCGGCAGTGCCCGGCCCGCCCAGCCGGGGCCGAGGACCAATGTCGACACCTATGTGGACGGTGGCCGCTACGACCGCCGCATCCACCTCGGCAACTGGTGCAACCAGGCGGGTGCCGGGCTCGGCGAACGTCCGCAGGCCGCGCCCGCCGCGGGGATCGACGCGTACGTCTGGATGAAGCCCCCGGGCGAGTCCGACGGCGCCAGCAAGGCGATCCCCAACGACGAGGGGAAGGGCTTCGACCGGATGTGCGACCCGACGTACACCGGCAACCCCCGGAACAACAACAGCATGTCGGGCGCCCTGCCCGACGCACCGCTGTCGGGCCAGTGGTTCTCCGCCCAGTTCCAGCAGCTCCTGAAGAACGCCCATCCGGCGCTGTAGCGTCCGGAGCACCGGTGCGGCGTCCCTCCCGGGGCGCCGCGCCACCGTGTCTCCGTCCCGTACGTCCACCGTACGCCCGGCACGGGCGAGCATAAATGCGTCGAAGCGCTTCGACTCATCCTCTGGACAGCTCTGAAGTGCCCCTCTAAGGTCGGAACCAGTATCTGTCACTGACACTGCGGCAGCCGGAGGCGAAGCGTTTCGCCGACCCGGCCGCCATGTTCGGGAGATGTCCAATGGTCACCCTCGCCGAGGTCGCCCGACACGCCGGAGTCTCGGCCAGCACGGTGAGCTACGTCCTCAGCGGCAAGCGGTCGATCTCCTCCGCGACGCGCCTGCGTGTCGAACGCAGCATCCAGGATCTCGGGTACCACCCCAATGCGGGCGCCCGGGCCCTGGCGAGCAGCAAGTCCAACATCATCGCGCTGATGATGCCGCTGCGCACCGACATGTACGTACCCGTGATGATGGAGATCGCCGTCGCCGTCGCCACCACCGCGCGCACCCACGGGTACGACGTGCTGCTGCTGACCGGCGAGGAGGGGGCGTCCGCCGTACGCCGGGTCACCGGCAGCGGGATGGCGGACGCCATGATCCTGATGGACGTCGAGCTCGACGACGTCCGGCTGCCGCTGCTGCGCGAGAGCGGGCAGCCCGCCGTGCTCATCGGCCTGCCCGCCGAAACGGTCGGACTGACCTGCGTGGACCTCGACTTCGTGGCGACGGGCGCGCTCTGCGCCGAGCACCTGGCCGGCCTCGGCCACCGCGACATCGCGGTGATCGGCGAGGCGCCCGCCGTCTACGAGCGGCACACCGGCTTCGCCGAGCGCACCCTCGAAGGGCTGCGCACCCGCGCCCGCGAGCTGGACCTGCGCCTGCTGCACCGCCCCAGCGACGGCGGGTACGACGCGCTGGCCGCGACCCTCGCCCGGATCTTCGACGAGCGGCCCGGCACCACCGGCTTCGTCGTACAGAACGAGTCGGCCGTCGAGCCGCTGCTCGCCCTGCTGCGCCGGCAGGGCCGGGCGGTCCCCGAGGACGTGTCCGTGGTCGCCGTCTGCCCGGACCCGGTCGCGGTCCAGGCCTCCGTACGGCTGACGTCGGTGGCCATCCCGGCCCAGGAGATGGGGCGGCGGGCGGTGGAGCACGTCGTCGCCAAGCTGGACGGACACGGTACGGACGGCATCGAACTGCTCGCCCCGGAACTGACGGTGCGGGCCAGCACGGGGCCCGCACCCGCCTGACCCGCACCGCCCCGACCCGTGCCGTCGGTTCCGTACCGTCGGTTCCGGGCCTCACCTGGCCGTAACCCGAGCCCGCCGAGCCCGACCGGCGGTGGTCGAGGAGTTCACGGTGGGCATCGCCGTTCCACCGGATCACGGAGTTGTACGAGGCGCCGCCGCCGAAGGCCGGGACCGTATCGCTGATCCTGGTGCCGTCGGCCGCGCAGAGCCCGCCGCCGCTGGGCCGGCCCCCCGGCTCCGGCGTGGCTGCGGGCCGGGTCCGCGCAGATGCCGCGGCCGACGTCGGTTCCGGTTCTGCCGCCCCACACGATCGCGCCGGTCTTCGCGTCGTGCATCTCGTAGGCGTACGCGGAGCCCGTGTGCTCGTGCACATGGAAGGACTCCGGACCGGGGCGGGCCGGGTCCGGGTCACCGACGTGCAGCGCGTCGCCGTGCCCCAGCCGGGTCGCCGCGGCCTCCGGAAAGGCTGCCGCGGCGACCCGGCGACCGGCGCCCGCGTGATGCGGGGATGCGTGATGCGGGGATCAGCTGGAGGAGACCGTCAGGTTGTTGGTACGGAAGTCCAGACCGCCGGGCGAGCCGCTGATCTCGTAGCCGAACTGGACGTCACCGATGGTCTCGTCGCCCATCCAGCGCTTGGTGTCCTTGATCCACTTCAGGACGGGCAGGATGTTCACGGTGCCGGAGGAGGAGTCGGAGGTGCGGAGGAAGGAGAAGACCTCGTTGGCACCGTTGCTGCCCTTGTAGGTGGCCCAGGTGTGACCGCCGAGGGTGACGGTCCCCTGGTACGGGCCGAGGGCGCCGACGTTGCCGTTGTGGTTGACCCAGAGCATGATCTCGTAGTCGTAGTCGGTGTCCCAGACGTCGTACGACGTGTTGTAGTCGCCCGACGACGGGACGGTGACGTTGTAGTTGCTGGAGAGCGAGGAGAGGGAGGTGATCGTCTTGCCGATCACCTTCTTGGAGTTGGGGTAGGACTTGATGCCACTGGTGGCCGGGTGGTCGGCCCGGACCCCCCAGGTGGTGCCGGAGTCGGCCCACACGCACTGGCTGCCGGCGCCGGCCCCCCAGATGTTGTTGTAGAGCGTGTAGCCGTTCAGGCTGGTGTTGCCCCACTTGTCACAGGTGTTCCAGACGGCGGCGTGGGCGGGGGCCGACGCGAGGCCGGCCAGACCGGTGAGGGCCAGTGCGGGGGCGAGGAGGGCTGTGGTGAGCGTGCGACGTGCCATGGGTGTTCCTTCCATGGGAGTGGGGGGGACGCGCCACCGCGTGGTCAGGGGGGCCGCACGGTGGTTCGGGGGCGTACGAGCGGGTGTGGGAGGAGGAGCGGGGAGGGTGGAAGGGGAGGGGTTACGGGCGGAGTACCGCCACGCCGTAGCGGCCCAGCACCAGCGAGCCCTCGATCGAGGCGCCGCTGAGCAGGTCGTCGTGGCTGCCGGGCACGTCCACGGTCACCGGGTCGCGCCCGTGGTTCAGCAGGAAGACGAACGCGCCGCGGCGTACGGCCTCCACCCCGGCGGGGAGACCGGAGAGCGGAGGCCGTACGCCGGCTTCCCGGGTGACGCCCGCGAGCAGTTCGCGCAGCGCCTCCGGCTCGGGGAGGGTGGAGACGTACTGCGCGCGGCCCCTGCGCAGGACGGCCGGCAGACCGTCGAGTTCGCCACCCTTGTAGCGGACGAGGACCTCGGCGTCCGCCGCGGCTTCCAGTTCCTCGGACCACAGCGTGCCCCGGAAGCCCTCGCACTCCACCGCCTCGCCCGCGTCCAGCGGCCACCACTCCTGGACCGTGCGGATGCCGAACAGCTCCCTGAGGCGCGCGTCCATGCCGCCGGGGCGGACGCGGTCGTCCTCGTCGGCGGCTCCCGTGTGGAAGCCGCACACGAGGGTGCCGCCGTCGCGCACGTACGCCAGGAGGTTGTCGATCGCGGCGTCGGTGAGGAGGTAGAGGTGCGGGACGACGACCACGGCGTACGCGCCCAGGGCGCCCTCGGGGCGGGCGAAGTCGGTCGCGACGCCCTCCTCCCACAGGGCGTGGTGCCAGGCCCGTACGACCTCCGGGTACTCGACGTGGACCGAGGGACGGCCGTCCTGCTGGCCGGCCCACCAGGACTCCCAGTCGTGCAGGATCGCCACCTGGGAGGGGGAGTGGGCGCCGGCGACCTCGGGGGCCAGCCGGGCGAGGTCGGCACCGAGGCGGGCGACCTCCCGGAACGTACGGCCGTGCTCGCCCGCGTGACTGACCATCCCGGAGTGGTACTTCTCCGAGCCCTGCCGGGACTGCCGCCACTGGAAGTAACAGATGGCGTCCGCCCCGCGGGCCACGGACTGGAGGGAGAACAGGCGGTTGAGGCCGGGCGGCTTCGGGTGGTTGACGCCGCGCCAGTTGACCGGTCCCGCCGCCTGCTCCATCACCATCCAGGGGCCGCCCGCCTGGGAGCGGGTCATGTCGCCGATCATGGCGTTGTACTGGCCCGCCCACGGGTCCTTGGGGTCCGGGTAGACGTCGACCGAGACGATGTCCTCGTGACCGGACCACTTCCAGGCGTCCTGCCCCGTCCAGAACGGCATGAAGTTGGTGGTGACCGGGATGTGCGGGGTGTGGCGGACGACGATGTCGCGCTCGGCGAGGTAGCACTCCAGGAGCGCGTCGGACGTGAAGCGCTTGAAGTCGAGCACCTGGGCCGGGTTCTTCATGTACTGCGCGCGGCGGGGCGGGAGGATCTCCTCCCAGGAGTCGTAGCGCTGGCTCCAGAAGGCGGTGCCCCAGGCCTCGTTGAGGGCCTCCGTCGAGGTGTACTTGGCGCGCAGCCAGTCACGGAAGGCACGGGCCGCCTCGTCGCCCCAGTCGTGGGTGCAGTACTCGTTGTTGATGTGCCACATGGTGAGCGCCGGGTGGCTGCCGTAGCGGGCGGCGAGGTCCTCGGTGATGGCGGCCGCGTACCGCCGGTAGACGAGGCTGGAGTGGGAGAACTGCTGCCGGGAGCCCCACCAGACGGTCCGGCCGTCCTCGTCGCGCGGCAGCGTCTCGGGATGCAGCTTGCCCATCCACGGCGGCGGGGAGGCGGTGGGGGTCGCGAGGACCACTCCGATGCCGTTCTCGTGCATCAGGTCCATCAGGCGGTCCAGCCAGCCGAACTCGCGGGCCCCGGGGCGCGGTTCCAGCTTCGCCCAGGAGAAGACGCCGAGGGTGACGGAGTTGACGCCCGCCTGCTTCATGAGGCGTACGTCGTCGGACCAGACCTCCTCGGGCCACTGCTCGGGGTTGTAGTCGCCGCCGAAGAGCAGTCGTTCATTGATCACTTGGGGTCTCCGTACTGGATGCCGCGGCCGTTGGTGCCGAGGTAGACACGGCCGTGGATTCTGGGGTCGCCGGTGATCGTCTCGCCGGTCCAGCCCCACTGGTGGGCGTCGTCGTTGATGCGGATCCAGGTCTTCGCCCCGTCGTCGGAGCGGTGGACGGCGGTGACGGTGTCCACCGCTCCGACCTGGTAGACCGCCGGGTACGGCGCTCCGTCGGCGGCCCTGCCGAAGCCGAGGGCGTACGAGGCCCGGCAGCCGGCGACCCTGGTGAAGGACGCGCCGCCGTCCACCGACCGGTACAGGCCGTTCTCCTTGGCGGACAGCCACAGGTCGCCGCTGCGCCCGGGGGCCGCCGCGATCCTGAACTGGGCGTCGCCGGACGGCAGCCCGGTCGCCCGCGCGGTGAAGGTACGGCCGCTGTCCGTGCTGGCGTACAGGGTTCCCGCATCGGAGTCGTACGCGTAGAAGAGCGCCGGGCGGGCCGGGTCGGCGACCGGCGTGGCGCCCTTCGGGAAGGAGGGGACCTCGGACCAGGTGGCGCCGTCGTCGGTGGAGCGGTGTGCGGGGTGCCTGGTTCCGTCCCAGTGGACGAAGGACCACAGCAGGGCCTTCCCGTCGGCGCTCACGGCGATCGGCCCCGGCGCGCCGGCGGCGAGGGACGGCTGGGCCGCGAAGGGCGCCCAGGTCCGGCCGCCGTCGTGGGAGTGCGCCCCGTTGCCGTGGTCGCCCCAGCCGGCCCGCACCACGTACGAGGGTCTGAGCGCGGCCTGGGCGAGCCCGGTGGCCGTCCCCATGACGGGGTTCGACGCCATGCCGCGCGAAGGGGAGGCCGTCAGCCGCTCGTGGTACATCACGCCGAGGTCCCCGAGCCCGCTGATCAGGTGCGCCTCGCCGGCCGGGGGCGAGATCAGCTGGCGGACGGAGGCTTCCTCCAGGCCCCGGACCCGCGGTGCCCAGTGGACGAGGTCGCGGGTGCCGAAGAGAGTCGCGCCCGTCCCGTACACGATGTGCTCCGAGTCGTACGGGTCGATGGCGACGGTCTGGATCCACCAGCCGAACTTGGGCTCGTCCTCGCCCCACTTCAGGAAGGGGGTCTCGGAGACGTCGAGGACGGCGGTGTCCTTGAGGGAGGTCCAGGACGTCCCGCCGTCGGTGGAGCGGAAGAGCGTGTCGACCTCCGACCAGCGGTTGTTGGTCGACACGACGACCGTGCCGGGGCGGCGCGCGTCCACGGCGAGACCGCCGTAGCCGAAGGCGCCGCCCGTCCGCACCGGGGTGACGTCCGTCCACCGGCCGGTCACGGTGTCCAGCTTGTGGACCGAGCCGCCGGTCTGGCCGTTGGGCCCGGGACGGTCGGCGTACGTGACGTACAGGGCGCGGGTGCCGGTGTCGTACGCGGCGTGGATCGGCACCCTGGCGCTCTCGCCGGCCGGCTGGCCGGGCACGGCCTCCCAGCCCGTGCCGGTCCTCCGGTACAGGTTCGCCGCGCCGCCGTCGCCCCAGCCGGCGTACACGGCCCGTCCCGCGGCGGCGAGGAAGGTGACGCCCTGGCCGGAGGCGGACGGCGCGGCCGGGAAGTCCGCCGCCGCCCAGGTGGCGCCGCGGTCCGTCGACTTCAGCAGGCCGTCGTGGCGGGTGCCCAGCCACAGGGTGCCGCCGGCGGCCGGGTCGACGAGCAGGCGTTCACCGGTGCCGCGGCCGTCCTCGTTGGCGCCGAGCTTGACCGTCAGGTCGGTGCGGGACCACGTGGCGCCCCTGTCGTCCGAGCGGAGCACCGCGCCGTTCCCGCTCCGGGGCTGGGAGTACGTGCCGAGGGCGAGGTAGAGACGGTTCGGGCGGGCGGGGTCGACGGCGATCGCCTCGACACCCAGCAGGTTCCAGTCGTCCCAGCCGAGGTGGTCGGTCAGCGGGGTCCAGGCGCCGGTGGTGTCGGACCACCGGTAGGCGCCGCCGATGTCCGTACGGGCGTAGGCCAGCCCCTTCACCCGGGGGTGGAAGAGCACGCCGGTGATGAACCCGGTGCCGCCGATGACGGCATTGCGCCAGCGGTACGGCCGGACGCCGGCGGTGCTTCCGGCGGTGGCGGACGCTCCGGCGGGGTTCGCGGCGGACGCGGCGTGGGCGGGGCCCGGGGCGGCGGGCAGCGCGGTGAGCGCGGCCGCGGCCGAGGCGCCGGCGAGCAGGGAACGTCTGCTGGGCGTGCGCAGCGGTTCCGGCATGGCGGTCTCCTTCTGGTGGGGGTGAGGAGGAGCACGAGCAGGGGGTGCCGCCGCGCGCGGGCGGTTCAGGTGCGCTCGCGCGCGGCGGCGGTCCGGCGCCCCGGCCGCGGGAGCCGGGGAGGAGGGTCCCGGCCGCGGGAGCCGCGGGCGGGGCAGGGCCGTCAGCCCTTGATCGCGCCGGTGAGCATGCCTTGCTTGAAGTGCTTCTGCACGAAGGGCGAGAGCACCGCGACCGGCACGAGGGCCAGCACCATCACCGCCATCTGGATGGCGAGCGGCGACAACTGCCCGGTGTTGATGACCTGCGCCAGGCCGGTGGGCCGGGTCTGCTTGATGACCAGCTGCTGCATGATGTTCTGGAGCGGCAGCATGTCGGGGTCGCTGATGTAGATCGAGGCGTTGAACCACGCGCTCCAGTAGCCGACCGCGTAGAAGAGCGTGATCACCGCGATCACCGCCCGGGAGAGCGGCATGACGATCTGCCAGAGGATGCGGAGGTCTCCGGCTCCGTCGATCCGGGCGCTCTCGATGAGCTCCTGCGCGGTGCTCATGAAGAACGCGCGCAGCACCAGGATGTTGAAGACGTTGAGGGCGCTCGGCAGGATCAGCGACAGATAGGTGTCGGTGAGCCCAAGGCCCTGCACCACCAGGTAGGTGGGGATCAGCCCGGCGCCGAAGAACATCGTGGCGATCAGGAACACGAGGATCGGCCGGTGGAGCACGGACCCGGGGCGCGAGAGACCGAAGGCGCAGAGGACGGACACCGTCATGCTGAAGAGCGTGCCGACGACGGTGACGCCGACGCTGACCAGCGCGGCGCGGGTGACCTGCCCGCCGCTCAGCAGCTCCTGGTAGGCGATGAAGGTGATGTCCCGGGGAATCACCACCAGGCCGCCGGTCTCGGTGATCGTCTTCGCCGAGGACAGGCTGGTGACGATCACCACCCAGACGGGGAAGAGCACGGCCAGGCAGACCAGGACCAGCGTCACCCCCTTGGCGGCGAGCCCCGCCCGGCCGGGTTCCTCCTCCCACGCCGGGCGCAGCCGGCCGCGCACGAAGCGGCCCCGTGTGGTTCCCATGAGCGCGCTCATCGCTTGTACACCCCCTGTTCGCCCATCAGGTGGGCGACCTTGTTGGCTCCGAGCACCAGCAGGAGGCCGAAGATTCCCTTGATGATTCCGACGGCGGCCGCGTAGCTGAAGTTGCCGTTCTGGATGCCGACGTTCCAGACGTAGGTGTCCAGGACCTCGGCGGCGGTCGGCCCGACCGCGGTGCGCTGGAGGAGGATCTGCTCGAAGCCGACCGTGAGCGCGTTGCCGACCTGGAGCACCAGGAGCAGCGCCACGACCGGACGCAGGGCGGGCAGGGTGATGTGCCACATCCGCCGCCAGCGGTTGGCGCCGTCCATCGCGGCGGCCTCGTACAGGTCGGGGCTGACGGAGGCCAGCGCGGCGAGGAAGACGATGACCCCCCAGCCCGCGTCCTTCCAGATCATCTCGAAGGTGATCAGGAATTTGAACAGGCCCGGATCGGTCATGAGGTCGAACGCGCCGTGGCCGTGGTCGCGCAGCGTCTGCGCCACCAGGCCCGCCCCGCCGAACATCTGCTGGAAGATCGTGACGACCAGGACCCAGGAGAAGAAGTGCGGCAGGTAGAGGATCGCCTGGGCGACCGCCCGCACCCGGGGGCGTACGAAGCTGTTGATGAACAGCGCGAGCAGGACCGGGACCGGGAAGAACAGCGTCAGCTGGATCAGGAAGATCGCGAGGGTGTTCCCGAGCGACTGCCAGAACAGCCGGTCCTCGACCATGTGGCGGAAGTGTTCGATTCCCACCCACGGGCTCTGTGCGATCGCCTGGAACGCGTTGTCCGCGATGTACGGGTCGTAGTCCTGGAAGGCCACGACATTGCCGATCAGCGGCACGTAGTGGAAGACCATCAGCAGCAGAAGGGCCGGCACGACCATCAGCAGCAGGGCGCGGTCCCGCCGCAGCCGGTGCCGCAGCGTGATGCCGCCCGCCGCCCCGCCGGAGCCGGGGCGTTCCTTCCCGGTGCCTGCCGGCCCCTCGCTCCGGCCGGTCTCCTCCCCCGCGTCCGGTGGCGGCCGCCGCGTGCCGCCGCGGTCCGCCCGGGTCACCCCCGCTGTGCTCCCCCCGGGGGCGGTCCCCGGGTCCTTGGCCGAAGTGCTGTGGGCCATCGTGTCTCCTCGGTGCCGCGCGGCGCTGGTCAGGTGGCCGAGCTGCCCGTCTCGTCGAGCAGCTTCTTGTACCAGTCGCGCAGCTCGTCGCCGCCGCCGGACTTCCAGTCGGAGACCGCCCGCTGCATGTCGCCGATCTTCTTGCGGCCGCGCACGATGTCCTTCTCCAGGTCCTCGAACTGGCTGTTGAGCTCGGTGTACCGGTTGGGCTCCTGGATCTGCATGCCGTAGAAGAGCGGCTTCCTGAGGTGCGCCCCCATGCGCTGCTGCCACCCGGTCATGCCCTCGACCACATCGGGCTGGTCGGGATAGGCGATGAAGGGCGCGGAGGACGCGATGTACTCGTACGTCCCGAAGACCTCGTCGTTGCCCTTGCCGTTCTTGGTGAGCACCCCGTCCTCCAGGGTGTGGTGGACCCCCTCGACACCGAACTGCCGCAGCCGCTGCTCCTTCGAGCCGTACGGCGCCGCGGTGAAGTTGGCGAGCGCGAGGACGTCCCGGACCTTCTTATCGTCGGCCTTCTCGTTGACGAAGCACCACATGTGGGAGGGCGCGGCCGTGTAGAGGGTGGGCTTGCCGCCGTCGTGGGCGAAGTAGTCCATCGCCGCCATGGCGAACTTCTTGTCCTCCACGCGCTGGACCGCGGTCTTCCCGTACCAGTCGGACAGGTCGGCGTTGTACATCAGGACCTTGCCGCCGGCGAAGAGGTTGCCGATGTCGCCGCTCTCGGACTTGGCGTCCGGGTGCACGAAGCCGGCCGAGTACAGCGACCGCGACCAGTCCAGGGCTTCCAGGAACTCGGGGGTCTCGTAGCGGTTGACCAGCTTGCCGTCGACGAGCTGCCAGTAGTGCGGTTTCTCGGGCAGTACGCCGAAGAAGGCGTGGGCCGCCCAGGTCATGTCACCGCAGGCCCAGACCCTGCTCTTCGGAGCGTTGAGCTCCTTGCACAGGTCGAAGAACTCCTGGGTGGACTTCGGCGCGGTGAGCCCCTTCTCGTCGAAGAGGTCGGCGCGGTAGAACGCCGCGATGTTGGGGGTGTCGGCCCCCGGCATCGGCAGGCCGCGCAGCTTGCCGCCGAAGACCGACCGCCGCCAGGCCGGGGTGGGGATCGCGGCGAGGTTCGGGTAGTCCTTGACCTTGTCGCCCGACAGATACGGGCCCAGATCGGCGAACTTGTTGCTGATGGCGCTGGGGATCTTCCCCATCAGCTCCCAACCGGGGATGACGACCGCGTCCGGCAGGGAGCTTGAGGCGAGGACCGCGCCCAGCTTCTGACCGTAGGAGGCGCCGTCCTGGTTCTGCCACTTGACGCGGACACCGGCCCCTTCGTCCATCGCCGTCCAGTACGGATTGCCCGTCTTCGGGGGAGTGCCGTAGTTCGGCGCCATGACGGTGAGCTCGCTGCCCCTGCCGAGCTTCTTCGGGACCGACACGACCAGCTCGTCGACGGGCAGCGCGGTGGTGAAGCCGGCCGCGGAACCGTTCCTGCTGGGGAAGTCCGGGGTGACCAGAGCCGACGCCGTGTAGGCGGGAAGCAGGTCCTTCAGCTTCCTCCCCGTCGTCGTGCCCTCGTTCTTCGACCCGCCGCTGCCGCCGCAGGCGGTGAGCAGCGGCATGCCGCCGGCCACCGCCACCGCGGCGACCGCGGTGGACGAGAGGAGGCTTCTTCGGCTCAGGGCGGAGCGGGAGGATGGGAAGTTCGGCGTCATTGCGTCAACCCTTCGTGGCGCGCCTGGACACACAGCGGTAACCGCCGGTCAGCTTTCGAAGCGCTTCAATATTGCTGCGAGGTTAAGTGAAGCTGCGGGCCGGAACAAGGCTCGATACGCACATTCCTCGCCCCGTACCCGGAAGTTGGGGCATCCCGTCCGTCGCTCGGGGTGGCCGTGATGGGTCCGCTTGACTCCTTGACATGCGAACCGTCGAGCACCGAGCATCGAAGCGCTTCGAAGATTTCCTTCTCCAGCGCCACAAGGGGATATGTACGTGACGACAAGCCCGCCACCGTTCCGCGACCCCGGCCTTCCCTTCGGCACGCGCGTCGACGACCTGCTGGCCCGCCTGACGCCCGACGAACGCATCGCGATGCTGCACCAGTTCGCGCCCGCCGTGGAAAGGCTCGGCATCGGCCCCTTCCGCACCGGACAGGAGGCCCTGCACGGTGTCGCCTGGATGGGCCCCGCGACCGTCTTCCCGCAGGCGGTGGGGCTCGGCGCGAGCTGGAACGAGGATCTGGTGCGCAGGGTCGGCGAGGCGGTCGGCACCGAAGCGCGGGCCATGCGCTCCCGCGACGACCGCGTCGGCCTCAACGTCTGGGCGCCCACCGTGAACCTGCTGCGCCACCCGCTGTGGGGCAGGGGCGAGGAGGGCTACTCGGAGGACCCCGCGCTCACCACGGCGATCGCGGTCGCGTACACCAGGGGCCTGCGCGGCGACCACCCGGTCTACTGGCGCACCGCGCCCGTGCTCAAGCACTGGCTGGCCCACAACAACGAGACGCGCAGGGACACCTCGTCCTCGTCCGTACGGCCGCGCGTGCTGCACGAGTACGACCTGCGCGCCTTCCGGGGAGCCGTCGAAGCGGGCGCCGTCGCCGGGGTGATGCCCGCGTACAACCTGGTCAACGGCCGCCCCAACCACCTGTCGCCCCAGCTGTCCGAGCACCTGCGCACCTGGACCGACGAGGAGCTGCTGGTGTGCTCCGACGCCGGCGCGCCCACCAACCTGGTCGCGTCCGAGAAGTACTTCGACACCCACGAGGAGGCCACCGCCGCCGCGCTCCGCGCCGGCGTGGACAGCTTCACCGACCACGGCACCGACGCGTCGGTCGTCACCGGCCGGATCCGCCGCGCCCTGGAGCAGGGGCTGCTCACCGGGGCGGACATCGACACGGCGGTACGCCGCCACCTCCTGGTCCGGTTCCGGCTCGGCGAGTTCGATCCCGGTCTCGACCCGTACGCGGGCACCACACTGCGGGACTTCGACACCGCCGGGCACCGGGCCCTCGCCCGGGAGGCCGCCGAGCAGGCGATCGTGCTGCTCAAGAACGACGGGATGCTGCCGCTCGCCGAGGGCACCCGGATCGCCGTCGTCGGACTGCTCGCCGACGAGTGCAAGACCGACTGGTACAGCGGCACGCTGATCCGCCGCTCCTCACCGCTCGACGGCCTGCGCGAACGCTTCGGCGCCGCGCACGTCACCTTCGCCGAAGGCGCGGACCGGGTACGGCTGAAGTGCGGCGCGGGCTGGCTCCAGGTGCCCGGGGCCCCGGCGGACGGCGGGGCCCCGGCGGGCGAGCGGCCGGCGGAGGAAGGCGCACTGGACCCGGCGCTGCTCGCGGGCCGCACCGATCTGCCACCCCTGACCGCGGGACCCGAGCCCACCGAACTCGCCCTGATCGACTGGGGCGGCGGCGCCTGGACGCTGCGCGCCCCCGACGGCCGGTACCTCTCGGTCGCCGAGGACGGCTTCGTCCGCGCCTCTGCGGACCAGCCCGGGGGCTGGGTCGTCCAGGAGACCTTCGCACCGGAGCACCACGACGACGCAGGCGGACACCTCCTCAGGCACACGGGGACGGGTGGATACGTCTCCGTCACCGCCGACGGCGTGCGGATCGCCGAGAAGGGCGAAGTCTTCACGGTCGAATTCCTGGAGCGCGGCGAGGAGGCGGTGACCCGCGCCGCGGCCACCGCGGACGCCGTGGTCGTCGTGGCCGGAAACGACCCGCACATCAACGGACGCGAGACCGAGGACCGTACGACGCTGGCCCTGCCACCGCACCAGGAGCGGCTGTGGCGCGCGGCCCGGGCCGCCAATCCGCGTACCGCGCTGGCCCTGGTCTCGGCCTATCCGTACGCGGTGGCCGACGCCCACGCCGAGCTGCCCGCACTGCTCTGGAGCGCGCACGGCGGCCAGGCCGCGGGCACCGCGCTCGCCCGTGTGCTGGCCGGCGACGTCTCGCCGGCCGGGCGACTGCCGCAGACCTGGTACGCGGCCGACACCGATCTCCCGGACCTGTTCGACTACGACATCATCGGCTCCCGCCAGACGTACCTGTACTTCGAGGGCTCCCCGCTCTACCCCTTCGGGCACGGCCTGGGCTACTCGGCCTTCGCCTACGAGGACCTGACCGCCGAGCGCGACGCACATGACGCGGACCTGCTCCGCGTCTCGCTGACCGTCACGAACACCGGCCCCGTCGACGCCGGTGAAGTGGTCCAGCTCTACACCCGGGCGGTGGACCCGCCGGTCCTCCGGCCGTCCCGGCAGCTCGCCGCGCACCGCCGCGTGCACCTCGCCGCGGGGGCGGCGCGGCGCCTGGAGTTCCGCCTCCCGCTGTCGGAGCTGGGGTTCTGGGACGTCGCCCACGCCCGCTGGACCGTGGCGCCCGGCACGTACGAACTGCTCGCCGGGGCGTCCAGCGCGGACATCAGGCTCACCGCGTCCGTACGGGCCGAAGGGGACCCGCACGCCGCCAGACCCGTACGGGAGGCGGGTCTCGAAGCCGTGTCGTACGACGAACAGCGCGGCACCGAGATCGTCGACCGCACCAGGACGTCCGGTGACGCCGTGACGCCGGCCGACGGCGCCGCCGGGGGACAACTGGTCTTCCGGAACTGCGACTTCGGGGAAGGCGGCGTCCGTTCCGTCACCGTCGAGGCGTCCGGCGGAGGATCCGTCGAACTCACCCGGGGCGCCACGGCCACCACCGTCGCCGTCACCCCGGCCGGCGGACCGTACGACTACGCGACCCGCACCGCCCCCTTCACCGCCTCCGGCGTGCACGACCTGGTCGTGCGGCTGCGCGGCTCCGTCCGCCTGGCACGGCTCACCTTCCCGTCCGCACCGAACCCGAGGAACACCACTCGATGAAGTTCACCGACGGCTTCTGGCTCATGCGCGACGGCGTACGGGCCTCGTACGCGACCGAGGTACGCGATCTGCGCGCGGGCGACGACCACTTCACGGCGTACGCGGCCGTCAAGCGCGTACGCGGCCGGGGCGACACCCTCAACTCCCCTCTCATCACCGTCGAATGCTTCTCCCCGGCCGAGGGCGTCATCGGCGTCCGCACCACCCACCACGCCGGCCGGGCACACCGCGGCCCCGACTTCGCCCTGCCGGGCGCGCAGGTGGCACCCGGCGCCGCCAAGGTCCGCCGCGAGGCAGGCGTCACCGAGCTGACCAGCGGACCGCTCACGCTGCGCCTGAACACCGGCGCCGAGGCGCCCTGGAGCCTGGAGTTCCTCGACGCCGACGGGCAGCGGCTGACGGCCGTCGAGCGCCGGGGCACCGCCTTCGCCACCACCCCCGACGGCGCCCACCACATGATCGGGCAGCTCGCGCTCGGTGTCGGCGAGCACATCTACGGCCTCGGCGAACGCTTCACCCCGTACGTCAAGAACGGCCAGAGCGTCGAGGTCTGGCAGGCCGACGGCGGCACGAGCAGTGAACAGGCGTACAAGAACATCCCCTTCCACCTCTCCTCGCGCGGTTACGGCGTCTTCGTCAACCACCCCGGCAGGGTGTCGTACGAGATCGGCTCCGAGTCGGTCGGACAGGTGCAGTTCAGCGTCGAGGACCAGTCGCTGGAGTACTACGTCGTCGCCGGGCCCACACCCAAGGAGGTCCTCGCCCGCTACACCGCGCTGACCGGCCGTCCCGCGCTGCCCCCCGCCTGGTCGTTCGGGCTGTGGCTGACGACCTCCTTCTGCACGCCGTACGACGAGGAGACCGTCACCTCCTTCGTCGACGGGATGGCGGAACACGACATCCCGCTGAGCGTCTTCCACTTCGACTGCTTCTGGATGCGCGAGTACCAGTGGTCGGACCTGGAGTGGGACCCGGAGGTCTTCCCCGACCCGGAGGGCATGCTGCGCAGGCTCACGGAGCGCGGCCTCAAGGTCAGCATGTGGATCAACCCCTACATCGCCCAGAAGTCCGCGCTGTTCGCCGAGGCCGCGGCCCGGGGGTTCCTGGTACGGCGCCCGAACGGCGACATCTGGCAGTGGGACCTGTGGCAGCCGGGCATGGCCCTGGTGGACTTCACCCACCCGGGCGCGCGCGAGTGGTACACGGACAAGCTGCGCGTCCTCCTCGACCAGGGCGTGGACTGCTTCAAGACCGACTTCGGCGAGCGCGTCCCCACCGACGTGGTCTGGCACGACGGCTCGGACCCGGAGCGGATGCACAACTACTACACGCACCTCTACAACAGCACGGTCTTCGAACTCCTGGAGAAGGAGCGGGGCGCGGGCCAGGCGGTGCTCTTCGCTCGTTCGGCGACGGCCGGAGGGCAGCAGTTCCCGGTGCACTGGGGCGGCGACTGCTTCGCGTCCCTGGGCGCCATGGCCGAATCCCTGCGCGGCGGCCTGTCCCTGTCCCTGAGCGGCTTCGGCTTCTGGAGCCACGACATCGGCGGTTTCGAGGGCACACCGGAACCGGAGGTCTTCAAGCGCTGGCTCGCCTTCGGACTGCTGTCCTCGCACAGCCGGCTGCACGGCAACGTCTCGTACCGGGTCCCGTGGGCGTTCGGTGAGGAAGCGGTGGCGGTCGCACGCAAGTTCACGCTGCTCAAGCACCGCCTGATGCCGTACCTCTACGGAGTGGCGGTCGAGGCGCACCGCACCGGTGTACCCGTGATGCGCCCCATGCTGCTGGAATTCCCCGACGACCCCACCTGCCGCACCCTGGACCGCCAGTACATGCTCGGCCCCGATCTCCTGGTGGCGCCCGTCTTCACCACCGGCGGAGACGTCGAGTTCTACCTCCCCGAAGGCGCCTGGACCCACCTGCTGACCGGTGAGACGGTCCAGGGACCGGGATGGAGGCGCGAGGTCCACGGCTTCGACAGCCTGCCCCTGTACGTGCGCCCGGGGGCGCTGCTCCCGCTGGGCTCCGACGACCGGCGCCCCGACGGCGACTGGCTCGACGGCCTGACGCTGCTCGTGACCCCGGACACGGACGGCGCCGTGGTCACCGTCCCCGACCTGGAGGGGCGCCCCGCGGGCGTCTTCCGCGCGGTGCGCGAGGGCGACGGGGTGCGGGTCACGGCGGAGGGCTCGGGGCGGGCGTTCCGGGTCCAGGAGGTGGGGACGGGCCTCCTGCCCCGGACCGGCCCGCGATGAACGGCCCACCACGGCGGCGGCGAGGCACAGCCGGTCCCGGTCCCGGCGCCGGCTGTGCCGCCGCGACGGCCGGCGGTGCGTACGTGGCGGCGGACGGCCGGCCGCGTCCGGCCTCGTGGACGCGGTGCGCCCCGTGCTTCTTCGGACGCGGGGACGTCGCGACACCGGACGCCCTGGCGCTGGACGGCGCCGGCGCCAGGGCGTCCGGTACGCGAGCGACCCGGAGCCGCCGGCCCCGTCCGCGTACCGGAACCGCAGGAGCGCGCCGCTCGGCGGTGTTCCCGGTCCGCGCCGCCGGACGCGGCGCGCCGTGGCGCCGCTCCGCGGGCGGGGGAGCGGCCCGCATCACCCCTGACGCACACGCGTGCCCCGCCCGGATTCGGGGCACGCGCTCACCATGCCGATTCTGAGGAAAGCCGCACGCCCCCTGCTCGCCTCCGTCTTCCTCTCGGGCGGACTGCGCACCTTCCGCGACCCGCACTCCGTGCTCTCCGCCGCCGACCCGGTCGTCCAGCCCGTCACGGACCGGATCCCACAGCTGCCGGACGACACGGTCCGGCTCGTACGGATCGGCGGAGCCGTTCAGCTGGGGGCCGGCACCCTGCTCGCGACGGGCCGCCTGCCGCGCGCCGCCGCCCTCGCGCTGGCGGTCTCGCTCGTCCCCACGACCCTCGCCGGGCACGCCTGGTGGAAGACCGAGGACCCTGACGAGCGGGCCCGTCAGCGCACCCAGTTCACCACGAACCTGTCCCTGCTCGGCGGGCTGCTGATCGCCGCCGCGGACACGCACGGGAAGCCGTCACTGGCCTACCGTTCGCGCGCCGCGGCCTCTTCCGGCCGTCGCCGCGTCCGCCGGGCCGGGCGCGAGGCGGGCGCCGGCGTCTCCGGTGCGGTGCACGGCGTACGCTCCGCGGCCGCCTCCGTGGGAGACCGGCTCCCGGTCGGCTGACCCGGACGCCGGACTCCCGTGCGAGGGCGCCGCCGGTACGGGCGGACCCGGCCCGGCGGCGCCCTCGCCGGGGCACGGCGACGGGGCCGGGACCGGCCCCGTCCCGGCAGCGGGGAACCACACCTGCCGGGACGGGACGGTCAGCCCGCCGCGTACACGTCCTCGACGTAGCGGCCGGAGGCGGTCAGTTCGCGCAGCCATGCCTCGGATTCCTGCGCCGAGGCGCCCGTGCGCGCGCCGTGCAGGTCGCGGAAAGCGGCCCGGACTCCGGGTGCCATCCGGCTGCCGTCGCCGCAGACATGGATCCGCGCACCGGCCCGCAGCAGCTCCCACACCTCGTCCGCCTCGGCGGCGATGCGGTGCTGCACGAAGCGGTGGCCGTGCTCGGGCCGGGCGCTGAAGACGGGACGTACGCGGACGGCACCGGCCTTCTCCGCGGCGGCGAATTCCGCGGCGTGCAGGAAGTCGCCGTCCGGGTCGTCGCACCCGAAGTAGAGCCGCGCGGGCGCGGTCGCGCCGGCGGCGACGCGGTCGGCGACGGCGCCGCGGAAGGGCGCGAGACCGGTGCCGGCCGCGACCATGATGACGGGGGCGGGGTCGGCCGGGTCCAGGCGGAACGCCTCGCGGCAGGGCTGGACGCGGGCCAGGACGGTGTCGCCGGGCCGCAGGGTGTGCAGGTGCGTCGAACCGGTGCCCCCGGGCAGCAGCGAGACCATCAGATCGGCGTGGCGGGGGCCGGCGGCGGGCGACGACGAGACGGAGTAGTGCCGGATGCGCATCGGGGGCAGCAGCTCCAGGACGACCGGCCAGGGCAGGGTGCCGCGCAGGGCGGGGTGGGCCTCGATCAGATCGATCACGGTACGCGGGTCGTCCTCGGCGAGGGCTTCCAGGGCCGCCCGCTCGGGCGGACACGGGTTGTGGGCGGCCAGCAGGGCCGTCTGTCCGGCGGTCGGCCGCGCGCCCAGCTCCAGGTGGTGGGTAAGGAGTTGACCCACCGTCAGAGGCCGGTCGACCGGGAGGGTGTCGCGGCCGGGGCGGTCCGGGCGCAGCGCGAGGACGGCGTCCGGGTCCGCGCCGAGGGCGCTGACCGCCCGCCCGACCGCGGCGGGCGCGTTGGCCGGCAGTACGGCGAGGTGGTCGGCGGTGCGGTAGGCGACCCCTTCGGGCAGCGCGATCCGCAGGAACCGCTTGGGCCGGGGCCAGCCCCGGGCGGTGAGGTCACGGGCCTCCGTGACGGTCATCGGGACGAGGCCGTGCCGGGCGGCGAGCGCGTCCAGCGGTCCGCCGGTGATCTCGGTGACGGTGTAACCGGCGTCCCCGGCGGCCGGTGTGCCCGTGCCCGCGCTCGTGGGATCGCCGTACCGCGCCAGCAGCTGTGTGCGCAGCGCCGCCGTGAACTCCTTGACGGTGCCGCCGAGATCCCCCGAGGCGTCGGCCTCGGCACGCTCCAGCAGCCGCCGGCCGCCCAGCGCGCCGAGCCGGTCGTCGATCAGCTTCGGCACGTGCTGGTACGTCGCGGCCCAGTTGCGGTCGCCGACACCGAGGACGGCGTACGGCACACCGGCCGCTGCCCCTGCGGGCGCGGTGCCCAGCCACCGGACGAAGGCGGCCGCGTCGTCGGTGGGCTGCCCGTTGTAGGAGGCGGCGACGATGACGGCGGGACGGTCGACGGGCAGCCCGCCGGCGAACGCGTCCAGCGGCGCCACGTCGGCCGAGAACCCCAGACCGGTCGCCTCGTCGGCCAGCCGCTCGGCGAACTCGCGGCAGGTGCCGTAGTTGGTGCCGTGCAGCACCAGCAGCCCGGTGCCCTGCGGAACGCGGACCGGCAGCCCTTCCGCGGGGCCGGCCGCCGCGCCGTCCGCGACGGTGGCGCCGCCGCCCGGGAGCACGGCGAGTGCGGCGCGGGTCGCGGCCCGGTCCCCGGGCGTACGGGCGGCCAGGGTCAGGGTGAACCCGTCGGGCTTGAGGGTCAGCGTCTCCTTGACGCGCAGCCGGTAGCCGGTGTGGTCGATCAGACGGTAGCGGTGCACCAGGAGCGCGAGCAGCATGGTCGCCTCGTGCAGCGCGAACTGCCGTCCGATGCAAGCGCGTTCACCGGTTCCGAACGGCTTGTACGCGTGCGGTGAGCGCGCCGCCTCGGCCTCCGGACCGAAGCGGGCCGGGTCGAACATCTCGGGATTGTCGCCCCAGGACGGGTCGCGGTGCAGCATCGGCGTGAGCACCGTGACCATTTCCCCGGCCCTGACCGGGAAGCGACCGCCGATCAGGGTGTCCTCGCGGGCCTGGCGGCTGAAGGCGGCGGCGGTCGGCCACAGGCGGAGCGCCTCGTTGAGGACCTGCCGGGTGAACGGCAGCCGGCCGATGTCCTCGAAGGACGGGTCGGGGTCCGCCTCGTCGCCCCACAGCTCGTCGGCCTCGCGCTGGGCCATGCGCAGCGCGACCGGGTCCTTGAGCAGGTAGTACAGGGCGAAGGAGAGCGCGCCCGAGGTGGTCTCGTGGCCGGCGATCAGGAAGGTGATGATCTGGTTGCGTACGTTGGCGGGATCGAGAGCGGGACCGGGGCGTGCCGTACCGCCCTCGCCCTCCCCGCCCTCTCCGTCCTCCCCGGGGTCCGTGGCGCCGAGCATCAGGCCCAGCAGGTCGTCGTCCCCCGTCTCGCCGCTCGCGGTCCGGGCGGCGATGACCTCGTCGACGACGGACGCGAGGTACTCCGCGTCGGCGCGGAACGCCGCGTCCTGCGCGCGGTGGTCGGCGCCGGGCCCGCGGGCGAACTTCGCCATGCTCCACTGGAGGCAGCGCACCATCGACTCGACGAACGGGTGCGGGGTGTCGCGTGCGAACGATTCGAAATCGAATCCGAAGCCGGCGAGCCCGATGGTGTCCAGCGTCATCCTGGTCATGTCGTCCGCGACGTCGACGGGCGAGCCGTCGGCCGCCCGCCGGTCCCAGCAGGCCATGACCCGGCGGGCGACCTCCAGCATCACCGGATGGTAGGTGCGCATCGAGCCGAGCGCGAAGGCCGGCATCAGGATCTCGTGCGCCTTCGCCCAGTTCGGCTCGTCGTTGTACGCGGTGAACAGGCCGTCACCGGCGAACTCCCGGACGTTCTCCAGGACGACGGACACGCCCTTGGCGAAGCGGCTCTCGTCGGCCACCTCGGTGACCAGGTCCAGCGAGGAGACGAACAGCGTCTCGTGGCCGTTGACCCTGCGCTTGAAGACCGGGCCGTGCGTCCGGGCGAGGTCCATCGCCTGCTGGAGGGGGGTCGTGGTGAGACCCGTCGCCGAACTGTCGGCGACCGGGATCGTGTCCGAGGAAGCCGCAGAAGCCTTGGAAGCCTCAGGAGCAAGTTCGTCGGGGCGGGGCGCGAGGGTGTCGGTCATGTCTCCAGCGTCGCCGGGCCGGTGCACGCCTCATGACCGGGCGACTACATGATTGTGCAGTGGTTTGTCGCTGGGGGATCTTGCGTGCGGACCGCGGAAGAAGCAGGGAAGAAGCAGGGGAAGAAACGGGAGAAGGAGCAATGGACAACGGGATGGCGGACGGCGCGGCGGGCGGCCCGGCGGGAACGGCCGGAGCGGTCGAAACCGCCGGCCCCTGGCGCAACCACTTCCTGATCCTGCTGGACCGGATCCCCCTTCCCGTCGCGGTGTGCCACGCCTACGGCGAGGTGCTGATCGCCAATCCGGCCATGGCCGCGCAGTGGGGCACGGTTCCCGGGCGGTTGCGCGGCCGCAACCTGCTGGACCTGTTCAGGCCCCGGGACGGGGCCCAGGTCGAACGGCTGACCGAGGCGCTGCGGCTGGGGCACCGGTCGCGCTATCCGTTGGAGGTGCGCTGGCACGCCGGGCCCGACGGAGCCGAGCGGGAGGGGGAACTGACCGTCGATCCGGTCGGGGATCCCTCGCTGCGGCCGCCCGCGCTGCTGGCGCTGCTGCGGATCCGCGACACCGGCCCGCCGCCCCCGCCCAGGGGCCGGGCGAGCCCGGTGGAGGCCCGGATCCTGGCGCTGGCCGCCGGGGGCGCCACCACGGCGTCGATCGGCGCGGCGCTGGGGCTGACGGTGGACGGCGTCAACTACCACCTCACCCGGCTGGCCCGCCGCTGGCGGGTGCAGGGCCGCACCGCGTTGGTCGCCAGGGCGTACGTACTGGGCGTGCTGTCCCCGGACAGCTGGCCGCCGACCCCCGCCTGAGCCACCCGCCGTACACCCCGGTCCCGGTCGCCTTCGCGCGACGGAGGCTCCCCCGTCCGACCGCCGTCGCCGGAGCGTGACAATGAGGCAAGAATGGCCTTATGGGATGATTCGGCCGGATCGTGGCACGGCTCCGCGGGGCCGGCCGCCGGCCGCATCGGCGCGGTGGCGGAGGACGCCACAGCCATGGGGATTCCGCACCGCCCGGCCGGGAGACGCCGCCCCGGCCGCCCGGCCCGCGCTTCCGATCCCTCTTCGGCGTACGCAGTGTGGCGGGGCAGGTGTTCCTGCTCCTGCTGGTCTTCGTCGTGCTGCTCATCACCGCGGCAGTGGTGTCCCAGGTGTTCCAGGTGCGGCGCGAGAGCAGGCAACGGGCTCCGAGCAGCCGACGGACGCGGGTGAACCGGTGGTGAGCGGGTGAGCGGCGCAGCACGCCCCGGCGAGACGCCCGCGCCTGCCCGGGAACACCCTGCCGGAGCCGGTTCCCGGGCCGACGGCCTCCCTCCCGGCTTCAGTGCCGGGGGAGCCCGCCCCGCCCCGGACCGCACCCAGTGTGCCCGCCCGCCCCGCCGGTGGGGCGGGCGGGGCGGGCATGACGGTGGCCGGAGGGGGGACCCGAAGCGTCGGAGAGACCCGGTGACGAGGAGACGAGGAGAGAGGCCATGCGCGCACTGACCTGGCACGGAAAGCGGGACGTACGGGTGGACACGGTGCCCGACCCGGAGCTGAAGGAGCCGACCGACGTGATCGTACGCGTCACCTCGTCCGGCATCTGCGGTTCCGACCTCCACCTGTACGAGGTGCTGTCCCCCTATCTGGACCCGGGGGACATCCTCGGGCACGAGCCCATGGGCATCGTCGAGGAAGTGGGCGCCGGCGTCACCGCGCTCGTGCCGGGCGACCGGGTCGTGATCCCGTTCAACGTCTCCTGCCAGCACTGCTTCATGTGCGAACAGGGACTGCACTCGCAGTGCGAGACCACCCAGGTGCGGGAGCGCGGCACCGGCGCGGCGCTTTTCGGATACACCAAGCTCTACGGCCAGGTCCCGGGCGGACAGGCCGAGTTCCTGCGGGTCCCGTTCGGTGACAGCCTGCCGATCAAGGTGCCCGAGGGGCCGTCCGACGAACGGTTCGTCTACCTCTCCGACGTGCTGCCCACCGCGTGGCAGGCCGTCGAGTACGCGGCGATTCCGCCCGGCGGCACCGTGACCGTCCTCGGCCTGGGGCCGATCGGCGAGATGGCGGCCCGCATCGCCCTCCACCGGGGCGCGAGTCTGGTGATCGGTGTCGACCTGGTACCGGAGCGGCTGAACCGCGCGGGCGCCCGAGGCGTCAGGACGCTCGACCTGCGCAGTTACGGGAAGAACCTTCCCGACGCCGTCCGCGATCTGACCGACGGCCGGGGCACGGACTCCGTGATCGACGCCGTCGGCATGGAGGCCCACGGCGCGCCCGTCGCCAAGGCCGCGCAGTGGATGGCCGGCCTGCTGCCCGACCCGGTCGCGCAACGGGTGATGGAACACGCCGGAGTCGACCGGCTGCACGCCCTGTACACCGCGATCGACGTGGTGCGCCGGGGCGGGACGATCTCCCTGTCCGGCGTGTACGGCGGCATGGCGGACCCGATGCCGATGCTGACGCTCTTCGACAAGCAGATCCAGCTGCGGATGGGCCAGGCCAACGTGCACCGCTGGGTGGGCGACATCCTGCCGCTCCTCGGTGACGAGGACCCGCTGGGGGTCGAGGGGTTCGCCACCCACACCATGCCGCTGGAGGACGGACCCCAGGCGTACAAGACGTTCCAGGCGAAGCAGGACGGCATGATCAAGACCCTGCTCAAGCCTTGACCGAGGCCGGGGAAGCCGTGGGGAAAGGCGGGCGGATCCGGTGGGGAACGGCGTCACCCGGCCCGGCGACGGGCGGCGACCGCCCGGTGCGTCTCCTCGGCGGTCAGGTCCGCGTTGAGCGCCACGCCGGCGCGTACGCCCGCGCCGGCGGCGCCGACGACCTGCTCGGTCAGGTTGGCGACGTTGCCGGCGACCCACACCCCCGGCACCGCCGTCGCCCCGGTCGCGTCGGCGGCGACGTAACTGCCGATGACGTGCCCGTCCCGCTCCTGCTCGGTCGTCCCCAGGCCCAGCGCGGTGAGGAAGCCGGCCCGTGCGGTGAAGCGCGGCGCGACCACGACGGCCCGGCAGGGGATCACCTTGCCGCCGTCCAGGGTCACCCCCGTGAGCCGGTCGTCCGTCACCTCCAGGCCCGCCACCCGGCCGTCCACCACGGCGATCTCGCGGGCGGCGAGCTGCTCGTACTCCTCGTCGCCCGGCTCGGGCGCGGTGTGCAGGAAGAGCGTCACGTCCTTGCTCCACTGCCGCCACATCAGTGCCTGGTGCACCGAGAGCGGCCCCGTGGCCAGGACGCCGATCGGCTGGTCGCGCACCTCCCAGCCGTGGCAGTACGGGCAGTGCAGCACCTCGCGCCCCCACCGCTCGGCCACACCGGGCACGTCGGGGAGCTCGTCGACCAGCCCGGTGGTCACCAGCAGCCGGCGTGCCGTGACCGCCGGCCCGTCCTCGAGGACCACGCGGAAGTCCCCGTCGTCCAGGCGCTCCGCCGCCACGACGTTGCCCGTGACGATCTCCCCGCCGTAACCGGCCACCTCCGCCCGCCCCTCGGCCAGCAGCCGGGCGGGGGCTACGCCGTCGCGCGTCAGATAGCCGTGGGCGTGGGCCGCCGGCGCGTTGCGCGGCCGGCCCGAGTCGATCACCAGCACCGAGCGGCGCGCCCGGGCCAGGGTCAGGGCCCCGCTGAGCCCCGCGGCGCCGCCACCGACGACCACAACGTCAAAAGTCATGTGAAGTACCTCCCTTTCACCGGAGATACTGCGCCCGGGCCGCGCCCCACGGGAAACATTCTTGCCGGTACGGCAAAAGCGCCCCGGCCGGAAACGATCCGGCCGGGGCGCTCTCACCGCGTGCGAGGTGCGACTAGTCCTGCTCGGCTCCCGCCGGGAGCGTGCGCAGCTTCATCGTCGTGCGCGTGTTGAACGCCCAGTCCAGCATCTTCTTGGCGTCCGTGTAACGGTTGGCGTCGTTCAGGACGACCCCCACGACCGTGCGGTCGCCCCGCTTGGCGGCGAACACCAGGCAGGGGCCCGCGACGGAACCCGTACCGGTCTTGATGCCGATGGCGCCGCTGTACGAACCGAGCAGCTGGTTCGTGTTGTACCAGGTGTAGACCCGGCCGTTGGTGGCCGTCTGCTTCGTGCTGGTCGCCTTCACGACCGCCCCGAAGGTCGAGTTCCCGATGGCGCGCCGGGCCAGCTTGGCCGAGTCCCGGGGCGTGGTCAGGTTGTTCCCGGCCCGCGAGATGCCGTCGAAGGAGTCGTACGTGGTGTTGCGCATCCCCAGGTCGGAAGCCTTCTTGTTCATCTTGGAGATGAAAGACTTCGTGCGGGCCGCCTGGGTGCTGCCCGTGCCGAACGTGTCGGCGAGGGCGTACGCGGCGTCGCAGCCCGACGGCAGCATCAGCCCGTACAGCAACTGACGGACCGACAGCTTGTCGCCCGTGCGCAGATCGGCCGTGCTCGCGCCGTTGCGCGCGACGTAGTCGCGGTAACTCTGCTTGACGGTGATCTTCTTGTTGAGGTCGACGCCCTGGGTCTCCAGCACCACGACGGCGGTCATGACCTTCGTCGTGCTGGCCATCTGCCGCTTGGTGTCGGCGGACTTGCTCCACAGCGTCTTGTTCGGCTTGCTGTCGAGCAGGAACGCGCCCTTCGCGGTGACGGAAGGACCGGTGGCCGCCTGCGCGGTGGCAGGTGTGATCACCGCGAACGCCGCCGCCGACGCGACCAGTGCCGTCCCCCACCGGCGGACCGATATGCCCCCTGATTTCACGTATGGTGCTCCGTTTCCCTCACTGTGCGAATGCTGTCGAACGGCATGCTCGCATCAAGTGCGCCGCGCGGGAACGGTGGGGTGTGCGAAGGGCCGGTGACCCTCCTCTCACCAGGCGGCGACGAACGGGCGCCACCCGCCGCCGTCACGCCGTCCCCGTACGCCTCGCGCGGGATCAGGCACACCACAGGCACGCCCGGAGGGGCGCCGGTGACGAGGATCCGTGAGAAGTGCCCCACGGCCGCCGTCCGTTCGGAGTCCGGCCCGACCATGAGGCCGGAGGAGTCGCGCAGCGAGACGCCGGGCGGGCCGAAGGCGTCGCACAGCTGGGGGAGGCGGGCGGCCCTGTCGGCGGCGTCCCGGTCGGTCGCGCCGCCCGGACGCTCCGGGTCGCCCGCGATCGGCCCCGCCGGGCGGCCCTCGGTCCGTACGGGCGCGGCGGTCCGCACGCCGTACGCGAGCCGGTCACCGCTGCTTCGCGGCCGCCCTGCCCACCGACTCGACCAGCGGAAGCAGCCGGTGCGGCACCCGCTCGCGCAGCGCCACCTCGGTCCGGGTCCGCACCACGCCGGGAATCTGGATCAGCCGCTGGATCACGTCCTCCAGGTGCCCGTTGTCGCGCGCCGCCACCCGCGTCAGCAGGTCGCCGCCGCCGGTGATGGAGAACGCCTCGATGATCTCGGGTACGGCCGCCAGCGCGTCGCCGACCTCGTCCAGGTGTCCCTGGGTGACCTCGACGTGCACGAAGGCGAGCACCGGGTGGCCGAGCGCGGCGGGGGACAGGGCCGGGCCCGTGCCGGTGATCACGCCCTCGCGCTCCAGCCGGTCGAGCCGGGCCTGGAGCGTCCCGCGGGCGATGCCGAGGAGGCGGGCGTACTCGCGCACGCTGGTGCGCGGCTGCTCGATGAGCAGGCGCAGGATGCGGGTGTCGAGCTCGTCCACGGCCATGACCGGTCGATCTCCTCCTGATGCGGATGTCCGTCTCTCGACTGTACCAATGGCCCAGTACGGACGAAGTGCGCTGAGCCACTGTTTCCCCTGGCTCTCCGTGGCCCCAACTCGCTGGAAGAACAAGGGACTTGTCGTGCGCGAAGCATTGACGAAACACAAGTGCGGCCCTAGTTTCATCGCGTCGTACTTCGTACGTCATATACGAGACGCGATACGCCAGATACGAAAGAGCGCCCATGCACAGGAAGCACAACAGGGTGGGGAGGGCGGCCGTGGCGTCGCTGACCGCGATGGCGCTCGCCGTGGCGGCCACGGCCTGTGGTGACGACGGCAGCGGCTACAACAGCGGGAAAGAGGGTTCCGGCACAGGCGCGATCACCTTCTGGGACAACAACGGCGGCGCCCGCACGGCCGTGTGGCAGAAGATCATCGACGCGTTCGAGAAGGAGAACCCGGCCATCGACGTCACGTACGTCCCGGTCCCCATCACGGACGTGCAGTCGAAGTACGACACGGCCATCGCGGGCGGCGGCCTGCCCGACGTCGGCGGTGTCGGCACGTCCTACCTGGCCGGCATGGTGGCGCGGGACGCGCTCGACCCGGTCACCCGGCGGATCGAGGACGGCGGCCTCCGGGGCAGGCTCTCGGAGAGCATGGTCGAGAGCGTCGCGTCGGCCGGCGGCAGGGGCGAGGAGCTGTACTCCGTGCCGACCTCCGGGAATCAGGGCGTCCTCTGGTGCCGCACCGACCTGTTCCGGGCGGCGGGCCTGGAGGTGCCCGGCACGTGGGACCAGTTCTACAGCGCCGCCGAGCGGCTCACGGACGCCGACCGGAACGAGTTCGGCTTCACCCTGCGCGGCGGCGCCGGATCGGTGGCCCAGGCGCTCGACATGATGTACGCGCAGTCGGGCATCGACACCTTCTGGAACGGCGACCGGACCACCGTCGACCACCCGGAGAACGTCAAGGCGCTGGAGAAGTACGTCGCCCTCTACGAGAAGGTGACGCCGTCGGCCGACCTGAACAACGACTTCGCCGGGATGGTCGCCCAGTTCGGCCAGGGCGAGATCGGCATGCTCCAGCACAACCTCGGGTCGTACACCGATCATGTGGAGGCGTTCGGCAAGGACCGGATCGACGGGTCCCCGCTGCCCCCGGCCACCGACGGCGGTCCGCGCACCGTCGTCTCCAGCCCCGTCGACGGTCTCGGCCTCTTCAGGAGCGGCAAGAACAAGGCGGCCGCCTGGAAGTTCATCGAATTCGCCGCGTCGCACGAGATGAACAGCCTCTGGAACCAGGAGGCCGGCTCCATCCCCGCGAACAAGGACGCCATGGGCGACACCTGGATCGACGGCGTCGAGCCCGTCAAGGCGGCCATGCGGTCGCTGAACGACCCGCGGACGAAGGTCGTCCAGCTTCCGTACCACCTGCCGGACTGGAGCCACATCAGCAGGGCCGGCACCGAACTGGACTTCCAGGAACTGCTGCTCGGCGAGGTCACCGCCCAGCGGTTCGCGGACACGCTGGCCGACCTGCTCAACGACTCCCAGGCGGAGTGGAAGCAGCAGCAGAAGCAGAAGCAGCAGCGGTAACAGCAGAGGTGGCAACAGCGGCGGTAGCGGCAGCGTCCGGAGAGGCCGCACCGGCCCGAGAGTCCCCACCCGGTCCCGGAAAGGCACCCCGACATGCAGTTGTCCCGCAGACGCCTGGTGGCGGCGGTCGCCGCGCTGCCCCTGGCCCCGGCCCTCTCGGAACCCGCGGGCGCTCTCACCCGTTCCGGCGGCGGAGACGGCAGGCGCACCCGCCGCCGTACGATCCACCTCGCCGGCGACTCGACGGCCGCGCAGAAGACGTCGGACGCGGCCCCCGAGACCGGCTGGGGCATGGCCCTGCCGTTCTTCCTCGCACCGCACCTCGCAGTCGCCAACCACGCGGTGAACGGGCGCAGCTCGCGCAGCTTCGTGGAGGAGGGGCGTCTCGACGCGCTGTCCGGGGCGCTGCGCCCCGGTGACTGGCTCCTCATCCAGTTCGGCCACAACGATGCGAAGGACGACGACCGGCACACCGACCCCTGGACCACCTACCAGGACTGCCTGAGGCGGTACGTGACGGAGGCGCGCGGCCGCGGGGCGCGGCCCGTGCTCCTCACCTCCGTGGAGCGCCGCAGGTTCGATGCCGGGGGCAGCGCCCTGCCCACCCACGGCGAGTACCCGGCGGCGATGCGCGCGCTCGCGGCCGCCGAGGGCGTGGCGCTCGTCGACACGCAGGCGGCGAGCCTCGCCCGGTGGCAGGTGCTCGGGCCCGAGCGCACCAAGGACTTCTTCCTCTGGCTCGGTCCCGGCGAGTCGCCCCACTACCCCGGGGGGCAAGCAGGACAACACCCACTTCCGGCCTCCGGGCGCGATCGAGGTGGCGCGGCTGGTGGCCGCGGGGCTGCTCGGCCGCGACGTGCTCACCCCGCGCCACGTCCGGCGGCTGGACGAGACGGTCCCGCCCGAATGGATCACCTGGCCGGCCGCCGGCTGAACCGGCCGATCGGCCCCCCGCCGGGCCGGCCGGCCCGCCCGCCCCGAGTCCACTTCCGGCGCCGTGGTCCGTTGGCCCGCATCGTGGCCGTGATCGATGGGCTTCCCTGGGCCAATGGACCAGTCGTTCGCGAATCACTTGAGCCACTGGGGTCGCAGATGTTCTGATGGGGAGGTCGATGGCGCCGCGGACTCCGTGGCGCCTTTTTCATGTCGGGCGAAGGCGGGGCGGAAAGCAGTGTTGAAGAGGATGTTCGTGGCGCCGGACCCTGGGTGGCTGCGGCTGCGCAGCGCCACTCGGTCCGTCCTCGGTATCGGTCCGGCGGTCGCCGTGTGCGGCCTCACCGGTCACACCCTCACCGCGGTCATCACCGGCGGCCTCGCCGCGCTCCTCGCCCTCTTCACGGTCACCGACGCGACGGTCCGGGGCCAGGTCGTCACCACCGCCCTGCTGCCCGCCGTCGGCTTCCCGGTGCTCGCTCTGGCGGCAGGGCTGCACGACGTACCGGTCCTGCGCGACGTGGCGTTCCTGGCCGTCGCCGGCCTCGGGGTGTACGCCCGGCGCTGGGGACCACGGGGCCACTCCCTGGGCGTCTTCGCCTTCATGACCTTCTTCGTGGCGCAGTTCCTGCACACGGTGCCCGGACAGCTGCCCGGCCTGTACTCCGCCGTCGCCCTCGCGCTGCTCACCTCCTCGGGCGTCCGTTTCGGCCTGTGGTGCTACGAGCGGCGGCTGCCGCCGCCCGTCGCCGCCCCGGCCCTGCCCGCCGGATCCGGCCTCGCCCGCATCACCACCCGCCAGGCGGTCCAGGTCGTCGTCGCGGGCGGGTTCGCCCTCGTGGTGGGCCAGGTCCTGTCCGAGGGACGCTGGTACTGGGCCGTCGGCGCCGCCTGGTGGATCTTCGTGAACACCTCCTCGCGGGGCGAAACCCTGATCCGCGGCTTCCGGCGCGTCCTCGGTACGGTCGCCGGCATCGCCGCCGGTCTCTTCCTCGCCCTGCCGCTGCACGGAGCGGTGGCCCCCACGGCCGCGCTCGTGGCGGTGTGCGTCTTCGGGATCTTCTACACCGCCCCGGTCTCGTACAGCTGGATGATGACCGCGGTGACGCTGATGGTGGCCCTGCTGTACGGACTGCTGGGGGTGCTGGAGCCGGGCCTGCTCGCGCTGCGTCTCGCGGAGACCGGCGTCGGCGCCGTGGGGGCGGTGCTGGCCGTGGCCTTCGTGCTGCCCGTCACGACGCACGCCGCGACCAACGCCTGGATCGAACGCGCCGTGCACAGCGTGCACGGCTGCACCACCGCCGCCGCGCGCCGCCTGGCCGGCGACCCGGACGCCGACCCGGCTCCGCTCGCCGCCGAGCTGGAGGTGGTGCTCGGCCGGGTGAGGCTCTCCCTGGCCCCGCTCGTCCACCCCCTGAACCCGCTGCGCGGCCGCAAGGCCCGCGCCCGCCGGATCCTGGCCCTGCTGGACGACTGCGCCCGTGAGGTGCGCGGGCTCGCCTCGGTCGCGGCCGACCCGCAGGCGTCGCACGACGCCCGACTGGCAGCGGCCTGCTGGCGCGTGGAGGCCGCCGTCGAGGCCCTGGTGCCGCCCGGCGCCCGGCTTCCCGCCGCGCCGGCGCCCGGGGCCCGGACCCCCGTCGCCCACCACCCCGGCGCCGAGGCCGCGCTGCGCCACCTGCACGGACTGGAGAGGGCGCTCGCCGACCTCGCCACGCCCCTGCGCACCTCACCGCGCGCACCGCTCGTCCCGTCCTAGGCGCCCGGACCGGCTGCTAGCGTCTGCCCGGCAGGATGTGATCAAAGCTGTCACGGCTCTTGCGGCTGTGCGCGGTCAACTGGCGGAAAGGGGCTCCACGGTGAGCAGCAGCAACGAGGCCGGGCGGGCGTTCATAGGGTCGTTCACCTCGGCAGGGGGACGCGGGATCGTCGCCGCCGCCGTGGACCGGGAGACGGGCGCCCTGACCGTGCTGGGGGCGACCGACGCCGTCTCCGACCCGTCGTTCCTCGCACTCGCTCCCGGCGGCACGGTCCTGTACGCCGTGAGCGAGACCGAGGACGGGGCGGCCGCGGCGTTCGACGTGACCGGCGACGGCGCCCCGATCCCGGTCGGCGAGCCGGTGGCCGTGGGCGGCGCCGCCCCCACCCACCTCGCGCTCGCCGACGGGCACCTGGTGACCGCCAACTACGGCTCGGGCAGCGTCACGGTGCTCCCCGTCGGCGCGGACGGCGCACCGGAGGCGGCCACCGGCGTACTGCACCACCGCGGCAGCGGCCCGCGCCAGGGCCGCCAGGGCGGGCCGCACGCCCACCAGGTGCTGCCCGATCCCACGGGGCGGTGGGTGCTCAGCGTCGACCTCGGCACCGATTCCGTACGGATCTGCGAACTCACCGCGCCCCCCGGGACGCTGCGTGTGCACACCGAGACCGCGCTGCGGCCGGGCACCGGACCCCGTCACCTGGCCTTCCACCCCGACGGCGGTCACGCGTACGTCCTGGGCGAGCTGGAGCCGGCCGTCACCGTCTGCCGCTGGGACGCCGAGTCCGGAGTGCTCGTACCGCTCGGCGAGACCCCCGTCGTGGAGCCGGGCACGGACGTGACGACGTACCCCTCCGAGGTCGTCGCCGCCCACGACGGGCGCTTCCTGTGGGTGGCCAACCGCGGGCACGACAGCATCGCCGTGCTCGCGCTCGACGCCTCGGGGGCGCGGGCGGAGTTCGTGACGGCGGTGGAGTGCGGCGGCCACTGGCCGCGCGACCTCGCCCTGGACCCCTCGGGGAGCAGGCTCTACGCCGCCAACGAGCGGTCGGGGGACGTCACCTGGTTCGACATCGACCAGGAGACGGGCATCCCGCGCCGGGCGGGCTCCATCGAGGCGCCCGCGGCCTCCTGCGTCGTCTTCGGCTGACACAGCGGCTGTGACACACGCGGCCGGCACACGGCCGAGGGCCCGCACCGGTCACCCGGTGCGGGCCCTCGGCCGCTCTCCCGCGCTCCGTACCGCGGTCGGCGTGCGGCAGGAGCGGATCGCTCAGTGCACCGGCATGCCCTGCGCGAGCTGCTGCGGGGCGATGCCCAGAGCCGTCGTGTAGTGCGACAGGGCGAGCTTGCCGATCGCCGGGTAGGCGCCCAGCGGCTCGGCGGTCGCGCAGTCCGCCTCCTTGACGGCCGCGTCCAGGAGGCTGTCGGGAACCTCGGGGCCGATCACGTACGGCGCCAGGGCGAGCTGGGTCGAACCGGAACCGCGCAGCTGCTCCGCGACGGCGGCGACCGAACCCTCCTCGTCCAGCGCGGCCGCCATCACCGGTACGGCGAGGCGCGCGGCCAGCAGCATGCCGGTGATGCCGGCGGCCTGCACGGCCTCGTCGCCGCCCACGGTGGCCAGGATGATGCCGTCGGCCGCGGTGGTGACCGTGAACAGCCTGGCGCGGTCGGCGCGGGCCAGACCGGTCTCGGAGAGGCGCACGTGCAGGGCCTCGGCGAGCAGCGGGTGCGGGCCGAGGACGTCGGTCAGCTCGACGGCGGTGCGGCTGTCCATGACGGCCTGCCGTATGCGGCGCATCAGGGCGCTCTCGGGGCCCGCGAGGAGCGGCACCACCACGGCGGCCGGCCCCTGCGGCTCGGCCGCCTCGCGGCCCGCGGCGAGGGCCTGCTCGTAGCGGGCGGTGCGCTCGGCGGCGGTGCGCGCGAGGACGCTCTCAAGCGTGGGGTACTCGTCGTCGTCGCCGTCGAGGTAGCCGATCCTGGCGTCGAGGCCGGGCAGCTCGGAACGGGCGATACTGACGACTTCCTCCGCCAGGCCGCGCGACGCGCTGCCCGGGGTGCCGGGGACGGCGAGGACGAACGCGGGCGCGCCCTCGGGCGCCACCACGGGTTCCGGCCGGCGGTGCCGTCCGGGCTGGCGGGGGCGCGGCATTCGTACAGGCAGGCCGGATGCGGGCCCAGTGGGGGAGCTCATGGCGCCGCATGCTACTGCGTTCGGGTGGCATCCTGTTCGGGGAGGGGGCGTTCGAGCGGTGTCTGTACCGGTTTATCCCGTGAGTCGTTTTGAGTTCGGATAGCCTGCTCTGTCGGTACGTGCAGCAGACGCCCGTCGACCGGCAGCCGAAGGCCGTCCGCGGCGAGCGAAGCGGCGAGGCGCACGGCTCCGGCCAGCGGGTCTCCCGCGGCCGGGACGGTACGCGCCTGCGGCAGTCGCTCGGCGAGAGCGGCCCGCAGGGGTACGAGCAGCGCGTCGCCCGTCCTGAACAGGCCGCCGGTGAACGCGACGTCGCACTCCCCGGACGGCGGGCAGACGGCGGCGGCGGCGTCGGCGATGTGCCCGGCCGCCTCCCGCAGGATGTCCGCGGCGACGGGGTCGGCGGGGTCCGCGGCGGCGCAGTGGGCCACTTCCGGCGCGAACGAGGCGAGCACGGCGGGCCGGTCGGTGCGCGGGTAGAGCAGGCCGGGCAGTTCGGGCGCGGGCCCGAACACCGCTTCCACGCGGGCCAGCAGGGCGGGGGAGCCGCCGCGCCGCCCGTCGTGGGCGCGCATCGCCGCTTCGAGTCCGGCCCGGCCGATCCAGGCCCCGCTGCCGCAGTCGCCGAGCAGATGCCCCCAGCCGTCGGCCCTGCGCCAGGCGGACAGGTCCGTACCGAGCGCGATCAGCCCGGTTCCGGCCGCGACCACCGCACCCGGCCGCAGGCCGAGCGCCCCGACGTACGCCGTGACGGCGTCGGCGGCCAGCGCGAGACGCCGTACCCCCAGCGCGCTCTCCAGCGCTCCGGGCAGCCGGGCGCGCAGATCGCCGCCGAGGGTCGCCATTCCGGCGGCGCCGACCGCGACGGCACCGATCGTGACGGGGGACGCGGCGCCGCCCCCGGCGGCGTCGAGGAGGGCGCGCGCCATGGGCAGCAGCTGGTCCAGCAGGTGCACCGCGTCGATTCCGGCGGGGCCCGTCCGTACGGGCTCACGCGACACGGCGGTCTCCGTGCTCCCGGCGGCCCCGGCGTCCGAGACGTTCGCGAGCGCCACCCGCAGCCCCGATCCGCCGGAGTCGACCCCCAGTACCCACGGGGTCACGGCAGCCACCGGTCCGCCGGCCGCGCTTCGGGCGCTGCGGAGGAGGCCGACGCCGGTGCCGGACAGGCGAGTCGAGGATGCCGCTTCCCGAACGAGGGGGCCGGGCCGCGCCGATGACGGAAGCCGGGCGGCTCGACCGCCGGGCGCGACGGGCACCGCTGCTTTCCGGCGAACGCCTGCGTGACGCCCATGAACCGTCTCCAGGAAGAACAGGAAGAAGAGGCAGTGACGGCGGCAGCCTATCCCGGGCCCTGTACTCCTGGGCCCTGTGCTCCCGGGCCGGTCGGCCGTCGGTGCCGGCCCCGGCGCCGAGGGGGCCGGGGCGGGGCCGCCGGCCTTCGCTCGGGCCGCAGTTGCCGCACCGGGCGCGTACCGCTGGAGTGCGTGCCGCTGGGTGCGGGAGCGCGTCCCGTGCGCCAGTAGAGTGACGTTCCGTGGCAGCACTACCGTTGAACGAACTTGTCGAGCCCGGATGGGCGGAGGCGTTGCACCCCGTCGCCGGGCGCATCGCCGCGATGGGCGATTTCCTGCGTGCGGAAATCGCGGCCGGCCGTACCTACCTGCCGGCCGGAGCACATGTCCTGCGCGCCTTCCAGCAGCCCTTCGACGACGTTCGTGTCCTGATCGTGGGGCAGGACCCGTACCCGACCCCGGGAATGGCCATCGGGCTGAGCTTCGCGGTCGCGCCGGACGTCTCCCCTGTGCCCGGTTCCCTGGAGAACATCTTCAGGGAGCTGCACACGGACCTCGGACTGCCCCGGCCCTCCAACGGTGATCTGACGCCCTGGACGCGTCAGGGCGTGCTGCTGCTCAACCGGGCGCTCACCACGGCACCCCGCAAGCCCGCGGCCCATCGCGGCAAGGGCTGGGAGGAAGTGACCGAGCAGGCCATCCGCGCTCTGGTGGCCCGTGGCAAGCCGCTGGTCTCCGTGCTGTGGGGACGTGACGCCCGTAATCTGCGGCCGTTCCTCGACGGCTTGCCGGCGATCGAGTCCGCCCATCCCTCTCCCATGTCGGCGGACCGCGGTTTCTTCGGTTCGCGACCCTTCAGCCGCACCAACGAACTCCTGGTCGGTCAGGGGGCCCAGCCGGTGGACTGGCGGCTTCCGTAGGACAGCGCCCGGCGTACGAGCGGTCGGGGCTCCGCCGGGACCGGGACCCGCGTTCCGTAGGGGCGTGCGGGGCTCGACGCGAGTGCGGCCTTGCTGCACACTGACCGGCACGGCGGCGAAGTCGGCCGTCAGGTGATCCGCCCCGGGCGGGGGCGCAGCGAACGGCAAGCAGCGGGAGCGCCGGTGGAACACTCGCTCGTACGGGAATCCGGGCAGGACGGGCGCGAACCGTCGCCGGGGGCGCCCCGTGCGCACGGCCGGGGCCGGGGCCGTACGGACACTCTGCCGCAGAGCCCCGTTTCGCCGGAGTTCCGGACGGCGCGGCCCGCGGCGCCCCGCCGTGGTTCCGAGTCGGGCACCGGGCCCGTGCTGGGCCGCGCGCTGCAGATCCTCGGGGCGTTCAGCGCGGACTGCCCGGAGATGACGTTGAGCGAGCTGTCCCGGCGGTCCGGGCTGCCGGTGTCGACCGTGCACCGGATGCTGGGGGAGCTGATGACCTGGGGGGCGCTGGAGCGCGGCCGCGACGGCTGCTACCGCGTCGGCCTGCGGCTGTGGGAGGTCGGCTCGCTGGCGCCGCGCGGCCAGGGGCTGCGGGAGCGGGCGCTCCCGTTCTTGGAGGACCTCTCGCGGATCACCCGCGAGAACGTCCAGCTCGCGGTGCGCGAGGGGGCCGAACTCGTCTTCGTCGAGCGCATCGCGGGCACCGGCGCGGTGCCCGTACTGACGCGCGTGGGCGGGCGTTTCGCCCTCACGGCCACCGGCGTCGGGCTGGTGCTGCTCGCGCACGCCCCCGCCGAGGTGCAGGACCAGGTGCTCGCCGGTCCCTTCGAGCGCTTCACGCCGTGCACGGTCACCGATCCGCGTGAGCTGCGGCGCATGCTGGCCGAGGCGCGGACCAACGGCTGCGTGGTCAGCGACCGCCAGGTCACCCTGGACGCCCTGTCGGTCGCCGCTCCGGTGCACGGCAGCGACGGCGCGGTGATCGCCGCGGTCTCGCTGGTGGTACGCCACGGCAGCACCTCCCCGCACGCGCTGGCCCGGCTGGTCTGCACCAGCGCCCGCGCGATCTCCCGCGCCATGGTCGCGCCGGCGGCCTGAGCCGCGCCGGAAGCCTGAGCCGTACCGCGGGCCCGAACCGCTCCGCGGCGAACGTTTCGCAGATGTTTCCCGGCATCCGGAAAGGCCCCTGGTGACCCGGCCCGGCGGGCCGCACGATGGTCCGCACCGGTCGACGCCCGGGCTCCGGCCCGCCGGAACCGCACCTGCCCGGTGGGCGGAGCGTGCGGAGGGGGCCGACGACCACCACGCAGTCGACGACGGAGTGCTGCCATGGTTCTGCCACGCTCTTCCCCTTCACCGAGCCCGGGGACGGACTCCCTGCGCGCCGCCCTCGACGAGGGGCCGATGAGCCGCTTCCAGTGGGGCGCGATCACGGTGTGCGTACTGCTCAACACGCTCGACGGCTTCGACGTCCTCGTCATGGCCTTCACCGGCAAAGCCGTGTCGGCGGAGTGGGAACTCAGCCCCTCCCAACTGGGGTTGCTGCTCAGCGCGGGCCTCGTCGGCATGGCCCTGGGCGCGATGTGCGTCGCCCCGTGGGCCGACCGGATCGGCCGCCGGCCGGTCATCCTCGGCTGCCTGGTGGTGGCCGCCGCCGGGATGCTGCTCTCCTCGGTCAGCCAGTCGCCCGTCCAGCTCGGAGCGCTGCGCGTGCTCACCGGGGTCGGCATCGGCGGCGTCCTGGCCGGCAGCAACGTCATCGCCGGTGAGTACGCCTCCCGCCGCTGGCGCGGGCTCGCCGTCAGCCTCAACTCCACCGGCTACGCGGTCGGCGCCACCGTCGGCGGGCTGCTCGCGGTCTCCATGATCGAGGGGTCCGGCTGGCGCTCGGTCTTCCTGGCCGGTGGCCTGGCCACCGCCGCCGCCGTCCCGCTGGCCTTCTTCCTCCTGCCGGAATCCGTGGACTTCCTGGTCTCCCGCAGGCCCGAGCGCGCCCTGGAGCGGATCAACGTCCTGGCCCGGCGCATGGGGCAACCGCCGCTGGAGAGCCTGCCCGGGCCCACCGCCGTACCGTCCGGGATCGGGGCCGGGTTCCGGGAGCTGCTCTCGCCCGCGCTGCGCCGCTCGACGCTGCTGCTGTGGTCCGCGTTCTTCCTCGTCATGGCCGGCTTCTACTTCGTGACCAGCTGGACGCCGACCCTGCTGGTCGAGGCCGGCCTGTCCGGCACCCAGGGCCTCACCGGCGGGACCCTGCTCAACCTCGGCGGCATCTTCGGTGCGGCCGGACTCGGGGCGCTCGCCGCCCGCTTCGCGCTCCGCTCCGTACTCATGGTCTACCTGATCACCACGGCCGTGATGCTGTCGGCCTTCATCGCCTCGACCTCCTCGCTGGGGGCGGCCTTCGCCCTCGGTGCCGTGATCGGCCTGTTCGCCAACGGCTCCGTGGCGGGCCTGTACGCCCTCACCCCGGCGACGTACGGCACGGGCATCCGGGCGACCGGACTCGGCAGCGCCCTCGCGGTCGGCCGCATCGGCGCGATCCTCGCCCCGACCGTCGCGGGCGGCCTCCTCGACAGCGGCTGGACCCCGGAGAGCCTCTACCTGTCCGTCGGCGTGATCTTCGTCGCCACCGCGGCCCTCCTCCTGCTGATGCGCCCCGCCGCGGCGCCGGACACGGGACCCGCCGCGGCCCCGGCCACCGGCACCGCGCACTGAACCCCACACCCCAGGGAGACGATCATGACTGCTTTCGTACGCGATCAGTGGTACGTCGCCGCCTACGGCCGCGAGGTCGGGCGCGAACTGCTCGGACGCACCGTGCTCGGGGAGCCGGTCCTGCTCTACCGCACCGAGGACGGCCGGGCGGTGGCGATGTCCGAGCGCTGTGTGCACCGGCGCTTCCCGCTCTCGCAGGCGCCGAGCCGGCTGGACGGCGACCGGGTGGTGTGCGGGTACCACGGCTTCACCTACGGCACGGACGGCGGCTGCGTCTCCGTGCCCGGCCAGCAGCGCATCCCGCGCACCGCCCGGCTGAAGACCTACCCGGTGGTCGAGCAGGACTCCTTCGTGTGGGTGTGGATCGGCGACCGCGAGCCGGGGGACGCCCTGCCGCCCCGCGCCCCGTGGCTGGACTCGCCCGACTACACCGTCGTGTCGGGCATGGAGCCGATCGACGGCGACTACGGTCTGCTGGTCGACAACCTCATGGACCTCTCCCACGAGACGTACCTGCACGGCGGTTACATCGGCACCCCCGAGATCGCCGAGACGCCCATCACCACCGAGGTCGACGACACGGCCGGCATCGTCTGCGTCAGCCGCCACATGGACGACGCCGAATGCCCGCCGTTCTACGCGAAGTCCACGGGCATCGAGGGCCGGATCACCCGCTGGCAGGACGTCGAGTACCACGCCCCTTGTCTCTACCTCCTCCACTCGCGCATCGCCCCCGTCGGCGCCCCCGGCCCGAATCCGGACGGCACCGACCCGCACGCGTTCCACGTGGAGGTCGTCTACGGCATCACCCCGTCGACGGAGAGGACCACGTACGACTTCTGGGCCGTGGCCCGCGACTTCGCCCTCGACGACCAGGACGTCACCGAATTCCTGCACACCAACAACCGCACGGTGGTCATGCAGGACGTCGTGGCCCTCAACGTGCTGCAGAAGTCCCTGGACACCGAGCAGGCCGGCTACCAGGAACTGAGCATCAACATCGACACCGGTGGTCTCGCAGCCCGCCGGATCCTCGCCCGCCTGGCGGCGGCCCGGTGAACGGCCCGGCGAACGCGGCGCTCCCCGCCGTGCTGACGGGCGAAGGCGTCTTCCGCATCCACTGGGTGCTGGGCACCGACCGGCTGTCGGCCGTCTGCCACTGCGGTGCGGAGCGGGAGTTCGAGGATCCGGTGGAGCTGTGGGACTGGCTGCTGGGCCATCCCGAGGACCACCGCCCGCGCACGGCGGCCGAGGCCGGAGAAGAGAAGAACGGTGAGGGAAGAACTGTGAAGGAGGAACTGTGACCGCCGTGCCCCCTCCGCGCGCTTCGGCCGGGACCGAAGTCGACCTGACCCTGGCGCGCAAGGAGCCTCTCGCGGAGGGCGTCACGCTGCTGACGCTCACCCACCCCGCCGGATCCCCGCTGCCCGAGTGGAGCCCCGGCGCCCACATCGACCTGCTGCTCGGGTCCGGCCTGGTACGGCAGTACTCGCTGTGCTCGGACCCGGCCGACCGCTCCCGGTGGCATGTCGCGGTCCGGTACGCGCCGGACAGCCGGGGCGGTTCCGCGTGGGTCCACGAGCACCTCCACGAGGGGGCCGGGGTACGGGTGCGCGGACCGCGCAACCACTTCGCCCTGGAACCGTCTCCCCGTTACCTGTTCGTCGCGGGCGGCATCGGCATCACCCCGATCCTGCCCATGGTCGCCGAGGCGCACCGGCGGGGAGCCGACTGGCAGTTGGCCTACGGCGGCCGCAGCCGCCGCACCATGGCCTTCCGGGAGCACCTGGAGGCGGTGTACGGAGAGCGGGTGTCCGTACGCCCCCAGGACGAACGCGGCGTGCTGGACCTGGACGGGCTGCTGGCCGACCCCCGGCCGGACACACTGGTCTACTGCTGCGGCCCCGAAGGGCTGCTGAAGGCCGTCGAGGAGCGCTGCTCCGACCGGCCGCCCGGCGCCCTGCGCATCGAGCGGTTCACGCCCAGGGGCCTCGGCCCGGACGGCCCGCACACCCCGGACGAGTCCTTCGAGGTCGAACTGGCCCGGAGCGGCATCACGGTGGCCGTTCCGCCGGACAAGACCGTCCTCCAAGCGGTCGAGGAAGCCGGCGCGCAGGTGCTGTCCTCGTGCCGGGAGGGCACCTGCGGCACCTGCGAGACCGCCGTCCTCGACGGGACCGTGGACCACCGCGACTCCCTGCTCACCCCCGCCGAGCAGGGAGCGCACGACACCATGTTCCTCTGCGTCTCGCGCGCCGCCTGCCCCCGCCTCGTCCTGGACCTGTGACGCCCGGCTCTCCCGGCCGGCCCGCGTCGGTCAGCCGATGACCGCGGCCCGTACGCACAGCACGTCCGGCAGGTGGGAGGCGAGCAGTTGCCAGCTGTCCCCGTCGTCCGCGCTCGCGAAGAGCTCGCCGTTGCGATTGCCGAAGTACACCCCCGCCGGGTCGGCGTCGTCCGTGCAGAGCGCGTCGCGCAGCACCGTTCCGTAATGCGGCTCCTGCGGCAGGCCGGCCGACAGCGGCTCCCAGCTCCTGCCCGCGTCCCCGGTCCGGTAGACCCGGCACCTGTTGCCGGCGGGCACCCGGTCGGAGTCCGCGGTGATGGGGAAGAGGTACGCCGTGTCCGCGCGGTGCGGATGCGCCGCGACGGCGAAGCCGAACGTCGAGGGCAGCCCCGCCCCGATGTCGGACCAGTTGGCCCCGGCGTCGTCGCTGCGGAACACCCCCCAGTGGTTCTGCAGGTACAGCCGGTCCGGGTCGGCCGCGTCCTGGGCGATCTTGTGTACGCACTGGCCGAACTCGGGGTCGGGGTCGGGCAGGAAGACCGCCGACACCCCCTTGTTGGAGGGCGCCCAGCTCGCCCCGCCGTCCAGCGTGCGGAACACCCCGGCCGTGGACACCGCGACCGTCACGGCCCGGGTGTCACGCGGATCGGTGACGACCGTGTGCAGCCCTTCGCCGCCACCGCCCGGCACCCACTGCGAGCGCGTCGGATGCTCCCACAGCGGCCGTACGAGCTCGAAGGACTCGCCGCGGTCCTCGGACCGGAACAGCGCGGCCGGCTCCGTGCCCGCGTACACCACGTCGGGCGCCTCGGGTCCCGCCGGACGCAGCTGCCAGACCCGCTCCAGGGACGCACCGGTGAACTCCGGGAACTTCACGGCCGGCCGCTTCGGTTCGACCCAGGTCGCGCCCAGGTCGTCGGAGTGGAAGACCGAGGGGCCCCAGTGCGCGCTGTCCCCGCCGGCGAGCAGCCTGGGCACCGCGCCGCGGGTGTCGACAGCCAGCGAGTACACCGCCTGCGCGTTGAAGTGCGGCCCGTCGAACTCCCATCCGCCGCCGCGCCTGCGACCGATGAAGAGCCCTTTTCGTGTTCCCACGGTGAGCAGTACGTCGGACATGGCCGATACCTCCAGGACGCCGTTGTCTCAGGTACGGGGCCAGTGTGCACCCGACCACTGACAGTGGCCCTCGGAGCGGGCGTCGTCGCAGTTCAGGCGGCACGCGGGGCGTCCCGGTCCACACGTGGCCCCCAGCCGGAACCGGACGGTACGGCGCACTCGTGGTAGCGGGCGGGGGGAAGCGATCAGCGGTACGAGGTGAGGGGAGTGCGCCGGTGACCGGTGCGACGGTACGGATCGACGGGGACGGCCTGCTGCTGCCGGGCGGGGTACGGGTGCGTTTCGTACGTACGCTGCGCCTGCCCGAGAAGGGGACGCACCCGCTGCCGCCGGGCCTGGGCGACTTCCCGTTGCGCAGAGTCGAGGACTACGCCGGCACGGTGCCCCGGGAGTGGTCGGCCAGGGGCGGCGTCATGCTGCCCGTGTACCTGCGGGAGGCGATGTGGCTGAGTTTCGCCGGGACCGCGGAGCCGGGCGCCCTCCAGGTGGGGGTGGGGAAGGTGTGCGCGGTCTCGGGGAGGCAGTGGAGCGGCAGGTTGTCCCGGAATCCGCAGAACTACCTGGTGCTGCCGCGCCAGCCGTGGCTCGACGGGATCAACTCCGGGAGGGGCACGGTGCGGCAGTTCGTCGCGGTGCCGCTGGGGACGGGCGCGACCGTGGAGGGCCAGGTCACCGGTGAGGAGAAGTGGGGCGGGCTGCAACTGCAGGCGTGGCCGCTCAAGGGCGGCCCGCTGGCGGCCTGGCGGGACGAGCAGAGGCGGGCGGAGGAGCAGAGGCGGGCGGCGGAGCAGTCGGCCCTGGCGGAGGCCCCCGGCCTGACGGCCGTGTTCGGCGCGGCGGCCCCGGGGGCCGTCACACCGGGCCCGGCCCTGATGTCCGCCGGGCCCGGCAGCAGGCCGGGCGGTGCGCCCCGGCCCCGGGCGGCGGCGATGGGGCTGGGCGTGGGCGGCTCCATGCGCCAGGAGGTCTGCACGGACGACCGGCCCGCCTCCGACTGGGCCGACGAGCCGTCGGGCCGGGTCTTCGTCCACCTGGTGGCGCCCCCGGACTGGCGGCGCATCACCGGCGAAGAGCCTCCGCCGTCCCCCGTGGACCGGGCCGCGTACACCCGGGCGGGCCTGCCCTGGTTCGACTACTACGACGCCGACGGCGAGGACCTGGCGGCCACGGACACCCTGGGCGACGTGAAGCCGGTCGGGGAGTGGCTGGGCGAGGACCACACTCCGTGGCAGCAGCCGTCGCCCCACCAGGTGAAGCCGCTCGGTGACGCGCCGGGCAAGCCGGTGGCCGACGGCGACTGGTAGCGGCCGGGAGACGGGGAGCGCCCCGCGATCCGCGATCCGCGAGACCAAGGACCTGGAGCCGTGGCAGGGGACCGGAAGCCGGTTACCGGTTACCGGTAACCGGTAACCGGGGGATCATGGAGGGCGTTCCCCAAGCACCCATCGGCACGGTCACGGTGGGCGCGCACGCCTGAGGAGAGAAACATGCCCGACATCCGCATGCACACCACCCCGGACGGACCGGCGGCCCTCGTCGAGGTCGCCCCGGGGCCGTCCGTGGACGCGGAGGCGGGGCAGGTCCACATCGGTGCGCGGGGCAGCGCGTACGTCCCCCTGGTGGCCACTCCCGCGCAGGCCCGGGAGCTGGCCGCGGCGCTTGTGCGGGCGGCCGAAGCGGCGGAGGCGCAGGCCGAGGACACGTACCCGACCGTCAGGGCCGGCGAGCTGCGCCGCGGTGACGTACGCGGCGGGGAGCGCGCGCTCACGGTGGACCGCGTCAGGAGCGACGGCGACACCGTCCACGTCACGTGGACGTCGGACGCCGGGCGCCACTGGACCCAGAGCTACCCCGCGGACGCGGAGATCGGCCTCCGGCGCCGCGCGTAATCCGCCGCGAAGAATTTCTTCCTGATGCAGGGGAGTTGACCTTCTGCGGGCACCTGCCTATGTTCTCGTTCGGGATTGTGGTCAATGTCCGATATTTCGAACGAAACACCAGGAGCCCAGATGCAAGGTCCGAGAAGGTCCGGACGCGGTCTCGCCGTCGCGGCCGTCCTCACCGGTCTGACGGCCGCACTCGTCGTCGCACCCACCGAAGCCCCGGCCGCGGCGGAAGCGGCCGACTACTCGATCGAGGTCGACCCGACCGGTACCGGGCCCACGATCGACGACTCGATGTACGGCGTGTTCTACGAGGACATCAACCACGCCGCCGACGGCGGCCTGTACGCCGAACTCGTGCAGAACCGCTCCTTCGAGTACGACCCCGTCGACAACCGCGCGTACACCCCGATGACCGCCTGGAGCGAGACCGCGAGCGGTGCGGCGACCGGCACGGCGCGCGTCGTGGACGACGGCGGGCGCCTGAACGAACGCAACCGGCGCTACCTGCGGCTCGACCTCAACGGCGACGGCGGCGGCCGCTTCGGCATCGCGAACTCCGGCTACAACGCGGGGATCGCGGTGCAGGCCGGCAAGAAGTACGACTTCTCGGTGTGGGCGCGCACCGACCGGGCGGGCGGCACGCCGCTCAGCGTCGAACTGCGCGACGGATCGGCCCAGCTGGCGAAGCCCCTGCGCATCACGGCGCGCGGCGACCGCTGGACCAAGTACACCGGAACACTCACCGCCCGCACGACCGGCGACGCCGGCCGGCTCGCCGTCACCGCCGGTGGCAGCGGCACCGTACGGCTCGACATGGTCTCGCTCTTCCCCCGCGACACCTACAAGGGCCGGCCGAACGGCCTGCGCAAGGACCTCGCCGAGAAGATAGCCGCCCTGAAGCCGGGCTTCCTGCGCTTCCCCGGCGGCTGTCTGGTCAACACCGGCAGCCACGAGGCGTACGAGGCACCGGACTTCGAGCGCAAGCGGTCCTACCAATGGAAGGACACCGTCGGCCCGGTCGAGGAGCGGGCGGTGAACGCCAACTTCTGGGGCTACAACCAGACCTACGGCCTCGGCTACTACGAGTACTTCCAGTACGCCGAGGACATCGGCGCGATGGCCCTGCCCGTCGTCCCCGCCCTCGTCACCGGCTGCGGCGAGAACAAGGCGACCGACGACCCCGCGCTGCTCCGGCGCCACATCCAGGACACGCTCGACCTCATCGAGTTCGCCAACGGCCCCGTGACCTCACCGTGGGGCAAGAAGCGGGCGCGGATGGGCCACCCCAGGCCCTTCGGCCTGACCCACCTGGAGGTCGGCAACGAGGAGAACCTCCCCGACGAGTTCTTCGCGCGCTTCACCGAGTTCCGCAAGGCCATCGAGGCGAAGTACCCGGACATCACCGTCATCAGCAACTCCGGCCCCGACGACAGCGGCACCACCTTCGACCGCGCCTGGCAGCTGGGCCGCGACGCCGATGTCGCCATGATCGACGAGCACTACTACAACAGCCCGCAGTGGTTCCTGGAGAACAACGACCGCTACGACGCCTACGACCGCAAGGGCCCCAAGGTCTTCCTCGGCGAGTACGCGTCCCTGGACAACCGCTTCTCCAACGCCCTCGCCGAAGCCGCCTACATGACCGGCCTCGAACGCAACGCGGACGTCGTCAAGCTCGCCTCGTACGCCCCGCTCCTCGCCGACACCAACGACGCGCAGTGGCGGCCGAACATGATCTGGTTCGACAACACCGCCTCGTGGGGCAGCGCCAGCTACGAGACGCAGAAGCTCTTCATGAACAACGTCGGTGACGAGGTGGTACCGAGCCGCGCGTCCGGCACCCCCGCCGTCAGCGGCCCGATCACCGGCGCCGTCGGCCTCTCCACCTGGGCGACCGCCGCCGCGTACGACGACGTGCGGGTCACCTCGGCGGACGGCGCGAGCCTGTTCGCCGACGACTTCTCCGGTGGTGACAGCCGCTGGACGAAGGCGGCCGGCACCGGCTCCTGGTCCGTCCAGGACGGGGCGTACGTCCAGTCCGACGCAGCCGCCGAGAACACCCTCGTCACGGCGGGCGATTCCGCCTGGCACGACTACGACCTGAAGCTGAAGGCCACGAAGAAGTCCGGCAAGGAGGGCTTCCTCGTCGCCTTCGGCGTCAAGGACACCGGCAACTACTACTGGTGGAACCTCGGCGGCTGGGGCAACACCCGCTCCGTCGTGGAGAAGGCCGCGGGCGGCGCCAAGCAGACCCTCATCGAGCGCGGTACGACCGTCGAGAGCGGCCGTACGTACGACATCGAGGTCAAGGTGCGCGGCCGGCAGGTGACCCTCTTCCTGGACGGGAAGGAGTGGGGCGGCTTCACCGACGACAAGGCCGCCGAGCCCTTCCGCCAGGTCGTCACCCGCGACAAGGCCACCGGCGAGCTCATCGTCAAGGTCGTCAACGCCCAGGACGCCCCCGCCCGTACGAAGATCGACCTCGGCCGCCACGCCGACGTGGCGGCCACGGCGCGGCTGACCACGCTCCAGGGCGCCCCGGACGCGGTCAACACCTCCACCGACCGGCCGATCAGGCCCCGCAGCTCCACTCTCCGCGGGGTCGACGACACCTTCACGTACACCTTCCCCGCGCACTCCGTCACCTTCATGCGCGTCAAGACCGGCTGACACCCGGCCCGACGCGGTCCGAAGCCCCCTGCCGGGACCTGATCCGGCAGGGGGCTTCAGCGGTGTGCCCAGTGGTGCGCCCAGTCGTGTGCTCGGCGATGTGCCGTTCCCCGACGGCCCCTTCGGGTCAGTCCTTCCCGGGAGCGGTGACGGGGAACCGGTGCAGAGCCCCGGGCAGCCGGGAGCCGAGCGGCGACATCCCGCCGTCCGCGCCGTGCCGGGCGAGCAGATCGAGTACGAGGCGCCCCCGGCGTACGCGCTCACGGGCGCCGGCCAGCGCGGTGTCGCGCAACTGGGCGCCGTACGGGTAGATGCCGGGGGAGTTCGAAAGCCCGAACTTCAGGTAGAGCGGCGCGCCGCGCCGGATCAGCTCCGCCGCCTCGTACATCCGGATGTAGCCCCCGAGGTCGTCGGGCGCCTCCACGTAGAGGTCCATGGGGGCGCGGCTGACCCGGCGGATCTCGGTGAAGTGGGCGAGCGCGAGGTCGGAGGGGATGTTGACGGAGTCCGCCCCGAGCCTCTCGTACACGGCGTACGAAGCCGGATTGACCGGGCCGATCAGCGCGGACACCTTGAGGGTGGTGTCGGCGGGCAGCAGGCCGTCGGCGCGCAGCCGGTGCAGCGTCCACAGCACGCCCTCGTCGGCGACCAGCAGGCACCTGACCCCCAGCGCCGATGCCCGCAGGGCGTCTTCGACACATCCGGCCAGGGCGTCGTGGCCGCGGGCGCGGAGCCCCGCGCCGCCCGAGTCGGTGCGGGTGGCCGCACCGGTGTCCCAGGTGCCGCGCGGTCCGGTGAACAGGCAGAGCTCGATGTCGCGTTCCGCGCAGGACTCCACCATCTCGGTGATGTCGGCGTCGGTGAGCATCCAGATGCCGCTGCCCTGGCTGACGCGGTGGATCGGGACGTCGAGGCGCGAGCTCTCCTTGAGCACGACGGCGAGCGCCTCCGGCCCCTCCACCGAGGGCACCTCGGTGCGCCAGGTGCCGCCGTCGGGGAACGCGTGCGGGGAGGAGTCCGCGGGGTTGTCGTCCGGTGTGGCGTGACCGATGCGGGCGAGGGCGTCGGCGCCGGGGCGGCGGGGGGCTGACGGGGCTGTCACGGGACTCCTTGGTTCGGCATCTCGGTCAAGATTCGGTTCGTGGCGCACACCTGCGCGCCGGTCCTGGTCGCTGCCGGGCGGCTGCGGCCGCGACCGCGCCGGGGGGAGGGGAGGGGAGGGGGCTGCGGTCGCTCACGACGGCCGCAGCAGCACCTTCCCGGTCTTCGGATCGCCGCCCCCGACAAGCGCCACCGCGTCGCCGAACCGCTCCAGCGGGAACTCGTGGGTGATCAGCGGCCGCGGATCGATCAGCCCGGAGTCGAACGCCCGCACGGCGAAGGCCCAGGCCGACGACGGGGCCCCGAAGACGGACCGCACGGTCAGCTGGCTCAGTGACAGATGCACCAGATCGATCCCCGTCGCGCCCGCGGTGAAGATCCCGGTGAGGATCACCCGGCCGCCGCGGCGGGCCAGCAGGCAGGACGAGGCCGCGGTGGAAGGCGCCCCGGCGGTCTCGACGACCAGGTCGTAGCGGCCCGCGAGGTCTTCCGTCTCCTCGGGCGTACGCGCGTGGGTCGCCCCGAACTCCAGTGCCTGGACGGCCCGTTCCATGCGCGGGTCGAACACCGCCAGCTCACCGGGGCTCGCGGCCGCCAGCAACTGCACGGCCAGCAGCCCGAGCGTGCCCGCGCCCACCACGGCCACCCGCTCGCCCGCCCCGGCCTGCCCGGCCCGCACGGCGGAGGCGACCACGGCGGCCGGCTCCAGGAGCGCGGCGGCCCGCAGGTCGGCGTCGTCGGCGAGCGGATGCAGCAGCCGGGCGGGCACGGCGACATGGTCGGCGAAGGCGCCGGGCCGGGTGAAGCCCGTCTCGTCGTACCCCGAGGCGCACAGTGACGTGTCGCCGCTGCGGCACCGCTCGCAGGCGCCGCAGGACCGGAACCCCTCGGCGACGGTCCTGCGCCCGAGGAGCCCCGTGCCGACCCCCTCGCCCACCGCCTCGACGGTCCCGGACCACTCGTGCCCGGGAATCACCGGGTAGCGCACGTACGCCGGGTCGCGATGGCCGTCGTACACCTCGCGGTCGCTCATGCAGATCCCGGCGGCGGCGACCCGCACCACCACCTCGCCGGGGCCCGGCTCGGGCGGCGGCCCCGTCACCAGCCGGTGCGAGCCGGGCCGCTCGACGACGATCGCGCGGCTGTTCACCCGCTCTTCCTCTGCTCCCAGCCCTCGGCCCACAGATCGAACTTGGCCTGCTGCTGCGGGAATTCGGCCGCCGCCGCCACGTCGAGCTCGACACCGAGGCCGGGTGCGTGGGAGACCTCGAAGTAGCCGTCGACCACCTCGGGCGCCCCGCGCACCACCTTCTTGATCTCCGCGTCGGCGAAGTCGTTGAAGTGTTCGAGGATCTTGAAGTTCGGGGTGCAGGCGGCCAGCTGGAGGCTCGCCGCGGTCAGTACGGAGCCGCCCACGTTGTGCGGGGCGACCTGCACGTAGTGCGTCTCGGCGGTCGCGGCGAGCTTCCTGGCCTCCAGGATGCCGCCGATGTGCCCCACGTCCGGCTGGATGATGTCGGCGGCCTGCGACTCGAACAGCTCGCGGAACTCGATCCGGTCATGGACGCGCTCCCCGGTGGCGATGGGCATGTCCACCTTGGCGGCGACCTTCTCCAGCGCCTTGAGGTTCTCCGGCGGCACCGGCTCCTCCAGCCAGGCGGGCGCGAAGGGCGCCAGCTCGCGGGCGAGCCGCACCGCCGTGGCGGGGGAGAACCGCCCGTGCATCTCCAGCATCAGCTCGGTGTCCGGGCCGATCGCGTCCCGTACGGCCTCGATCAGCGACACCGCGTAGCGGGTGCCGGCGTGGTCGAGCTCGTAGTGCCCGGTTCCGAACGGATCGATCTTCAGCGCGCGGTAACCGCGCTCGACGACCGTCTGCGCCGCCTTGTGGTACGCCTCGGGGGTGCGCTCCGTGGTGTACCAGCCGTTGGCGTACGCCTTGACCTTGTCGGTGACCTTTCCGCCGAGCAGCTGCCAGACCGGTACGCCGAGCGCTTTGCCCTTGATGTCCCAGCAGGCCATCTCCACGACCGCGATGCCCGACATGACGATCTCGCCGGCCCGCCCGTAGTCGCCGTACTTCATCCTGCGGACGAGGTCCTCGACGGCGAAGGGGTCGGATCCCGCGATGTGGTTGGTCTCGGCCTCGCGGAGATAGCCGAGCAGCGCGTCGGTGCGGCCCAGCATCCGGGTCTCGCCGACACCGGTGAGACCTTCGTCCGTACGGACGACGACATAGGTGAGGTTGCGCCAGGGTGTCCCGACGACGTGCGTGCTGATTCCCGTAATGCGCAAGGCGGTTGCCCCTCGGAGGTGTTCGAGATTTCGTTATGTGTTCGAAATTCTGGCGTGACCGTAATCAGCCGGTCCTCGGAGTGTCAATGGCCTGCCCGCCACCCATGCGTCACCCCGCGCCGGCCTCGCGTTGGCCGCGCGTCGACCACGCGCGGCCATTGCCGGGTGAACGGACCTGCGGCTAGCCTGTGTTCGTCATACCGGCCAACGGCCGGAGTTTCGAACAGAAGAGGTGGGTGGCCGATCGTGGGACGACTGGTTCCGGCGGTGACCAGGTCGCTGGACATACTCGAGCTGTTCCTGGAAGGGGACGGCACGCTGTCCGCGCCCGATGTCACGCGCAAGCTCCAGCTGCCGCGCACCACGGTGCACGAACTGCTCACCACGCTCGCCGCGCGCTCCTACGTGGTGCCCGTGCCCGACCAGCCCGGCCGCTACCGGCTCGGTGTGCGTACGTACCAGCTCGGCAGCCGGTACGCGGAACAGCTCGATCTCGCCGCCGAGGGGCAGCAGGTGGCCCGGGAGGTCGCCGAGACCTGTGACGAGACCGTTCATGTCGCCATCCTGGAGGACGCGGACGTCATCTACATCGCCAAGGTGGACTCGACGCACGCGGTCCGGATGGTCTCGGCCGCCGGCCGCAGACTGCCCGCGCACTGCACCTCCGTCGGAAAGATGCTGCTCGCCTCGCTGCCGCAGGCCCAGCTCGACGCCCGCATCGAAGGCCGTGACTTCGCCGCGATGACTCCCAACAGCATTACCGATCCCGGGGAACTGCGCACCGCACTCGCGGAGATCCGGGAGCGCGGGCTCGCCTTCGAGCACCGGGAGTCCAACCCGGACGTGAGCTGCGTGGCCGCCCCGGTGCGGGACGGTGCGGGCCGGGTCGTCGCCGCGCTCTCCATCTCCGTGCCCATGATCCGGTGGAGCGAGGAGCGGGAGGCCGAGCTGGCCGAGCTGGCGGCCAAGGGCGCGACCGACCTGTCGGCCCGCCTCGGTCACCGGGCGCGCCCGTGAGTCCGGCCGCGAGCCCGTTCGCGCGCCTGTCCGGGGTCCGTCCGTGAGGCCGTCCACGAGGCCGTCCACGGGGCCGGAGGTCGCGGTACGGGAGCGGGCGTCGCTCGGCGAGGGGCCGACCTGGGACGCGGCGGCGGGCCGGCTGGTCTGGGTCGACATCCTGTCCGCGCGCGTCCACACCTACGACCCGGCGAGCGGCCGTCGTACGGTCATGGCCACCGGACAGCACGTCGGCGCGGCCAAGCCGCGGGCGGGCGGCGGTCTGGTCGTCAGCCTCCGCGACGGAATCGGCCTGTACGGGCCCGACCTGGCCTTCTCCTGGCTGGTGCGCGAGCCCGTGCCGGGCCGCCGCGGCAATGACGCGGCCGTCGCCCCCGACGGGGCGCTGTGGGCGGGCACCATGCGCTACGACGAGGAGCCGGGCGGCGGAAGCCTCACCCGGATCGCGCCGGACGGCACGGCCGTGCGGGCGCTGACCGCCGCCGTCAGCAACGGCACGGGCTGGAGCCCCGACGGACGGCTCATGTACTACGTCGACAGCCCCACCCGCGGCGTCGACGTCTTCGATTTCGACGGGCGGCAGGCCGTGAACCGGCGCCGGCTCGCGGAGATCGAGACCGGTGCGGGCTTCCCCGACGGTCTGACCGTCGACGCCGACGGCTGCGTCTGGGTGGCGCTCTGGGACGGCGCGGCGGTCCGCCGGTACACACCGGACGGGCGGCTCGACCGGACCGTGGAGCTGCCCGTGCGCCGCCCCACGGCCTGCGCTTTCGGCGGCGCCGACCTGCGTGACCTGTACGTCACCACGGCCCGGACCGGCCTGGCCCGCCCGCATCCGCTCTCCGGTTCGCTGCTGGTGCTCCCGGGCGCGGGCCGGGGGCTGCCCCCGACACCGTTCGCCGGCTGAGGCGCGGTTGTACGAAGGGCTTCGTAGTTTGACGTTCGCCGTAGTACGGTGTGTATCGTACTAAGCGCAGTCGATCCAGCTGCACCAGCTGAAACGGAGTCCCTCGTGAGTGCCCTCTTCGAGCCCTACACCCTGCGATCGCTGACCATTCCCAACCGCGTCTGGATGGCGCCCATGTGCCAGTACAGCGCGGAGGTGTTCGGGCCGAACGCCGGTGTCGCGCACGACTGGCACTTCGCCCACTACGCCGCCCGTGCCACGGGTGGCACCGGCCTGATCCTGGTGGAAGCCACGGCGGTCAGCCCCGAGGGCCGGATCAGCCCCGCCGACCTGGGCATCTGGAACGACCGGCAGGTCGAGGCGCTGCGTCGCGTCACCACGTTCCTGGAGGGCCAGGGAACGGTCCCCGGCATCCAGCTGGCGCACGCCGGGCGCAAGGCGTCCACCGACCGCCCCTGGCGCGGCGGCGCCCCGATCGTCGCGGACCCCGAGGCGTGGCAGCCCGTCGCGCCGAGCCCGCTGCCGTACGACGAGGACCATCCGGCGCCCGCCGAGCTGTCCACCGGGCAGATCGCGGAGATCGTCGGACAGTTCGCGGACGCCGCGCGGCGGGCCCTCGCGGCCGGCTTCAAGGTCGTCGAGATCCACGGCGCGCACGGCTACCTGATCGGCGAGTTCCTCTCCCCGCACAGCAATCACCGCACCGACGCGTACGGCGGCTCCTTCGAGAACCGCACGCGCTTCGCCCTGGAGGTCGTGGACGCGGTGCGCGCGGTGTGGCCCGAAGACCTGCCGCTGTTCTTCCGGATCTCGGCCACCGACTGGCTGACCGAGAACCCCGAGGACGAGCGGGACGGCTGGACCGCCGACGACACCGTCCGCTTCGCCCGTGAGCTGCGGGCGCACGGGGTGGACCTGCTCGACGTCTCGACGGGCGGACTCGCGCCGCGGGCGCGGATCCCCGTCGGCCCCGGCTACCAGGTGCCGTTCGCCGAGCGGGTCCGCACCGAGGCCGGGCTGCCCGTCGCCGCGGTCGGCCTGATCACCGACCCGGTGCAGGCCGAGAAGATCCTCGCCGACGGCCGGGCGGACGCCGTACTGCTCGGCCGGGAACTGCTGCGCAACCCTTCGTTCGCCCGCCACGCCGCGCGCGAACTGGGCGGCGAGGTGCACACCCCCGACCAGTACCACCGCGCGGTCTGAACATCCCCTCGTGGGCGGGACCGGCCGCGAGCCGGCCGGTCCCGCCCGCAGGGCGATCCACCCCGAATTACGATAGGTGTCGTACAATGGCGCTTCCGGACGAACTGGAGAGGCCGTGAACGCCGTGACGACGAGTACGCGTGAACTCGCGCACCCCACGCGCGACGAGATCCGCCTCGAAGGGGTGCTCCACGCGCTCTCCGACCCCATGCGGCTGCGTATCGTCCGTGAGTTGGCGGTGGCCGAGTCCGATCTCTCCTGCTCGTACTTCACGCTCCCCGTCACCAAGTCCACGACCACCCACCACTTCCGCGTACTGCGCGAGAGCGGTGTGATCCGGCAGGTCTACCGGGGAACGGCCAAACTCAACGGGCTGCGCCGCGAGGATCTGGACCTGCTCTTCCCCGGTCTCCTCGACCGCGTCCTCGCGGCGGCCGCACTGGAGGCGGACCGGCTCGGCACCGACGGCTGACGCGGAGGCGACGGCTGACGGCGAGGGGGTGCCGGCGGACCGCGTCAGACCCCGCCGTGCGCGGCGGCCAGCAGCCCCGCCCAGTCGTGGAGCTTCACCGAGCGGCGCCCCAGGGAGACGCCCAGCGCCGCCTCCGCCGCCTCGATCGCCCGCCAGTCGTTCCACACCACCGGGCGGATCCCCGACTCCCGCAGTGCGCCGAGCGGGTCGTCCACGAGCGGGCGCCGGGCGAGCGCCGGGGCGTCCGCGAGGAGCGACGCCACCGTCTCCTTGGCGCACGGCCGGTTGGTGCCGATGACGCCCGTCGGGCCCCGCTTGATCCAGCCCGCCACGTACTCGCCCGGCGACGGGACGCCCTCCCGCAGCACGTGTCCTCCGGCGTGCGGCACCGTCCCGCTCCCCGGATCGAACGGCAGACCGGCGAGCGGCGCCCCCCGGTAGCCGACCGACCGCAGCACCAGCTGCGCCTCGATGTCCTCGTACGTCCCCGTGCCGCGTACGCCGCCGCCGCCGTCGGGCACCGTGCGCTCGAAGCGCACCCCCGCCGCCCGTCCGCCATCCTCCAGCACCTCCACCGGCCGCAGGAAGAACCGCACGTGGACACGGCGCGCCCGTTCCCCGCTGCCGCCCGCGGCCCAGCCCCTCAGCACCTCGACATTGCGCCGGTTCACGGCGGGAAGGGAGGCGGCCGCCGCAGATCCGGGATCCGCGTACGCCGGGTCCAGGGCGAGCTCCTCGGTCCGTACGGCCACCCCGGCGTCCGGCAGGGTGCCGAGCTCCCGCAGTTCCTTGGTGGTGAACTTCGCCTGCGAGGGGCCGCGCCGGCCCACCATGTGCACCTCGCGCACCCGGCTGCCCGCCAGCACGTCGAGCGCCGGCTGCGGCACGTCGGTGGACCGCAGCTCGTGCGCGCCGCGCGCCAGGATGCGGGCCACGTCCACCGCCACGTTGCCCACCCCGATCACGACGGCCGAACGCGCGCCCAGCGTGAAGCCGCGCCCGGACGCGTCCGGATGCGCGCTGTACCAGGAGACGAAGTCGGTGGCCGACCAGCTCCCGGGCAGGTCCTCGCCCGGGATGCCGAGCCTGCGGTCCGTCGCGGCCCCGACGCAGTACACCACCGCGTGGTAGAGCTCCAGCAGTCGCGCGCAGGTCAGCCCGGCCGCTCCCACCTCGGCATGGCCCACGAAGGTGATCCGTTCGTCCTCGAGCACGGTGCGCAGGCTGCCCTGGAGCGACTTGATCTTCTCGTGGTCCGGTGCGACGCCGTAGCGCACCAGTCCGTACGGACAGGGCAGCCGGTCCAGCACGTGCACCCGCACGTCGGGCACCGCACTCTGCTGCACCAGGGCCTGCGCGGTGTAGACCCCGCTGGGGCCTGAACCGACGACTGCGACTCGAAGCACGGCGGGGGCTCCTTCCCGCGAAGGTCTCCAGCATGGCATCGATCGGCGGGCCGGGGGAGGTGTCCGCCCATGAGCCGAACGGTGCGGGAGGCCCCCACCGGGGTGCCTTGCGCCGTACCCGCTGCGCGCCGTGGCGGGCCCGGGGCGGGACGGGGTTACGTTTCCGCCGTGCTGGAAAGTGCTTTTTTTGACGTCAACAACCATTATGAACCGAATGCGACGGCGCCGGTATGGCCCGTACCGGACCCGGAGGGCCGCTCCGCCGACACCGCCTCCCCGCCCCGGCCCGCCTGGTTCACCGTGCGGCTCACCCTCGCCGACGGCGCCAGGATCGACGTACTCGCCGCGATGTCGGCGGAGCGGATCACGGTCGAGGAGGTGCGCGCGGATCTGCCGCTCGACGGCTTCACTGCGGTCGCGGAGTGGGCCGAAGGGCCGGCCGGCGACCGCCGGGCCGTCGGGGCCCCGCGTACGCCCGTCATCGCGCCCGACGGGCCGCAGCCGCCCCCCGTCGGGCGCGCCCGGCCGTCCTGGCCCGGCGGCAGGGCGGGCCGGCGGATCGCGGCCCAGGCGTACCGGGCCGCCCAGCAGGCGGGGCGGGACCCGGTGCTCGCGGTGATGTGCGCGACGGGCCGCAGCCGCCGCAAGTCGCTCAGGCTGATCGCGGGCGCGCGTGACGAGGGCCTTCTGTCGCCCCGCCACAACCGCCGCTAGAGCCGGGGACGTTCACATCATGTCGCGCATCCTGCCGATCTCGGCGCTCTGCTGCGCGAGCACATCGGTCGCCATCTCCTCGACCTGGACGTTGTTCCCCTGCGAGAGGACATCGGTCGCCATGCCGACCGCGCCCTCGTGGTGAATGACCATCAGTTCCAGGAAGAGCCGGTCGAAGTCCTCGCCCCTGGCCGCGCGCAACCGCGCGAGCTGCTTCTCCGTGGCCATTCCCGGCATCGAGGCGTGGTCGTGGCCGCCCCGGTGCTTCTTGCCGCCGTTGCTGTCGAGCCAGCCCCGCATGGCGCCGATCTCCGGCCCCTGGGCCGCCGCGATCCGCTCGGCGAGCCGCTTGACCTTCGCAGACGCGGCGCGCTCGGGGGCGAGTTCCGTCATCACCAGCGCCTGGCCGTGATGTTCGATCATCATCCGCGCGTACGAGAAGTCCGCCCCGTTGGGGGAGCCGTCGGGCAGGGCCTTCTCCGCCTCGTCCGCCGACATGGTCCTCGCCGGCTCGCCCGGCTTGCCCGGCGCGACCACCGAAGGCCCGGCGGCCGCCTTCGTCTCCGGCGCGGTCCCGCCCCCCGCGTCGCAGGCGCCCAGGCCGAGCACGGCGATCGCGGCCGTCGTCGCCACGCATGAGAGTCTGCGGGCGCGTGCGGAGCTGCGGCGGATCAACACGGCGACCTCCTGGGGCATGGGGGGCGATTGATGTCTGTTTTTAGCACGCTTCCGCACACCGATGATCAAAAACTTTCATTACGTCTTCGTTGCCATCTGTTGAGATGTGCATGCAAACGACGATACTGCCGGGGTGTACCAACCGTTCAACTACGAACGGATACAAGGGAGGACGCAGTGACCTCGTTGCACATCACCCGCGTGCGGCGCAGAGGCCTGGGCGTGGCAGCAGCCGCGGCAGGGCTCTTCGCCACGCTGCTGACGGCCGGTCCCGCGGTCGCGACCCCCGACCCGGGGGACGCGCCCGCGAAGAAGAAGGGCCTGTCCACCTCACAGCAGGCCGAAGCCAGGGCCGCCATCGAGAACGGCGAGATACCCGGCGTGGACGAGATCGTCCACAGCAAGAACATCGAGCACCTGGTGAACATCCCCAAGGACGCGATCAAGGGCACCAACTCCGACCTGGCGTTCCAGGGCGAGTACGCCTTCGCCGGCAACTACGACGGCTTCCGGATCTTCGACATCAGCAACCCGAAGGCCCCGAAAACGGTCTCCCAGGTCCTGTGTCCCGGTTCGCAGAACGACATCTCCGTCTCCGGGAACCTGCTCTTCCTCTCCACGGACTCCTCGCGCAGCGACAACTCGTGCACGAGCACCTCGCAGCCCGCGACGGAGAAGTCCTCCTGGGAGGGCATGAAGATCTTCGACATCAGCGACAAGAGCAACCCGCGGTACGTCGCCGCCGTCGAGACCGCGTGCGGCTCGCACACGCACACCCTGGTGCCCGGGGGACGCAACGTCTACGTCTACGTCTCCTCGTACTCGCCGAGCGAGACGTTCCCGGACTGCAAGCCGCCGCACGACGGCATCTCCATCATCAAGGTGCCGCGCCGCGCCCCGGAGAAGTCCGCGGTCGTGGACTTCCCGGTGCTCTTCCCGGACGGCGGAAACCCGGGCGCGCCCACCAACCCGGGCGTCTCCAGGACCACCGGCTGCCACGACATCACCGTGCTGCCCTCGAAGGACCTGGCCGCCGGTGCCTGCATGGGTGACGGCATCATCTTCGACATCGAGGACCCGGAGAGGCCCAGGGTCATCGACCGCGTCCAGGACAACGTCAACTTCGCGTTCTGGCACTCGGCGACCTTCAACCAGAAGGCCGACAAGGTCGTCTTCACCGACGAGCTCGGCGGCGGCTCCGCCGCCACCTGCAACGCGGCCACGGGCCCCGAGCGCGGCGCCGACGGCATCTACGACATCACCGGCAAGGGCGACCAGCGCAAGCTGGTCTTCAGGAGCTACTTCAAGATCGACCGCCACCAGGCCGACACCGAGAACTGCGTCGCCCACAACGGCTCGCTGATCCCCGTCAAGGGCAAGGACATCATGGTCCAGGCCTGGTACCAGGGCGGCATCTCCGTCTGGGACTTCACCGACTCGGCCAAGCCCGAGGAGATCGCCTTCTTCGAGCGCGGTCCCCTCAGCACGACCACCATGTCCACCGCCGGATCCTGGTCGGCGTACTACTACAACGGTTACATCTACTCCAACGACATGGCCAAGGGCTTCGACGTCCTGAAGCTCAACGACAAGCGCACCGACGGCGCCCAGCGGGTGCGGCTGAACGAGCTCAACGTGCAGACGCAGCCCGACTACCGACGCTGATCCACCCCGTGCACGAGCGTGCCGCCGGGCGGTTCTCCGCCCGGCGGCACGCCGAGCTCCCAGTCCAGCCCGTACCGCTGGAACAACTCGGCCCGCAGGCGCGGCAGTGGCATCGGCGCCCCCGGCAGCAGCGCGGCGAACACCGCGCCCATCAGCAGCGCGCGCAGCAGCGGATAGTCGGCGTCCGCGTCCCGCGATCCGTGGCGCACGACGGCGCCCCGCAGCAGCTCCGCGAGCCGCTGCTGTTCGGGACACCGCACGAAACCCTCCGCCTGGAGGATGCCCGCCATGTGCGTACGCATGAGCACCGGGTGGTCGCACGTGAGGCCCAGTACGGCGTCGATCGCGCGGGCCAGCAGTTCACGGCCGTCCTCGGTGCGCGGTTCGCGCTCCAGGGCCGCTTCGAGCGTCCGGTGCATCAGCCGGTGCACGGCCGACTGCAGCAACTGCCGTTTCCCGGGAAAGTAATACGAGACCAGCCCGCGCGCGGATCCGGCCCGGTCCGCGATGGCGCCGAGCGTCGTCGCCTCGTATCCCCGCTCCCCGACGAGCTCCACCGTGGCCTGCAGCAACCGCTCACGGGAACGGCGGCGCAACTCCTCGTTGACCGATGCGCTGCGCGGGGACATCCTGAATAACTCCTGCGTTGACTGGCCCGTAGCCAATATACTCAGTGCTCCCACGACAGGCGCCCTGCCGGGCCTGCTCCGTGGGCTTGCCGTCCGTATCCGGCGGCGCGGGGGACCGCCGGATACGGACGCTTTTCCTGTCAGGCCACGAGTGAGGGCACCGGGCGCGGCCACCCGCCGGTGGGTCCGGGCCCGAGCAGCGTGCCGGAGAAGCCGAAGAGCGCGTTCCCGGCCGTCATGCGGACGTTCCTTCCCGGGAAGCGACCAGGCGGCCGTACGCCACCACCGAGAGCGCCACCACGGCTGCTCCCAGCAGCCAGCCGCCCAGCACGTCGGACATCCAGTGCACGCCCAGGTAGAACCGGGTGACGCCGACGCCGAGGCAGGACACCCCTCCGGCGACGAGCACGGCCGTGCGCACCCCGGTACTCGCGCCGCGCAGGACGAGCAGCCACAGCAGCAGCCCGCAGGTGACCACGGCTGTCATCGCGTGGCCGGACGGCCAGGCCGCGAAGTGCGCGGAGTCGACCGGGTCGGGCCACTGGGGGCGCTCACGGCCGACCGCCGCCTTGAGGCCCTGCTGCACGAGCGAACCGAGCACACTGGTCGCGGCGATCCACAGCGCCAGGAGCCGTTCCCCCTGCCACAGCAGCCACGCGAAGACCACGGCCACCAGCGCGCGCATCGTCCACGGGTCCCACACCCAGTCGGACAGGATCCGGCTGGTGTGCGTGATGCCGGGATGGCCGACCGCCGAGCGGTGCAGGGCGTCCCCGACCGAGCGGTCGAGCGACATCAACGGCCGCCACTCGAACGCGACGAGCAGCAGGAGGACGACCGAGAGGGCCGAGCAGACCAGGGCCGTGCGTACGGGCGCGGGAAGGGCGGGGCGGGAGGGCGGAGCCAGTTGGGGGGAGTGCATGAGGAGATCCTTGCCCAGAGGCGGCGCCACGGGCCACCCCGGGGCCGGGCGGAGGGGCTGCCGCGGCATGCCGGCCGCCCCCGCACACGCCGGCTACCCCAGTGCGCTGAGCCCCGGCACGAACGCGACCAGCAGCGGTACGGCCGGAACGAGCGAGGCCGCCGCCGTCAGCCGCAGCCGGCGGCCCGCGGTGAGGCGGGGGGCCGCTGTCAGCAGCCGGTCGACGCGCTGCGGCAGTCCGGCGTGCGAGGCGGCCGGACACGGCCCGAACACGCCGCGGTCCTCGTTGAGTTCCACCAGGGCGAGAGCGATCGTCAGCCGGCCGAAGCGCCGCGAGGCCACATCGTCGGCGGCCAGCTCCACCAGCCGGTGCATCTCGTCGCGGAACGCGGCGAACACCGGAACCTGCGGAAAGCCGGTCGCCAGAGCGGACGCGCAGTGCAGCAGCCAGTCGTGCCTGGCCCGCGCGTGCCCCTGCTCATGGGCGAGCACGGCGTCCAGCTGCCGTCCCTTCAGGCGCCGCAACGCCGCCGTCGTGACGACCAGGCGCGGAGCCGCGCCCCCCGGCAGCCACCACGCGTCCGGACGCTCCCCCTCCAGTACGACCAGCCGGTCGGCGCCGGGCTCCTCGCCGGGCAGCAGCGGGGAGCGTACGAGCAGGTCCGCGCGCCGCTGCCCACGCCCTGCGCGCGCCCTGCGGACCTCCCGGACCAGCATCGCCGCCGTCCAGGCTCCTCCGCACGCCAGCAGCACCGCGATGACGGCGGACCACGGCCCGTACGCGGCGAGGGCGTACGCCTCCACGACGCCGTGCGGGGCCGGGGCGAACACCCGGCCCCGCACGGCCTGCCAGGCGGCGGCCGCGCTGAACGTCATCGACAGACCGAAGCACAGCAGCACGGCGGCCACCACGCACTGCCACACCCACAGGGCCACCACGGGTTCGCGCTCCCGCCAGTCGGCGCGCGACAGGAGCCGCGGGGCCGCGACGGCGGCGACGACGCCGAGCAGCAGAAGTGCCAAGGAGAGCGTCATGGGGCCAGCCTATGAGTGCGGGCCTACTCGCGGGTATGGCCTTGCGCGCCAAGTGACGCAGGCCACGGTTTCGCGGCGGCGCCTCACAGGGTGACCAGCATCGCGATCATGCCGATCCCCATCGAAACCCGGCAGGCGAGGGCCAGTTCCGACCGCGCGCCCCAGGGGACCGCCTCCCTGCCACCGCCACTGCTGCCGCCCGCGCCGCCGTTCACCTCCACCTGCACCTCCGCTCCCGCGGCGGTGCTCCCCGCCGCCGCGGCCACCGGCATCAGTCTCACCCCCGAGCACAGCACGTACGCGGCGTAGTACAGCAGCAGTGCGCCGGTCAGCAGCGGAATCCCACCGGCGGCGGCGTAACCGGACGGGTGCCCCGCGTGCGCGGAACCGCCGCTTCCCGGTGCCATCGCCAGCGCCATGTAGACCATGGCCAGCGAACCCACCAGATGGTGGGCGTGGTGCGCGCTCCCGCGGGCCTGCCACAGCGCCCGCAGCGCCGCCCCGCCGAAGACCCCGGCGTACGGCATCCATCCCCACGCCGGCGGGGCGAGCACCGCGGCGGGCACCGCCATAGCCGCCATCCCGAACCCCATCAGGGCGTCACCGCCCGCCTCTTCACGGTGTTCCCCGCCGCCGCTGCGCAGGCGCAGCAGACAGTACGCGCCGGTCGCCGCGCACAGTGCCACGAGCAGCCAGCCGGACATCGCCTGTCCGTGCACGGTGTACCTCCCCGTCGACGGTGTCGTCCCGTCGATGCCCGCCGCCTCCGCGCGGTATGCGAGCGCACGGGGGTGCACGGGGAGCGCGCCGGGGTCAGGGGCGGTAGCGCAGCGGATGGTCCGCGGGCACCTCGACGACGGCGATGCGCACACCGTCGGGGTCGGCGAGCCACATCTCGATCAGGCCCCACGGCTCCTTGACCGGCGGCCGCAGCACCTCGACGCCGCGCGCCGACAGTTCCTCGTACGCCGCGACGGCGTCCTCGACCTGGAGCCACAGCCGGAGGCCGGGGGAGGGAGGGGTGTCGGAGCGCCCGGAGACCTCCAGGAAGCCGCCGCCCAGGAAGTACACCGTCCCGCGCTCGGGCCCCGTGCCGAACTCGCGGTAGACGGCGAGCCCCAGCGCCTCGCCGTAGAACGCGCGGGAACGCTCCGGATCCGTGGGACGCAGAAGAGTCCTGCTGCTCAGTACCTGCACCATGCACCGGGACCTTAGCGCGCGTTACGCTCGGGGCGCCCGACCGCCGCACAGATCCGGAGACCACCCCCCATGGAGACCACCCCTCGTCCGGCCGCCACCGGACTGACCTTCCGCGACGCGACGGAAACCGACGTGGACGCGCTCGTCGCGCTCATAGAGTCGGCGTACCGGGGGGACGCCAGCCGTGCGGGCTGGACCACCGAGGCGGACATCCTCCAGGGACAGCGGACCGACCCCGAGGGCGTCCTCGACGTGGTCAAGTCACCGGACAGCCGGCTGCTCACGGTCGAGCGGGACGGTGTGCTGGTCGCCTGCTGCCAGCTCGAACACCGGGGCGAGGCCGCCTACTTCGGGATGTTCGCGGTCCGTCCGCAGATGCAGGGCGCCGGTCTCGGCAAGGTCGTCATCGCCGAGGCGGAGCGGACGGTGCGCGAGATGTGGGGCGCGCGTGAGATGCACATGACGGTGATCTCCGTACGGGAGGACCTCATAGCCTGGTACGAGCGCCGCGGCTACCGCCGTACCGGGAGGACGACCCCTTTCCCGTACGGCGACGAGCGCTTCGGCGTTCCGCAGCGCGACGACCTGGAGTTCGAGCTGCTGGTGAAGAGGCTGGGCTGAAGCGGCCGGGCCGGGCAGGGGCGGCGACGCCCGGGGCGGACGGGGAACGGCGCCGCCGACCCGCTCACGCGGTGAAGCGGCCCGTGCGGCGGATCTCCGGATAGTCGGTCGTCGCGCCGTCCAGCTCCAGCGCCCGCACCAGCCGCAGCTGCTCCTGCGTGTTCACCACCCAGCCGACGACCCGCAGCCCCTCGGCGTGCGCGCGCTCCACGGTCTCCAGGGTCAGCCTGCGGATGTTGAGCGCCAGCGTCGCCGCGCCCACTGCCCTGGCGCGGTCCACCACGTCGCTGCCGTAACGGCTGGCGATCAGCGCGGTCCGTACACCGGGGACGAGCGAGGCGATCTCGGCCACCGCCTCGTCGTGGAACGACGACACCTCCACGCGGCCCGCCAGATCGCGCCGGAGCATCACCGCGGCGAGCGCCCGCGCCGCCGCGGTGTCCTTGATCTCGGCCTGGAGCGGTGACCCCACCGCGTCCAGGACCTCCCCGAAGAGGGGGACGCGTTCGCCCTGCCCGGCGTCGAGTGCCCGCAGCTCCGCGAGGGTCAGGTCGGCGATCGCGCCCCTGCCGTCGGTCGTACGGTCCACCTCGGCGTCGTGCATGACCACGAGCGCGCCGTCCTTGCTCAGGTGCAGGTCGAGTTCGATGGCGTCCATGCCGGCCTGTTCGGCGCGGACGAAGGAACGGAGGGTGTTCTCCGGCTCGACGCCCATGACCCCGCGATGACCAATGGTGAGGAAACTCAAGACAGTCTCGCTTCCGTCGACAGCTCCTCCGGGCAGCCTAACGGCCCGCCTCCCCGGAGGAGGCCGTCTCGCGCGGAGAAACGGAGCGCTCGGCCCGGACCCCGGCGATCCCCCGGACCGGGCCGGTGAACGGGAGGTGACAAGGGCTGGAACGGGTACGCGCGCTGTACGGCCCCCGGAGAGCTGAGAGGGGTGGAGAGGGCAGAAGCGTGCGCTGCTGCGGGACTGGGCAGGAAGAACAGCGGCGATCAGGGGGGCTCGGCAGGATAATTTGCTGGACCCGCTCTTGAATGGAAGAGTCGAAGACCTATACGGTGCCTTGACGCGAGGTTCTCCCGTGAAGGAAGTGACATGACGGAAATTCTTGTGCAGGACGCAGTCGCCGACGGCATATCCGGTGCCCGGCGCGTGGTCGAGCACCCGGCCTGGCTCGAGCTCAAGAATGCCGTGGAGGCGATCCGGCCCTGGCAGTCGGCGGACGGGTCCATAGATTTCGGCGCCGAGGGCGCACCGACGCCCGCCGAAGCGGAAGCCGCCGTCGGCCGTGTGACCGGCGCGGTCGAGGAGCTCTCCCCCCTGGTGGAGCACGACGCCGCGTACCACCGGGCCCTCGTGGCCGATCTCCGCAAGTGGGTCGCCGGTGGGTTCACGGTGCCCGACTTCCTGGACTCGCTGCTCGCCTTCCAGCCCGCCCGGCGGCGCGCCGACGGCCGCCAGCACCTGGCCGTCTTCCCCATGTACACGCAGAACGGCAACCCCGACCGCAATTTCGAGGCGGTCGTCCTGCGCATGGTGTGGCCCGAGTGGCTCGCGGAGCTGGAGCGCACCCGCTACGACAACCCGCTGTTCCTCGGCATCACCTTCGAGGACTTCACCGCCGGGTACGACACGCACTCCGCCGTCCTCTTCCCCGAGACGATCGCCGTCCGCGAAGCCCCCGAGCGCTTCTCCTGGGGCGGCATCTTCTGCGACCGCGAGGCGGCCCGCTTCCGCCGGGTCACCGAGGCCGCGGTGGACATCCTCGGCCTCGAACTGCCGGAGGACATCCGCGCGATGGTCTCCGACCAGGACCGCTGCGAGCAGGCGTTCGTCCTGTGGGACATGGTCCACGACCGTACCCACAGCCACGGCGACCTGCCGTTCGACCCCTTCATGATCAAGCAGCGCCAGCCGTTCTGGATGTACGGCCTGGAGGAGCTGCGCTGCGACCTCACCGCCTTCAAGGAGGCCGTGAAGCTGGAGGCCGAGGGCAACGCGCACGGCCGTGACGTCCAGTACGCCGTGCTGTTCGACCGGATGTTCCGCTTCCCGGTCAGCGGCGACCGCGTCCGCAACTACGACGGTCTCGGCGGCCAGTTGCTCTTCGCGTACCTGCACAAGCACGACGTGGTGCGCTGGACCGACAACACGCTGAAGATCGACTGGGAGCGGGCCCCGCAGGTCACCAACCAGCTCTGCGCCGAGATCGAGGACCTCTACCGGGCCGGCATCGACCGTCCCAAGCTGGTCCACTGGTTCGCGGCGTACGACCTGGTCTCGACGTACCTCGCGCCGCACCCCGGATCGCGCTGGGCCAAGGGGCCCGACGCCCTGGACCTGTCGCTGCCGCCGCGCAAACTCGTGGACGACGTGCTTCCGGACGAGTTTCCGCTCAGCATGTTCTATGAGGCGCTTTCCAAGAAGTTGAAGAACGTGATCGCCTCCACCCGGGGGATCACCGCGGCGAGTGCCGAGCGGGTGGCCGCGTGAGCCCTCGCGCCCAGGAGGCGACGACCATGACCAACGGCAGCAGCAACGGCAACGGCGGAGCGCTGGAGGGCGCCGTGGTCGCGGTGGCCGGAGCGGCGGGACCCGCGGGCCGTGCCGCCCTGCTCAGGCTGGCCGAGGCGGGCGCGACCGTGGTCGGCGCGGACGCGAACGCCGCGGGCCTCGCCGAGGCCGTCGACGCCGCGAGGTACGCCCACGGCGGCGCCACCGTCACCGGCGAGACCGTCGACCTCCTCGACCTCGAAGCCACCCGCGACTGGGCGGACAAGACCGAGAAGGAGTTCGGCCGGATCGACGGGATGGTCCACCTCGTCGGCGGCTGGCGCGGCAGCGCGACCTTCGCCGAGACCAGCCTCGCCGACTGGGACCTGCTGGAGAAATTGCTGGTCCGCACCGTCCAGCACACCTCCCTCGCCTTCCAGGCCCCGCTCCGGCGCAGCGACCGCGGACGCTATCTGCTGATCAGCGCTGCGGGCGCGTCCAAGCCCACCGCCGGCAACGCCGCGTACGCCGCCTCCAAGGCCGCGGCCGAGGCATGGACCCTGGCGCTCGCCGACGAGTTCCGCAAGACGGGGGGCGAGGAAGGGCCGCGCTGCGCGGCTGCGATCCTGGTCGTCAAGGCACTGGTGCACGACGCGATGCGCGCCGAGCGCCCGAACGCGAAGTTCGCGGGCTTCACGGACGTCAAGGAACTGGCCGATGCCATCGCCGGAGTCTGGGACCGGCCCGCCAGGGAAGTGAATGGACAGCGCCTGTGGCTGACCCCCAAGCCGTGAACCCGGATCCGACGAACGCGGCGAAGACCGACGCGCGCCGGCACCACGACCCGCGGGTGCGCGGTTTCGCGAGCGACAACTACGCGGGCGCCCACCCCGAGGTGCTCGCCGCGCTCGCCCTCGCCAACGGCGGCCACCAGGTCGCCTACGGTGAGGACGACTACACGGAGAACCTCCAGCGGATCGTCCGCAGCCACTTCGGCGGGCGGGCCGAGGCCTTCCCGGTCTTCAACGGGACCGGCGCCAACGTGGTCGCCCTCCAGGCGGTCACCGACCGGTGGGGCGCGGTCATCGCCGCCGAGACCGCGCACATCAACGTGGACGAGGGCGGCGCCCCGGAGCGGATGGGCGGCCTGAAGCTGCTGACCGTACCGACGCCGGACGGCAAGCTCACCCCCGAGCTCATCGACCGGCAGGCGTACGGCTGGGAGGACGAGCACCGCGCGATGCCGCAGGTGGTGTCGATCACCCAGAACACCGAACTGGGCACGGTCTACACACCGGACGAGATCCGGGCGATCTGCGAGCACGCGCACGAGCGCGGGATGAAGGTGCACCTCGACGGGGCCCGGGTGTCCAACGCCGCGGCCTCGCTCGACGTACCGATGCGGACCTTCACCCACACCGTGGGCGTGGACATCATGTCCTTCGGCGGGACGAAGAACGGCATGCTGTTCGGCGAGGCGGTCGTCGTCCTGAATCCGGACGCGGTGCGCGCCATGAAGCACCTGCGCAAGCTGTCGATGCAGCTCGCCTCCAAGATGCGCTTCGTCTCCGTGCAACTGGAGGCGATGCTCGCGCGCGACCTGTGGCTGCGCAACGCGCGCCACGCCAACGCCATGGCCCAGCGGCTCGCCGACGGCGTCCGCCAGGTGGACGGCGTCGAGATCCTCTACCCGGTGCAGGCCAACGCGGTGTTCGCGCGGCTGCCGCACGAGGTCAGCGAGCGTCTCCAGAAGCACTACCGCTTCTACTTCTGGGACGAGGCGGCCGGCGACGTCCGCTGGATGTGCTCCTTCGACACCACCGAGGACGACGTGGACGGCTTCGTGCAGGCGCTCAAGGAAGAGATGGCCAGGTAACCCACTCGCGACGCATAAATATGCGGCCAAGCGGAAAGTGATTGACTTCCGTCCGGCCGCGTATTTACGCTCGACCGCCATGGAGCTGATCCAGGAAAAGCCCGACCTGGCCGCCTACTTGGCCGCCGACGACGTCGTCGACCATGAACACCCGCTGGTGCGCGAAACCGCGGCCCGGCTGCGCGCCCCAGCACCCGATGCATACGCATACGCCAAAGCGGCCTATGAATTCGTACGCGATGCCATCCCCCACTCCCACGACGCGGGCGACATGCGTGTCACCTGGCGCGCCTCGGACGTGATCGCGCGACGCACCGGTATCTGCCACGCCAAGGCCCACGCCCTCGCGGCGCTGCTGCGTGCCGAAGGCGTCCCCACCGCCCTGTGCTACCAGCGGCTCGCGGACGACGACGGTTCGAACGCCGTGATCCACGGACTCGTCGCGGTCAGGCTTCCGGGGCGTGGGGGCTGGGCGCGGCAGGATCCGCGCGGCAACAGGCCCGGTGTGGACGCGCAGTTCTCCCCGGACGGCGAACGGCTGGCCTTCGCCGTACGTCCGGAGTTCAGTGAAGTGGACTATCCGGTGCTGTACGCTGCACCACATCCGGTCGTCCTGCGCGCTCTGCGAGCCGCCCCGGACCGGCCCTACCTCTGGCGGACCCTCCCCGGCGCCCTCTGAAAGCCCCGAGACAAGGCAGACATGACACTCACACTTTCCGTGTCGGACGAGGTGCGCGCCCTCGCTCCCGGCTTCACCCACCTCGCCGTCGAGGCTCACGGCCTGGTCAACGGCCCCAGCGACGCGGGCAGCTCCGCCCTGCTCGACGACGCGACGCGCCGCCTCGCCGAGCGGCTCGGCGGCCGGGCCCCGCACGAGGACCCGCACATGGCGGCCTGGCGCGCGGCGTACACGGCCTTCGGCACCAAGCCGTCCCGCAACCGCAACTCCGCCGAAGCGCTCGCCAGGCGCGCCCTGTCGGACGCCGGACTGCCGCGGATCAATCTGCTCGTCGACCTCTACAACGCCATCAGCGTCGCGCACCTCGTCCCCGTCGGGGGAGAGGACCTGGACCACGTCAAGGGCGCCATGCGGCTCGTGCGCTCCACCGGCGAGGAGCCGTTCCTCACGGTCGCGGGCGGCGAGGACGTCGTCGAGCACCCGGACGCGGGGGAGGTCGTCTGGCGCGACGACGAAGGTGTCACGTGCCGGCGCTGGAACTGGCGTCAGGGTGTCCGTACACGCCTGACCGAGGAGTCCGTCAACGCCGTCTTCCTGCTGGAGGGCATGGCCCCCATGACGCTCGGAGAGCTCCGGGCCGCGGGGGCCGAACTCGCCGAGTCGCTGGAGAAGGTGAGCCCCGGGGCGCGGATCACGGTCCGGTCCCCGGAGTGAGAACCGCGGGACGCGGTCAGCCGGCCTCGCGCACCTGCGCCGCGGTCGGCGCCGTACCCCCCAGGTGCGCCGGGATCCACCAGGTGTCCTCGGCGCTCTTCGGGTGTACGGGGTACGCGCGCTGGGCGGCTTCGAGCAGCTCCTGCACCCGGCCGCGCAGCCGGCGCGTGATGGCGCCCGCGAACTCGTCCACGGGTGCGTCCATCGGCTCGCCGACCCGGATCGTCACGGGGATGTGGTTGCGGCCGAAATTGCGCGGCCTGCCCTTGGTCCAGATCCGCTGGGTGCCCCACAGGGCCATGGGGATCAGCGGAACACCGGCCTCCTGGGCCATGCGGGCAGCGCCCGACTTGAAGCTCTTGAGCGTGAACGACTCGGAGATCGTCGCCTCGGGGAAGACCCCGATGATCTCGCCCGAGCGCAGCGAGTCGAGGGCGTGCGCGTACGCGGCCTCACCACGCTTGCGGTCCACGGGGATGTGCTTCATGCCGCGCATCAGCGGTCCGGAGATCTTGTGGCGGAAGACCGAGTCCTTCGCCATGAAGCGCACCAGGCGCTTCTGCGGCAGCGCGCCGAGTCCCGAGAAGATGAAGTCCAGGTAGCTGATGTGATTGCTCACCAGCACGGCGCCCCCGGTGCGGGGGATGTTCTCAGAACCCTGCGCGTCGATCTTCAGGTCCAGCGCCTTGAACAAGGTACGTGCGGCACCGATGACCGGTCGATAGACGAGTTCTGCCATGTCTGGGGGGACCCTTCTGTGCCCGGGGAGGCTTTCCCGGCGGAAGCTACGCAGCCGTAGGTTTAGCGGCGTTGGGCAGATCGTGCCCCATGAACGGCCGAGTAGCCAGTCCTGGTGTCCTTCATGCGCGAGATTCTCGTCACGTACGGAAACACGGGGAATGGTCTTCCCGTGGTGAACGCTGGAAACACAGACGCGGGGAAGAGACCGAGATCAGCGGAGGCGAAGGTGCCGGGGCACGACGGCGGTACACGACTGGGCGCGGCCGAACTGGGTGCGGAGCCGGGGGAGCGCGCGACGCTCGTCCAGTTCTCCAGCGCCTTCTGCCAGCCCTGCCGCGCGACGCGCGGAACGCTCGCCGAAGTGGCGGGCATGGTCGAGGGCGTCGCCCATGTGGAGATCGACGCGGAGGCGCGTCTCGACCTCGTACGCGCACTCGGCATCCGCTCCACGCCCACCGTGCTCGTCCTCGACCGGGACGGGCGGATCGTGCGCAGGGCCTCGGGACAGCCGCGCCGGGCCGATGTCATCGCCGCACTCGGCCGCGCCGTATGACCCCCGCCCGCCCGTATCCACCGCAGAAGGACACCAAGGACAGTTCCATGACGGCTTCACCCGGACTCGGCGTTCCGCTCCCGACGCAGGCCCCCGCGGCCTCCTCCGACCTGCTCCGCTCGGTCTTCCGGCGCCACGCCGCCGGCGTCGCGGTGATCACCGCACAGGGCTCCCGTCCCGTCGGATTCACCGCCACCTCCCTCAACTCGGTGGCCGCCGAACCGCCCCTGATCTCCTTCGGCGTGGGCACCGGCTCGTCCAGCTGGCCGGTGCTGGCCGAGGCCGAGCACGTCGGCGTCCACATACTCGCCGAGGACCAGCGGGATCTGGCGGCCACGTTCGCCCGCAGCGGCGCCGACCGTTTCGCGCCGCCCACCCGGTGGCGTACGGGGCCCGAGGGGGTGCCCGTGCTCGACGGCGTACTGGCGTGGCTGGTGTGCCGGGTGGTGGCCCGCGTACCGGCGGGGGACCATCGTGTCGTGCTCGGACAGGTCGTCGCCGGGGACCCCTCGGGCAGCGGCCGGCCGCTGCTCTACCACCAGGGGCGCTTCAACGCCCTGAGGGACTGAGGGTTCCCGGCACCCGCCGATTACGCAGCGTTGGCAAGGTCACAGTTCAAAGCGCTTGCTCAGTGGGCAGGTACTGGATGTACTGACGAGTAATATTCCAGTCGGAGCGGGGGTCCACCCCGACCGGAATCCGCCCCTTCAGGCGCCTATGCTGCCTGCAACGAGGCAGTCAAGAAATAGACGATGCAGTAGGAGAGCCGGCGTGAGCTTGAGGATCGTTGTCTGTGTGAAGTACGTGCCCGACGCCACCGGCGACCGGCACTTCGCCGATGACCTGACCGTCGACCGCGACGACGTCGACGGCCTGCTGTCGGAGCTCGACGAGTACGCCGTCGAGCAGGCGCTGCAGATCGCCGACGAGGCGGACGACGCGGAGATCACCGTGCTGACGGTCGGTCCCGAGGACGCCAAGGACGCCCTGCGCAAGGCGCTGTCCATGGGCGCCGACAAGGCCGTCCACGTCGAGGACGACGACCTGCACGGCACCGACGTCATGGGTACCTCGCTCGTGCTCGCCAAGGCCATCGAGCAGACCGGTTACGACCTGGTCATCACCGGTATGGCCTCGACCGACGGCACCATGGGGATCCTTCCGGCGATGCTGGCCGAGCGCCTGGGCGTCCCGCAGGTCACGCTGCTCTCCGAGGTCTCGGTCGAGGGCGGTGCCGACGGAACGGTCAAGGGCCGCCGTGACGGCGACAGCGCGAGCGAGCAGCTGGAGGCGTCCCTGCCGGCCGTCGTGTCCGTGACGGACCAGTCGGGCGAGGCCCGCTACCCGTCCTTCAAGGGCATCATGGCCGCCAAGAAGAAGCCGGTTCAGTCCCTGGACCTGGACGACCTCGGCATCGACGGCGACGAGGTCGGCCTGGAGGGCGCCTGGACCCGCGTCGACTCCGCCACCGAGCGCCCGGCGCGCACCGCGGGCACGATCGTCAAGGACGAGGGCGAGGGCGGCAAGCAGCTGGCCGAGTTCCTCGCGGGCCAGAAGTTCATCTAAGGCCTGCGCGCCACCTCGACGCCCCCAGATTCTTCGCACTCGTCACTCGCAGGAGAGCATTCCCATGGCTGAAGTTCTCGTCTATGTCGACCACGTGGACGGCGCCGTCCGCAAGCCCACCCTCGAACTGCTGACGCTCGCCCGCCGCATCGGCGAGCCCGTCGCCGTCGCCCTCGGCAACGGTGCCGAGGCCACCGCCGCGGTGCTGGCCGAGCACGGCGCCGTCAAGGTCCTGACCGCCAACGCCCCCGAGTTCGCCGACTACCTCGTCGTACCGAAGGTGGACGCGCTCCAGGCCGCGTACGAGGCGGTGTCCGCCGGAGGCTCCCTGGCCGCCGTGCTCGTGCCGTCCTCCGCCGAGGCCAAGGAGATCGCCGCCCGCCTCGCGGTCCGCATCGGCTCCGGCATCATCACCGACGCCGTCGACCTGGAGGCCGGCGAGGAGGGCCCGGTGGCCACGCAGGCCGTGTTCGCCGCCTCGTACACCACCAAGTCCCGTGTCTCCAAGGGCACCCCGGTCATCACCGTCAAGCCGAACTCGGCGCCGGTCGAGGCCGCCCCGGCGGCGGGCACCGTCGAGGCGCTCTCCGTCTCCTTCGGCGAGAAGTCGACCGGCACCAAGGTCGTCTCGCGCACCCCGCGCGAGTCCACCGGCCGCCCCGAGCTGACCGAGGCCGCGATCGTGGTCTCCGGCGGCCGCGGCGTCAACGGCGCCGAGAACTTCCACGTCATCGAGGAGCTCGCCGACTCGCTCGGCGCCGCCGTCGGCGCCTCGCGCGCCGCCGTCGACGCCGGCTGGTACCCGCACTCCAACCAGGTCGGCCAGACCGGCAAGTCGGTCTCCCCGCAGCTGTACATCGCCTCCGGCATCTCCGGCGCGATCCAGCACCGGGCCGGCATGCAGACCTCGAAGACGATCGTCGCCGTCAACAAGGACGCCGAGGCCCCGATCTTCGACCTCGTCGACTACGGCGTGGTCGGCGACCTCTTCACGGTCGTCCCGCAGCTGACCGAAGAGGTCAAGGCCCGCAAGGGCTGACCTGCGCACCTCGTGACGCGCCGGAAAGCGCCGGGGCCGTGCGGTGATCTTCACCGCGCGGCCCCGGCCGCTTTCCGGAGACCATTGACGCAGGTCACGACCGGCCATTAACTTCGCTATTCGGATTGTTGATTCCGTGAAGCGGAAAACTGGAGGGTTGGAATGGGTCAGCAGGAGAAGGTGGCGACAAGCCTCGCAGGCGCGGTCAGCGAGGGCATCAGCGCCTCCCTCGTACCGGTCGACGAGGAGCTCGCCCGCCGCTACCCCGGAGACCCAGGCACCCGCCAGCCCGTGCACACGGTCTACGTGCCCGGCGACGTCTTCGCCGCCGACACCGTCCGCTCCTGGGGCGACCGGGCGCTCGAGGCGCTCGACGAGCACGCCCCGGACGCCGCCTCCTTCGCCGCGGTCCTCGGCCTCTCCGACGACCTCGCCCAGCCGGTCCACGACCGCGTACGGGCCAAGCTGGAGCGCGAGCCCGTCGAGGACCTGCGCGTCGACTTCGAGGACGGTTACGGAGGCCGCACCGACGCCGACGAGGACGCGCACGCCGCCCGCGCCGCCCGGCTGATCGGCGAGGCGTACGCGAAGGGCACGGCCGCCCCGTACATGGGCATCCGCATGAAGTGCATGGAGGCCGCCGTACGCGACCGCGGCATCCGCACCCTCGACATCTTCCTCACCGGCCTGATGGAGGCCGGCGGCCTGCCCGACGGGCTCGTCCTGACGCTGCCCAAGGTCACGTACCCCGAGCAGGTCACCGCGATGGTGCGCCTCCTGGAGGAGTTCGAGAAGGCGCGCGGCCTGGACGCGGGCCGGATCGGCTTCGAGATCCAGATCGAGACCAGCCAGTCCATCCTCGCCGCCGACGGCACCGCCGCCGTGGCCCGGATGATCGACGCCGCCGAGGGCCGTGCCACCGGACTGCACTACGGCACCTTCGACTACAGCGCCTGCCTCGGCGTCAGCGCCGCCTACCAGGCCAGCGACCACCCGGCCGCCGACCACGCCAAGGCGATCATGCAGGTCGCCGCCGCGGGCACCGGCGTACGCGTCTCGGACGGTTCCACCAACGTCCTGCCGGTCGGGACCACCCAGCACGTCCACGAGGCCTGGCGGCTCCACTACGGACTCACCCGCCGCGCCCTGGCCCGCGCGTACTACCAGGGCTGGGACATGCACCCGGCGCACATCCCGACCCGTTACGCCGCCGTCTTCGCCTTCTACCGCGAGGGCTACGAGCAGGCCGCCGCGCGCCTCGCCGCGTACGTCAACCACGCCGGCGGCGACGTGATGGACGAGCCCGCGACCGCCAAGGCGCTCAGCGGCTACCTGCTGCGCGGCATCGACTGCGGCGCCCTCGACACCGCCGAGGTCGCCCGCCTCACCGGCCTCACCCGCGCGGACCTCGACGGTTTCGCGTCGCCGCGCCGCGGCGGCCTCACGGCCGCGACCCAGTGATCAGGAGCCGGTCCGGGGCCTGACCCGCCGGCCCGTCCACCGCATGACAGCGCCGGGCAGCGCCGGGTGTCCGGCGCTGCCCGGCGGACGGACCCGAGCGGGTCGTCGAGCGGCCGGACCGCCGAGGCGGCGGTCGGGGCGGCTGAGGCGGCGGTCGGGGCGGCTGAGGCTGCCGGTCCACCGCTGCCGCACCCCGGGGGCAGCTCCGCGAACTCGTTCCGTCCACCCGTCATGGGAGCCCGTCCCGCCCGTCCCGGCACGCGCGCCGCAAGCCGCCGGCAGGGCCCCGTACTGTGTACCCCGTCTCAGTCGGAACAGAGGAACGGGGCAGTGGTGGCTACGGGGGAGAACGAGCGGTTGGCCGGCCGCTACCGCGTGATCGAGCAGCTCGGTCGCGGCGGCATGGGCGTGGTCTGGCGCGCGGTCGACGAGGTGCTCGGCCGTGAGGTGGCGGTCAAGGAACTGCGGACGTACAACGACTCGTCGGCCCCCGAACTGGACGGCCTGCGGATCCGCATGCAGCGCGAAGCGCGGGCCGCCGCGCGGGTACGCCACCCCGGAGTCATCGCCGTCCACGACGTCACCGAGCACGACGGCCGCCCGGTCATCGTCATGGAACTCGTCGACGGGCCCTCCCTGGACGACGTACTGCGCGAGCGGGGCCTCCTGGACCCCCGCGAAGCCGCGTCCATCGGTGCCAGGGTGCTGGAGGCGCTGGGCGCCGCACACGCGGTCGGGGTGCTGCACCGCGACGTCAAACCGGGCAATGTGCTGCTCGACCGCGCCAGCGGACGGGTGGTGCTCACCGACTTCGGGATCGCGGCCATGGACGATCCGGGCGACGGCTCCACGGCCCACCTCACCCGCAGCGGCGAACTGGTCGGCTCCCTCGACTACTTGGCGCCCGAGCGCGCCCAGGGTCAGGAGCCGGGCCCCGCGTCCGACGTCTGGGCGCTCGGCGCGACACTGTACGCGGCGGTGGAGGGCGGCTCTCCGTTCCGCCGTACGTCAACCTGGTCGACGCTGACCGCGATCGTCGAGGAGCCGCTGCCGGAGCCGCGGCGGGCCGGACCGCTCGGGCCCGTACTCCAGCGGCTGATGAGCAAGGACCCGGCACAGCGTCCCGATGCCGGGGAGGCGGCCCGGCTGCTCACGGCGGTGGCCGCCGGTGAGGACCCGGCGGGTACGGCGGCGCTGCGCGGCGGTTCCGGTTCCGGTGCTGGTTCCGGTTCCGGTTCCGGTTCCGGCGACAGTGGTGCACAGGCCGGGTTCGCGCACGGCGGCCCTCGCAGCTCCCAGGCCCCTCAGCCCCCTCACGGCGCTTACGGTCCGCCCCGGGAAGTGACGGTGCACGATGTGCTTCCGCACCGGCCGGAGGGGTTCGGCCCCGTGGCCGGTCCTCCGCCCGCCGCGCCCGGCCCCGCTCCGGGAAGCAGGCCCGGGCGCGGCAGGACCGCTCTGGTGGCGGCGGGGGTCGCGGCCGTCCTGCTGGCCGGCGGCGGTGTGACGTACGCCCTCACCGACCGTAAGGAGCCGGTGTCCACGGGGCAGGCGAAGGGGGCGGAGGAGCAGGAGAGCGCCTCGCCCGGCAGCCTCGGCCGGATGCCCGCAGGCGACGAGCCTTCCGCCACGAAGAAGCCGGCCGGCTCCGGATCCACCGGGCAGGAGGCCGAGAAGAGCCCGCGGCCGGACGCGAAGCCGCCCGTCGGCGGCAGCGGCGATGACGACGGCGACGGCGGCAAGGACTCCGGCGGCTCGGACGGCGGCAGGGACTCCGGATCGGACGGCGGCAAGGACGACGACGGTTCCGGTACGTCGGATTCCGCCGACGGCGCCGACACGTCGGGCGGTTCGGGCGGCGCGGCGACCGGCGGGTCCGGCGACGGCGGCCCGGCGACCACGGCCGGCGGCGGGAACGGCCCGGACGAACCGGCTCCCGACCCCGCCTGCCACAGCATCGGCGGCGGCAAGTACAACTGCACGGTCTGGCAGACCGCGAAGTCCTACACGGCGTCCGGAGCCGAGGCCGGTGTGCTGAACGCGGGCACCAACTACTTCTACTGCCAGCAGAACCTCGGCCGCAGGGAGACCTCCGGCCAGTGGACGAACGTCTGGTGGGCCAAGACCGACGACGACAGCGGGAACACCGGCGTCTTCGTCAGCGACGTCCACCTCAAGGGCGGCGACAACGACAAGCCCGTGCCCGGCCTGCCGGTCTGCTGAGGCCGCGCCGGGCGCCGGGCCGGCCCCGGCGGGATCGGGCCCGGCGGGCGGCACCCGGCGGGATCGGGTCCGCCGGGCCCGGGCGGCCGGACCGGGCTCAGGGCGTCCAGGGCTGGATCTCGCCCGAGCCGCGCACGATGAGGCGCGTCGGGAGTTCCACGCGCGCGGGCGCGTCGTTCGCACCGTCGAGACGACGGAAGAGGCGGTCGGCCGCGGTGCGGCCCAGCGTGGCGGCGTCCTGCGCGACGACGGTGAGGCCCGGCTGGAGCAGGTCGGCGAGCTCGATGTCGTCGAACCCGACCAGGGCGACCGGGTGCTCCCGGCCGGCGAGGACCCGTACCGCCGTCACCGTCACCCGGTTGTTGCCCGCGAAGATCGCGGTGACGGGCTCGGGGGCGTCCAGCATCGCGGTGACCGCGTCCCGCACCCGCTCGGGAGCCGTGGAGCCGAGCGACACCCACGCGTCGTCGGCCGGCAGCCCGGCCTCCTCCATGGCGGCGTAGTAGCCGCGAAGCCGCTCGTTGGCCGTGTGGATGCGCGGCTGGTCGCCGACGAAGCCGATACGCCGGTGCCCGTGCCCGATCAGATGGGCCACGCCCTCGCGCGCGCCGCCGAAGCTGTCGGAGAGCACCACGTCCGCGTCCGTCTTCCCGGCGGGGCGGTCCACGAAGACGGTGGCGACGCCCGCCGCGATCTCCGGCTCCAGGTAGCGGTGGTCGTCCCCGGCCGGGATCACGATGAGACCGTCGACGCGCCGGGCGCAGAGCGCGAGCACCAGCTCCTGTTCGCGGGCGGGGTCCCCGGCGCTCGATCCGTTGATGAGGAGGGCGCCGTGGGCGCGGGCCACTTCCTCCACGGCGCGGTTCAGCGGCCCGTAGAACGGGTCCGCGAGGTCTTCGAGGACGAGGCCGATGCTGGCGGTGCGGCCCTTGCGCAGGACGCGCGCGCTGTCGTTGCGGCGGAAGCCCAGCGCCTCGATCGCCTCCTGGACGCGCTGTTCGGTGTCGGGTGTGACGCCCGCCTCGCCGTTCACGACGCGGGAGACCGTCTTGAGGCCGACTCCGGCGCGGGCGGCGACGTCCTTCATGGTCGGCCGGTTGCCGTAGCGGGGTTCGGGGCGGCGGCTTTCGGTCTCGGCCACGGTGCGCTGTCCTGTCCTCGTCGGTGCGGTGTCCGGCCAGCAGGGCGTGCTCGCCGGTGTGCGAAGGGTGTGGCGTCGAGCATAGGGCCTGGACAACGTTGTCATGTGAAGAGAGACTTGCTCTGACCTGCTGCCACCCCCTGCCCCGCTGGAGACCAGACACCGATGCGCACCGACCTCGTCGCCGCTCTCGACATCGGCGGCACCAAGATCGCCGGAGCGCTGGTGGACGGTGACGGCCGGATTCTTCTGCGCGTGCAGCGGCCGACGCCCGCGCGTGAGGACGCCGAGAGCGTGATGCGTGCGGTCGGCGGGGTGTTCGGCGAGCTGACCGCCTCCCCGTTGTGGGAGCGCGCCACGGCCGTCGGTATCGGCAGCGCGGGACCGGTGGACGCCTCCGCCGGTACGGTCAGCCCGGTCAACGTCCCGGGGTGGCGCGACTTCCCGCTGGTCGAGCGGGTACGCCGGGCGGCGGGAGGCCGGCCGGTCACCCTGGTCGGCGACGGCGTGGCGATGACGGCCGCCGAGCACTGGCAGGGCGCGGCCCGCGGTTACGACAACGCGCTGTGCCTGGTCGTCTCCACGGGCGTCGGCGGCGGCCTGGTCCTGGACGGACGAGTGCATCCGGGCCCGACGGGCAACGCGGGCCACATCGGTCACATCAGCGTCGACCTGGACGGCGACCCGTGCCCGTGCGGGTCGCGCGGCTGCGTCGAACGGATCGCCAGCGGCCCCAACATCGCGCGCCGGGCGCTCGACCAGGGCTGGCGACCGGGCCCGGACGGCGACACCACCGCCGCCGCGGTGGCCGCCGCCGCCCGGGCCGGAGACCCGGTCGCCGTCGCGTCGTACCGGCGGGCGGCCCAGGCCCTGGCCGCCGGGATCGCCGCGACCGCGACGCTGACGGAGATCGAGATCGCCGTCGTCGGCGGGGGAGTGGCCGGCGCGGGCGACGTGCTCTTCGCGCCCCTGCGCCGCGCGCTGCGCGAGTACGCCACGCTCTCCTTCGTCCAGCGCCTGAAGGTCGCTCCGGCCCTGACCGGAACCGACGCGGGCCTGGTGGGCGCGGCCGGCGCCGCCTCGCTCGGCGGGCGGCCGGGGGAGGCGGCGGCGTACGCCGGCTGACGCGGACGACCACCCGGCCGGACAAGGTACTTGCCCGGCCGGCGACCGAACCCACCGGCCGTTGTAGCGTGGGCCGATGAACGGTGATCACGAGCGGGACACAGCGCTGGCGCAAGCGGTACGGCTACGGGAGGAGGGCCGGGCCGCCGAGGCCCGGGACCGGCTGGTGACACTGGCCGAGCGGTATCCGCAGGACGCCGTGATCGCCTATCAGACCGCGTGGGCGCACGACGTGCTCGGCCTGGAGGGCGAGGCCGCCCCGTACTACGAACGCGCCCTGAGCCTGCCGGGCCTGCCGCCCCAGGACCGCCACGGTGTCTTCCTGGGCCTGGGCAGCACCTACCGCGTGCTGGGCCGCCACGAACCGGCCCTGCGCACCCTGCGCCGCGGCCTGGCGGAGTTTCCGGACGACCCGGCCCTGGAGTCCTTCCTCGCCATGGCCCTGTACAACACCGGCCGGGGCCGTGAGGCCGTCCGGACGCTGCTCAAGGCCCTGGCGGCCACCAGCGACGATCCGGGCGTGCGGCGTTACCGCGCCGCGATCGAGCACTACGCCGACGACCTCGACGCCACGGAGTAGCCGGACCCGGCGCGCGCGCCGGCCTCCGTCACCCGCTCCGTCACGACCACCAGGAACGCGTCCGACTCCAGGTCCATCACGACCTCCGCCGGGCATCCCTCCGCGCGTCGTGCCAGGGCGAACTCCTCGGCCGGCCGGCTGCCCCGCGGGCCGCCGGCCGGGAACTGTTCCAACACCATGCGACTCATGCCGCACCCCACTCCCATGCCTGCTGAACTGTTGCTCCCGTTGCCCCAACGAGACTCCGCACACATGCGTCACGGTTCCCCGTTCGGGCCGGGCACTCTCCTGTACGGTCCGACGCCACCTGTGCCCCGCGCCGTTGCCCCCGGCATGCGACAGCATCGGCACGGTTGTGTGCCCAAACGGTCGCGGGCACGATGCGGTGACCCGGGGTTTCCGTGGCGGTGTGTCGCGGACGAACCACTGGGGGCTACGGAAGAGGGGGAACCGTGATCGTCTGGATCAACGGTGCGTTCAGTGCGGGCAAGACCAGCGCCGCACGCGAACTGATCGATCTGATCCCGAACAGCACCTTCTACGACCCCGAACTGATCGGCGGGGGACTGCGTGACCTGCTGCCGCAGAAGCGGCTCGCGGAGGTCGGCGACTACCAGGAGCTGCCGATCTGGCGCCGCCTGGTCGTCGACACCGCGGCCGCGCTGCTCGCCGAAGTGGGCGGCACGCTGGTGGTGCCCATGACACTCCTGCGCCAGGAGTACCGCGACGAGATCTTCGGTGGTCTCGCCGCGCGGCGCATCCCGGTGTGCCATGTGCTGCTGTCGGCAGACGAAACGATCCTGCGCGAACGGATCGCCGCCCGTGAGGAGTGGGCGGACGATCCCGAAGAGAACGGGCGCGTACGGCAGTGGGCGTACGAGCACATCGATCCGTACCGTGCCGCGCTCCCCTGGCTCGCCGACGACGCCCATGTCATCGACACCAGCGGACTGACCGCCGCCGAGACCGCCGTACGGATCGCCGACGCCGTACGGACCGGGGCGGCCAGGACCTGCGAGATCGTGCAGACACCCGCGCCCACCGCCGAAACCCTCGCCGCGGGCGTGCTGCTCTTCGACGAGGCGGACCGGGTGCTGCTCGTCGATCCCACCTACAAGCCGGGATGGGAGTTCCCCGGCGGTGTCGTGGAGCGGGGGGAGGCACCCGCACGCGCCGGTATACGCGAGGTCAAGGAGGAGATAGGGATAGAACTCACCGACGTACCCAAGCTGCTGGTCGTCGACTGGGAGCCGCCGCGGCCGCCCGCCTTCGGCGGTCTGCGGCTGATCTTCGACGGCGGCACGCTCGACAGCGCGGCGGCCGGACAGCTGGTGCTGCCCGGCTCCGAGCTGCGCGGCTGGCGCTTCGTCACCGAGGGGGAGGCCGCCGGTCTGCTGCCCCCCAACCGTTACGAGCGGCTGCGCTGGGCCCTGCGGGCCCGCGAGAGGTCAGCCGTGCTCAATCTGGAGGCCGGAGTCCCGGTCGGCTGATGCCCGCAGAGCGGCAGCCGTGCCGTCCGTCAGCGGGTCGCCGTGGCCGGGGCGGGCCGCAGCGGGGGCGGGCGCCGCCAAGCGGCGGAAGGACTCCAGGGCCGGCTCGCGGTCGGTGCGGAACACGCCCGGCACGACCCGGCCGACGCCGGCGGCACAGTCGCCCGTGAACAGCACACCGTGCCGCGGCGGGTGGACGGCGATGCTGCCGTCCGTGCGGCCGGGCGAGCGCACCACCCGCGCCCCGTCGCCGGAGCCGGGCAGGACGCCGTCCCCGGTCTCCCGGTCCACCCGGGGGGCCGGGGACGGCTCCACTGTCAGCCCGTGGGCGTACGGCGGACGCTCCCAGTCCAGCGGCACGGGCTCGGGCACCGGCGGCTCGCCACGGATCACGGGCGCGTCGAGCCGGTGCGCCGCCACCTCGGCGCCGTACCGCCGCGCCGGTTCCCCGGCGGCGCCGAGGTGGTCGCGGTGGCCGTGGGTGAGGACGATCCGGTGGGATTTCCCCCCGGGCGCGGGCCCAGGCTCCGTACCGCCTCGTCGCTGTCCGCCGTCGCGCCCTTGCGGGGCCCGCGTCGATCAGGATCAGCCCCTCGCCGTCGCGTCAGAGGTACGGCGGACCGGCCGGCCGCTCGCCGTACGGGTCCACGCTGTCGGCGTCGGCGATCTCCGCTCCGCGCGTAACCGCTCCGCTCTCAGCCCTGCTTCGAGCGCGCGTAGTTGACGAGGAACAGCGCCTCGGCGACGGACATCCGCTCCAGTTCCCCGGGCGAGACGCTCTCGTTCACCGCGTGGATCTGCGCCTCGGGCTCGCTGAGGCCGACGAGCAGGATCTCGGCCTTCGGGTAGAGGGCGGAGAGCGTGTTGCACAGCGGGATCGAGCCGCCCATGCCGGACGTCTGCATCTCCTCGCCCGGGTATGCCACGCGCATCGCCTCCGCCATCGAGGCGTACGCCGGACTGCTGACGTCCGCCTGGAACGGCTGGCCCTGGCCCACCTGCTCCACCGAGACCCGCGCGCCCCACGGCGTGTGCGCCAGGAGGTGCGCGGTCAGCAGCTTCGTCGCCTCGGCCGCGTCCTGCCCCGGCGGCACCCGCAGGCTGATCTGCGCCCGCGCGCTCGCCTGGAGGGACGGCGTCGCGCCGACCACCGGCGGGCAGTCGATGCCGATGACCGTGACGGCGGGGCGGGCCCAGATGCGGTCGGCGACCGTGCCGTGGCCGATCAGCCCGACACCGTCGAGGACGCGCGCGTCCTTGCGGAACTCCTCCTCGGGGTATTCCAGACCGTCCCACGAGGAGTCGGCACCCAGCCCGTCCACGGTGGTCGAACCGTCCTCGGCGCGCAGCGAGGCCAGCAGCTGGATGAGCGCGGCCAGCGCGTCCGGGGCGGCGCCGCCGAACTGTCCCGAGTGCAGGTTGCCCTCAAGGGTGTCGATCCGTACGCGCAGCATGGTCATGCCGCGCAGCGTCGCGGTGACCGTCGGCAGGCCGACGCGGAAGTTGCCGGTGTCGCCGATGACGACCGTGTCGGCGGCCAGCAGCTCCGGGTGCGCCTCGGCGTACCGCTCCAGGCCGCCCGTGCCCTGCTCCTCCGAGCCCTCCACGACGACCTTCACCGAGACCGGAACGCCGCCGTTCGCCTTGAGCGCGCGCAGCGCGAGCAGGTGCATGATGAGGCCGCCCTTGCAGTCGGCCGCGCCGCGCCCGTACCAGCGGCCGTCGCGCTCGGTCAGTTCGAAGGGCGGAGAGACCCAGGCGGACTCGTCCAGCGGCGGCTGCACGTCGTAGTGCGCGTACAGCAGAACGGTCGGAGCGCCTGCCGGGCCCGGCAGGAAGCCGTAGACCGACTGGGTGCCGTCGGGGGTGTCGAGCAGCGCGACGTCCTCGAAGCCCTCGGAGCGCAGTGAACCGGCGATCCAGACCGCGGCCGCCTCGCACTCGCTCTTCGGGAACTGCGCGGTATCCGCCACCGACTGGAAGGCCACCAGCTCGGCCAACTCCGTCTTCGCGCGGGGCATCAGCGAGGCGATGGTCTCGGCGATCGGATTCGCGTTCATGGGCACGCTCCTCGTGGGTGCGACGTTGTTGTACGTATATGCGTTCGTACGGGGTATGCCGACAAAAGCACGCCCGATCCTCCCACAGCGAGATCGGCGACTCCTGCGCCGTAGGATGCGTCAGCAGTACGGACCACTGGGCGGATCAGGAGCAGAAGCACATCGTGAGCAGCGAGAACGCAGACGCCGGACGTGAGCGCGAAGAGCCGGTGTGGGACGTCGTGGTGGTCGGTGCCGGGCCCGCCGGGTCGTCGGCGGCATATGCGGCCGCGGTCGCGGGGCGGCGCGTCCTTCTCCTGGAGAAGGCGGAGCTGCCCCGTTACAAGACCTGCGGCGGCGGCATCATCGGACCTTCGCGCGACGCGCTGCCACCCGGCTTCGAACTCCCGTTCAAGGACCGCGTGCATGCCGTGACGTTCTCGCTGGACGGGAAGCTGACGCGGACACGCCGCTCGAAGCAGATGCTCTTCGGTCTCATCAACCGGCCGGAGTTCGACGCCGGGCTGGTCGAAGAGGCACGGAAGGCGGGCGCCGTGGTCCGTACCGGCGCGTCCGTCGCGCGCGTCGAGCAGCACGGCTCGGCCGTGCCGGACCGGCGTACGGTGGCCGTCGTCCTGGCGGACGGCGAGACGGTGCTCGCCCGTTCGGTGGTCGGCGCGGACGGCAGTGCCGGCCGGATAGGGGCGCATGTCGGGGTCAAGCTCGACCAGGTGGATCTCGGCCTGGAGGCGGAGATCCCGGTGCCCGCGACGGTCGCCGAGGACTGGGCGGGGCGGGTGCTCATCGACTGGGGACCGCTCCCGGGGAGCTACGGCTGGGTGTTCCCCAAGGGGGAGACGCTGACGGTCGGCGTGATCTCGGCGCGCGGTGACGGCGCCGCCACCAAGCGGTACCTGGAGGACTTCATCGCCCGCCTCGGGCTGGCCGGTTTCGAACCCGCGGTGTCCTCCGGGCACCTGACGCGGTGCCGCAGCGACGATTCGCCGCTTTCGCGCGGCCGGGTGCTGGTGTGCGGGGACGCGGCGGGGCTGCTGGAGCCGTGGACCCGTGAGGGAATCTCCTTCGCGCTGCGGTCGGGGCGGCTCGCGGGGGAGTGGGCGGTGCGGATCGCGGAGGCGCAGGACGCCGTGGACGCCCGCCGACAGGCGCTGAACTACGCCTTCGCCATCAAGGCGGGACTGGGTGTGGAGATGGGTGTCGGGCGGCGGATGCTCGCGCTGTTCGAGCGGCGGCCGGGGCTGCTGCACGCGGCCATAACCGGATTCCGGCCGGCCTGGAAGATGTTCGCGGGGATCACGCGCGGCTCGACGACGCTGGCCGAGACGGTGCGTACGCGCCCTGTCGTCCAGCGCGCGCTGAGTGCGCTGGACAGGCCGTGAACCGCAGGCCGTAGGTCGCAGGCCGTGGGCGCGTAGGACGTGGGGCGCGGCCCCGCGTGGCCGGTGCTCGGGGCGGCCCTTGACGGCGGTGCGGAGGGCCGGCCGGGGAGGCGCGGGGGGCCCGGGCCGGCGCCGTCGGAGAAAACGCCCGCCTCGGCCCTCCTGCCGAGGCGGAGCCCACCTCCGCCGACGGCGCGCACGGTGTGCGCCGCCCGGAAGCGTCAGCGAGGTGCGTGGCCCGGCGGATCACCGCCGGCTTGGCCCGGGACCGCCCGGCCCCCGCTCCCGCCCACGCCGTGAGCCCGCGGGCGCCGCCCCCCGCAGCAGCGACGGGTCCTGGCACAGCACCCGCTGGTGCAGGGAGCGCAGGGCCGGGCCCGGGCCGATCGCCTCCGCGAGGCGGCGCCGCGTCTCCTCGTACGCCAGCAGCGCGTCCGACGAACGGCCGCCGCGGTACAGCGCCGGCCTCGGCAGCCAGGTGAGCCGCTCCCGCAGCGGATGGGCTGCCACCCGGCGTACGACTCGTGCACGTACTCCGGACAGCGCCCCAGCTCGATCTCGCCCTCCAGCCACGCCTCCGGCACGGTCAGCCGCTTCTCCGCCCACCGTCGCCGTTCGGCTTCCAGGTACGGCCCGCCGAGCCCCTCGGGGAAGTCGCCGCGTCACAACGCCTCGCCCCGCTCCGCCGGTTCACCGGCGCGTCGCGGATCGCCCGCCTCCCCGGCCCGCAGCAGCGCGTGCCACTCGCGCAGGTCCTCGGTCCGGGCGCCGGTCAGCCGGGCTGGGTCCCGGGCGCGCCCCGGTAACCCCACAGCACGTGCACGACCCGCAGGACGAAGACGACCACCGCCAGGGTGCCCCCGGCGACCAGCATGACCTTGCTCAGGGCGGGAGAGGCGCCGAGGAGGTGCCAGGGGCCGGTGACGGCCGCGAAGGTGACGCCCGCCAGGACGGCCGCGCTCAGCAGGGCGTACCCGATCTCGACCGTCATCGCGTCGCGTTGCGCCTGCGTCCTCGTCGCCATGTCCCGGATTCTCGCAGCGGGTGCGACCGGCGGGCAAGAGGCACCTGCCGGCCGCTCCCGTCCCCCTCGCCGGCCCGTCCGGGGCGCCGACCCGCTCCGGTGCGGCCTCCGGTACGGACTTCGCGAGGACGGGGGTCTGCCGGGCGCGGTACCTGCGCAGCCCGGTGAGCGTGATGAGCAGCCCCGCGGCCGCGACCGCCGTCACCGCGGCCGGGCCCGGCCGGAAGCTGCCCGGCACCGCCCGGGGGCGGCACGGTCAGACGGCCGACTTCTCCTCCCACAGGCGCGCGAGCGCGTCGTCACCGGACGCGGTGAGCGCGGAGAGCGGCAGCCTGTTCCAGAGGGCCAGCCAGAGCTGCCCGGCGGGCCCGCTCAGCTCGCAGTCGGCGGGCCCCTCGTCGCCGCGCTCCGTGCGCGGCGGACCGTCGGAGAGCCGCACCGTCCATACGTCGCCCGAGTCCGTCGCCCGTACGCGCAGCACGCGTGGCGCGTCGGTGCGCACCCGGCTGCGGTCGCGGGCATGGAATCCGCGCAGCAGCTCGTCGACGCCGTCCGCCGCGAACTCCGGCCGCACCGGGGACAGTCCGGTGCCCAGTGCCGACTCCGCGTCCGCGCGGTGGACCGCCGTCTCGTGCGCCTGGCGCCGCGCCCAGAAGGCGAGCGGCGACGGTGCGGGCAGGAAGGACCAGCACTCCAGCTCCTTGGGGGCCGTGCTCAGCGCGGCCACCAGCAGGCCGTGCCCCTCCCGGAACCAGTGCAGCAGTGCCTCCCCGTCCAGGCCGGGGTCGCTCCCCAGGGGGCGGCGCTCCGTATGGCCTGCTATGACATACGTCATGGCCCACCGGTGGACCGCGCCCGTGTGCCGCAGCAGGTCCCGCACCTGCCAGCCGGGGCAGGCGGGCACGAGGGCGTCCGGGCCCGCCTGCTCGGCGGCGGCGGCCATCAACTGGCCCTGCTGGTCCAGCGTTTTGATGAAATCGGCAGTCTCCATGGTTTCCATGCGGCCGATTGTGCCAGCCGCCGTGCGGGGGTCAGGCGCCCTGGGGACGGGCGGGACGCGAGACGCCGCGGAGCAGCCGGGAGAACCAGCCGAGGGCGAACGACTGGATGAGTACGGAGACCGGCAGGGCGACGTACAGGAACCAGACCGACTCGCTCACGGCCTCTCCGAAGAGGTCACCGCCGATGAGGAAGACGAAGATCGTGGGCGCGCTGAGCAGGAACAGCCACGCCCCGGCGAACGAGGCGTCCGCGTGGGCGACGAAGAGGGCGTCGGCCGTGAGGAACACCGCGGCCGCCGCGACCAGGCCGAGGTAGACCAGCGAGGCGGGGTTGCGGAACGTCAGGCGCGCGACGGTGCGCAGCTGTCGGGTGGTCATGGTGATCTCTCCGTCCGGTGGGTTGCCTCCAGGGTGTGCCCGCGGAGCCGGACACGCCTGAGTACGCCTACTCAGACGGGTCGGACTGGCGGCCCGGTGACGCGTTCCGTGCCGAGTACCCCAGGAGCGCGGCGACGACGGCCAGTGCGGCCACCGTCGTCAGGGCGACGGGAAGGGAGAACCAGTCGGCGAGGAATCCGATGACCGGCGGCCCGACGAGCATGCCGCCGTAACCGAGCGTGGACGCCGCCGCCACACCGCTCGGCCCGGCGAGCGCGCCGGCCCTGGCGACGGCCACGGGGAAGATGTTCGCGAGGCCGAGCCCGGTCACGGCGAAGCCGAGGAGCACCAGCCAGGTGGCGGGTGCGAGCGCGCCGAGGAGCATGCCCGCGGCGGCGAGCGATCCGCCCGCCACCAGGGTGCGGGTCTGGCCGAGCCGTTCGAGCAGCGCGGTGCCGCTGAGCCGGCCCACCGCCATGGCCAGTGCGAAGAGGGAGTACCCGGCGGCGGCGACGCCCGGGTGGGCGTGGAGGTCCTGCTGGAGATGGAGGGTGCCCCATTCCGCGAGCGCCCCTTCGCCGTACGCCGTGCACAGTGCGATCACACCGAAGAGGGCGACGGCCTTTCGGGCCGTTCCCCGGAGCGGTCGCGGGCCGTTCCCCGGCTGCTCCTGAAGGCGTTTCGGAGAAGGCACCCGGTTGCGCAGCAGTGCGGGAGCGGTCAGGGCGGTCACGACGAGCCCGATGCCGGTCAGCCCCAGCAGATGGGCGGTGGGGGAGAGGTGGGCGGCGACCAGGCCGCCCAGCCCGGCCCCGGCCATGCCGCCGAGGCTGAAAGCGGCGTGGAAACTCGGCATCACCGGACGCCGCATGGCCGCGACCAGATCGACCGCGGCACTGTTCATCGCGACGTTGATGCCACCGTACGAAGCGCCGAAGACCAGCAGCACCAGACCGAGCGCGAGTGTCGAGTGCGTCTGCGCGGGCAGCGCGATGCTCAGCGACAGCAGCACGCCGCAGACCACGGTCACCGGGTGGCTGCCGAAGCGCCGGCAGAGCCGCCCGGTGAGCATCATCGTGATCACCGCGCCCCCGGACACCCCCAGGAGGGCGAGGCCGAGGTCGCTCGCGGAGGCCCCGGTCTGTTCCTTGATGGCGGGGATACGGACCACCCAGCCGGCGAAGAGGAAGCCGTCGAGGGCGAAGAACACGGTCAGCGCGGTGCGGAGGCGGGACAGGGAGGCTGCGGCGGCGTTCCCGCCCCGGCCCCCCGGAACGGCCGTCCGCAGTTTGTTTAGGTGCGGCACAAAGTCAGCATAGGGGCCGCGCCCGGATCCGTACAAGGCGAGCGGTGGCGCCGCGGACCGGCGGAGCCGGGCCCGGACGATCTTTCCCGGCATGGGAGACTCGCCCCCATGAACGGGAAGGCGACCACCATCAGAACGAGGCTGGAGAGGGGCCGGAGCGCGCTCGGGCCCGCCCTGGAACTGGTGCACACAGGACGGGCGCCCACCCGTGCCGTCCTCACCGCCGAGCTCGGCGTCACCAGGGCCACCGCCGGCGCGGTCGCCGCCGAACTGGAGTCCCTGGGGCTGATCCAGGTCGACTCCCGGCCGGGCGCGGCGGCCGGCTCGCAGGGCCGCCCCTCGCACCGGCTGGCCGTCAACGACTCGGGCCCCGTCGTCCTCGCCGCGCAGATCCACGCCGACGGCTACCGCGCGGCGCTCGTCGGCCTCGGCGGCCGGACCGTCGCGACCGCGCCCGGCTGCGAGACGGTCTCCGCCGATCCGGCGCAGGTCATCGGGGCGGCGGTCGAGGCCGGCGCCGAGCTGCTGCGCGAGAGCGGCCGCCGCTGCGTCGGCGCGGGCCTCGCCGTGCCGTCCGCCGTGGCCGAGCCGGAGGGCACCGCCCTCAACCCGCTGCACCTCGCGTGGCCCGCGGGCGCCCCGGTCCGCGACATCTTCGCCGACCAGGTACGCGCGGCGGGCATCACGGGCCCCGCCTTCGCCGGCAACGACGTCAACCTCGCCGCCCTCGCCGAACACCGCCACGGAGCGGGACGCGGCGCCCAGCACCTCCTCTGCGTCGCCACCGGCCACCGGGGCGTCGGCGGCGCACTGGTCGTCGACGGCCGCCTGCACACCGGCAGTTCGGGCCTCGCCCTCGAAGTCGGCCACCTCACGGTCAACCCCGACGGCCACCCCTGCTACTGCGGCGGCCGCGGCTGCCTCGACGTCGAGACCGACCCGCTGGCCTTCCTCACCGCGGCCGGCCGCCCCCCGGGGCCCGAGGTCTCGCTGCTCCAGCAGTCCCGCGAGCTGCTGCGCGGGAAGTACGACGACCCCGCGATCCGCGGAGCCGGTGAACAGCTCATCGACCGCCTCGGCCTCGGCCTCGCCGGACTCGTCAACATCCTCAACCCCGACCGCATCATCCTCGGCGGCCTCCACCGCGAACTGCTCGACGCCGACCCGGAACGGCTGCGCGCCGTGGTCGCCGACCGCAGCCTCTGGGGACGCAGCGGCGGCGTACCCATCCTGCCGTGCACGCTCGACCACAACAGCCTCGTGGGAGCGGCCGAGCTGGCGTGGCAGCCGGTGCTCGACGACCCGCTCGCCGCGCTCGCGGGCACGAAGGCCCCGGCATGACCGACCGCCATCCGCCCATCGACCCCTACGACCAGGGCATGCTCGACGTCGGCCACGGCAACCTCGTCCACTGGGAGGTCTGCGGCAACCCCGAGGGCAAGCCCGCGCTCGTCGTCCACGGCGGCCCCGGCTCCGGCTGCGACCCCGGCGTACGCCGCTGCTTCGACCCGGAGCGCTACCGGACCGTCCTCTTCGACCAGCGCGGATGCGGCCGCAGCACGCCCCACGCGAGCGACCCCGCCACCGACCTCACCCACAACACCACCCACCAACTGGTCCGCGACATGGAACGGTTGAGGGAGCACCTGGGCATCGACCGCTGGCTGCTCTTCGGCGGCTCCTGGGGATCCACGCTGATCCTCGCCTACGCCGAGGCCCATCCGGACCGCGTCTCGGAGATCGTCATCTCCGGTGTCACCACGACCCGCCGCTCGGAGATCGACTGGCTGTACCGGGGCGTCGCACGGTTCTTCCCCGAGGCGTGGCAGCGGCTGCGGGCGGGCGTTCCTGGGAACGCCCGCGACGGCGACCTCGTCGCGGCGTACGCACGGCTCGTCTCGGACCCCGACCCGGACGTACGGGCCAGGGCGACCGCCGACTGGTGCGCCTGGGAGGACGCCGTGCTCTCCCTGGAACCGAGCGGCAGCGACCGTCCCTACGGCGACCTCCCCGACGCCGCCCGCACCGCGCTGGTGCGCCTCGCCTCGCACTACTTCGCCCACGGTGCCTGGCTGGACGAAGGGCAGCTGCTGCGCGACGCGGGACGGCTGGCCGGCATCCCGGGTGTACTGCTCCACGGCCGCCACGACCTCAGCAGCCCGCACGGCACCGCCTGGGAGCTCGCCCAGGTCTGGCCGGACGCGGAGCTGACCGTCGTCGACGACGCGGGGCACAAGGGCAGCGAGACGATGCGGGCCCTGGTGATCGGCGCACTCGACCGGTTCGCGGGACGCCGGGTCAGCCGCTGAGCCGCTCCGTCCCGAAGGCGCGCCGCGTTCCCGGTGAGCATCCGCTCCAGGAGCGCGAGAGGGCGGCCAGGTCCTCAGCCCGGCGCCCCGTCCCGTAGGGAGTCCACTGCACGGCCGACTGCCCGCCGGACCCGCGGAAGGCGCTCGGCCGGGCTCGCGCCGCCTCGGTGTCGTCGAGTTCCCGGCCGGGCAGTCGAGGCGTACGCAGGAAGAGGTGGCCGTGGGTGTCGCGGATGCCCAGCCCGGTCGCGGGAACGTCTCCGAGGACGGTGCGGACCAAGCTCACCACCGCACCGGCGCATGGCGCGCCGGGCGGCGTGGACCCGGACCCTGGCGGGAGCGGGCGTCGTACGGCGAGAGCTCGCCGATCGCGCCGCCCGGCCGTACGGCCTCGGAGGACGGCGCCGCATGAGCGCCGCCGGGCGCCCCGCCCGGCGGGACCGCCGTCCGGTCAGCCCACTGCGGCGGACCGGACGGCGGCGGGTACATGCGTCGAAGGGACGGCTCCGGGATCGGCCCCGGCGTGCGAGAACGGTCCGTCGGGCGTCGCCCCGTGCACGGGATGCTGCGACAGTGTCACGGCGGGGAGCGGTGTGGGCAGCGTGAACCACACGGCCTTCCCGGCGTCGCCCCGCGGGCGTACACCCCAGCTTTCGCTGACTGCCTCGATCAGAGCGAGACCGCGCCCGCTCGTCTCGGACGCGTCGGCCTCACGGATCGTGGGCGGACGCGGATCGTGGTCGTGGACGGACACCGTCAGGCGGTCGAGCAACAGCTCGATCTCCACGGTGCACATCTTGTCCGGCTCTGCGTGCCGGTGGACGTTGGTCAGCAATTCGGTGACGCCGAGCGCCGCCGGTTCTATCAAGGAATCGAGATGCCAGTAGCGCAATTGCGCCGATACGATTCTGCGGACCTGACCGATCCGCGACGGCAGGGCCTGGAGCTCCACCGTGCAGTGCCTGCTTGGCTCGCTGATCACGGCTGCGACTCCCCGAATAGGTCCGGAAGAAGACGGAGAACGGATCCAGCAGTGGCTGTCTGCTGTCTGGTCCGGCGGGGCTGGTTCGCAGCGTAACCGCCGTTGCACCCTGAGTGACGTGAGACCAGGGTCACCCAGGTGCCGCCGCCGCGCAACTCGCATGCCATCAGTCCCGCGCGTCCCGTACGACGCGTAGGTTCCGCGTGCCGCGGACCGCCTCCAGGAACTGCCCGGCCAGCTCCTCGCCGTCCTTGGCGTGACCGTACTGTCCCATGGTGAGCCGGTACCGGGTGCCGTTGACCGTCGCCACCGTGCAGTCGTCCCCGGCGTACCAGGGCTTCTGGGCGGTCACGGCGCCCAACGGCGCGTTGTCGATCTCCCGTCCGTTGCTCGTCAGCAGGACGAGCCTGCCGTCCTGGACCAGTACCTGGCCGGCCCTGGTCAGTGAGCGGGGCCAACGCCCTATCCGTACGCCCGTCGCGTTGAACTCGGGCTCCGCCATATCACTTCGCCCCCTTCGCACGGTGTCCTTGGGCAGTCTGCACAAGCCCGGGCCCGCGCACCAGAGCCCCTCGGTGGCCGGCCGCCGGGGCGCGAGGCCGTGAGCCACTTCCGCGCCGTCCCGCTCCACCCCCGCCCCAGCTCGCCCCACAAGTGATCCCTATGGCTGCCCAAAGTCAACGTTTGTGCAGGTGAGAGGCATAAAGTGGCAACCGGGGGACCGGAGTTCCCGGAGCGGAAACGAGCTGCCCCGGAGGACGCTACGACGAGGAGTGGCCCGCATGAGCACCGCTGACCAGGCACGTACCGGCAACGCCGTGGCGACCATCGACGTGGACCGCAGCGATCCGCAGTACCGGGCCTGGCTGAAGGAAGCCGTCCGTAAGGTCCAGGCGGACGCCAACCGCTCCGCGGACACGCACCTGCTGCGCTTCCCGCTGCCCCAGGAGTGGGAGATCGACCTGTACCTCAAGGACGAGTCGACCCACCCGACCGGCAGTCTCAAGCACCGACTCGCCCGCTCGCTCTTCCTCTACGGCCTGTGCAACGGCTGGATCAGGCCCGGCAAGCCCGTGATCGAGGCGTCGAGCGGCTCGACCGCCGTCTCGGAGGCGTACTTCGCGAAGCTGATCGGTGTGCCCTTCGTCGCGGTGATGCCCCGCACCACCAGCCCCGAGAAGATCCGGCTGATCGAGTTCCACGGCGGGCAGTGCCACTTCGTCGACGACTCGCGGAAGATGTACGAGGAATCGGCCGCCCTCGCGGCCCGGACCGGCGGCCACTACATGGACCAGTTCACCTACGCGGAACGGGCCACCGACTGGCGCGGCAACAACAACATCGCCGAATCCGTCTACCAGCAAATGAGGCTGGAGCGGTATCCGGAACCGGCCTGGATCGTCGCGACGGCCGGGACGGGCGGCACCTCGGCGACCATCGCGCGCTACGTCCATTACATGCAGTACGACACCCGTATCTGCGTACCCGACCCGGAGAACTCCTGCTTCTTCGACGGCTGGACCAACGGCGACCCGCTCGCCACGAGCGACTGCGGTTCGCGCATCGAGGGCATCGGCAGGCCCCGTATGGAGCCGAGCTTCGTGCCCGGCGCCGTCGACCGCATGATGAAGGTCCCGGACGCGGCGAGCGTGGCGGCCGTACGTGCGCTGGACGCGGCCATCGGCCGCAAGGCGGGCGGCTCCACCGGCACCGGACTGTGGAGCGCGCTGAAGATCGTCGCGGGGATGGTCGCCGAGGGGCGCAAGGGCAGTGTGGTCACGCTGATCTGCGACCCCGGCGACCGCTACCTCGACAAGTACTACTCGGACGCCTGGCTCGCCGAACAGGGCCTGGACATCGCTCCGTACAGCGCCGCGATCGACCGGTTCCTGGCCACCGGCACATGGCCGTGCTGAACGTTCCGGCCCAGACCCAGACCCAGACCCAGACCCAGACATAGAACCCGGCCCCGGCTGCCGGTCCAGCCCCGTACAGGCCGCCGGCGCTGCGTCAGGTGCCCGCGGTCCCCGCGGCGTCCGGGGACTCGCCCGCGACCACCAGGCCCGGGAGGCGCTCCTCGATCTCCTCACGGGTCCGGGCGGACAGACCCCCGTCCGTCACCAGGGTGTCGACCTCTTCGAGCGTCGCGAACGAACTCAGCCCCACCGTGCCCCACTTGGTGTGGTCCGCGACCACGACCACCCGGCGCGCGGACCGCACCAGCCGCCGGTTCGTCTCCGCCTCCGCCAGATTCGGGGTGGAGAGCCCCGCCTCGGCCGAGATCCCGTGCACCCCGAGGAAGAGCACATCGAAGTGGAGCGAGCGGATCGCCTGGTCGGCCACCGGGCCCACCAGTGAGTCCGACGGTGTCCGTACGCCGCCGGTGAGCACCACCGTGGCCGAGCCGGGGCGCGGCCCGCTCCCGCCGCCCGCGCGCTGAGCGGTGTGGAACACGTCGGCGACCCGCACCGAGTTGGTCACCACCGTCAGATCCGGCACCTCCAGCAGGTGCCGGGCCAGCGCGTACGTCGTCGTACCGCCGGACAGCGCGATCGCGCTGCCGGGCACCGCCATCGCGGCGGCCGTCCGCGCGATGGCCTCCTTGGCGTTCTGCTCCAGGCCCGACTTGGCCTCGAAGCCCGGCTCGTGCGTGCTCGCCTCGACCACCGGCACCGCACCGCCGTGCACCTTCTCGACCACACCCTGGCGTGCCAGCGCGTCCAGGTCCCGGCGGACCGTCATGTCGGAGACATTGAGCTTCCTGGTCAGCTCTTGGACCCGGACACCGCCGCGCCGCCTGACCTCGTCGAGGATCACGGCACGGCGCTGCTCCGCGAGCAGGTTCTGACTGTCGGTCACGGTCGGTCCGGTCCCTTCGTACGGCGGTGCAGGCATGGGGGCCGTTCATCCTCGCACGGGTGCGCGGCGGCCGGACCTCGGGGAGATTCGGGGAGATTCGGCGAGAGCGGTGCGGCGGCCGCCCATGATCCGGGATCCTTGAGCGCCGCGCCGTGCCGCACGGTGCGCGGAAGACGATCCTCCCGATCCTCCCACCACGAGAGCGAGCCACAGAAGTGCCCCGTGTCACACCGACACCGACACCGCCTCGCGACGACGGAGCCGCACTCGAACTCCTGGTCCACGGAGTCGGCGGCACCACCCCCCAGGAGATGCTCGGCGACCCGCGTACGGTCCGTGTCACCGGCGACGAGACCGCCGCCGTGTACCGCCGTACCGAGGACGCCGAAGCGGAACTGCGCCCGGGAGAGCCGGACGCCGGCCCCCGCGACCGGCCGGTCCCCGAGGCGTACGTCTGGTGCAACCTCACCTCCGGCAACGGCGCCCGCGCGCTGTGGCTGCTCCTGCTGCCCTTCATGGTCGCCAACCTCACCCACTGGATGCAGCCCACCACCCGCGGCCTCACCAGGACTGTGCGCACGTACGGCGTGCTCGTGCGGCTCCTGGCCCTCAGCCTCACCGTGCTGCTGATCGCCGCCGCCTGCGAGGTGGCGCTCGACCTCACCGCGTGGCAGTGCGCGGGCTCCTCCCGCTGCTCCGGCGACAAGTCGTGGCTCGGTTTCCTGTCCCCCGAGCGGGGCGGCTGGTGGTCCCAGCCGGGCCGGCGCCTCGCCCTGGCCGCCGTGGTGCCCGCCGCGCTGACCGGCCTCCTCTGGTACCTCTCCCACCGCACCTGGAGCGCGTACGAGTCCCAGCGCCCCCTGCCCGCCGGCACCGAGCACGACCTCGACGAGCCGACGGCCCGCCCCGCCCTGGGCATGCCCGGCTTCTGGTACGGCCGCCGCCTCGTCGCCCGGCTCCGGGCCGCCCACACCGCCGCCGGTTTCCTCACCGTCGCCGCCGTCCTCGCCGTGGCCGGGGCCCGCTACGACCGCCGGGCCTCGGTCCCGTTCCTGGAAGCGACCGGCCGGGCGCTCGAACTGGCCCTGCTCGCGGGGGCCGTGGTGGTGGTCTGGGTGGTCTGCCGCAGGGGCCGCTGCGAAAGCCGCCTCGACCTCAAGCTCGACCGGGTCACCGTCGCGCTGCTGCCCGGCTCCGCGCTCGCCCTGCTGGTCCTGACCGTGCTGTACGCCGTCTGGTCCCGCCCCGGGTGGATCTCCGCGGGCCGGCTCCCCGGCGACCGCGCCTTCGGCATCCTCGTCCTCGCCCAGGGCGCACTGATCGTCGCGCTCGCCGTCGTCGCGCTCACCATGTTCCGGCGGGCGCCCGACGCCCGTACGGTGATGCGCGGACTCGGCGGCCCCGCCGTCGCCATGCTCGCCTGCGCGCTCGGCGGAGTCATGACCGGCGGCGTCGCCCAGCGCGTCGCCGACTGGCTCGACGGGACGGGCACACCGGGGGAGCCCGGTGGCACCATCGCGGGACCCCCGGTGCTGCTGACCTGGCAGGCCTCCGTCATCCCGCCGCTACTGGTGCTCCTGCTGGTGCTCGGCGCCTTCCTCGCCGTGCGCACCCGGCGCGCCCGGCGGGCGATGGCCGACGAGATCGAGGCGGAGTACCCGGACGCCGAGCCCGACTCCGTACGCACCCGCCGCATCGCCCGCGTCCGCGCCATGGCCGCGCTCACCGACCGGGCCCCCGCACTCGTCGGCCTCACCTCGGGCGCCACCCTGCTGCTGGGAGCCGCCGCGCTCGTCGGCGCCTGGGCGACCGGGAAAGCGCCGGGCAGGGCCGCGGCGGGCACTCCCGACTTCGTCGCGTCGGCGGCGCAGGCCGCGCAGGCGCTCGGCTCCTGGCTGATCGGCGTCGGCTTCATACTGTTCGTCACCTGGGGCCGGCGCGCCTACCGCGACCCCGCCGCCCGCCGCACCATCGGCATCCTCTGGGACGTCGGCACCTTCTGGCCGCGCGCCGCCCACCCCTTCGCGCCGCCCTGCTACGCCGAGCGGGCCGTCCCCGACCTGACCTGGCGCATGGCCGGATGGACCGACAGCACCGGCGGGCGGCTCGTCATCTCCGGGCACTCGCAGGGCAGCGTGCTGGCGGCGGCCGCCGTCTGGCAGCTGCCGCCGCGCACCAGGCGCCGGGTCGCGCTGCTCACGTACGGATCACCGCTGGAGCGGCTGTACGGGCGCTGGTTCCCGGCCTTCTTCGGTACCTCCTGCCTGGAGGTCCTGGGCGGCGAGGTGCACTGCTGGCGCAACCTGTGGCGCCGTACCGATCCCATCGGCGGCCCGGTACGCGTCAAGGGGAGCGGCCAGGGGCCCGCGGTGGACCGGGACGCGCTCAAGGACCCGCTCGCCTACGGACGTACCAGGGAACAGCCGTTGCCCGCTCCCGTGCTGGGACACTCCGACTACCAGGCGGATCCCGAGTTCGACCGGGAGCGGGCCGCGCTGCTCGACCGGCTGTCGCCGTGCGCGGTGCCCCGGCAGCGGCCGGACGCCCCGCTGGATCAGGGAAGTTCCGGCAGGTCCTCGGGGTAGAGGAGGGTCAGGTCGTCCGTGTTCATCTCGGTGAACCGGGCGACCCGTCCCGCATGCCGCTCCACCATCGACTCGAAGGTCTGGCGCGCGGTGCGGCCGTTGCCGAACGCGGGTCCCTTGGGCAGCGCCGTGAAGTACTTGAGAAGCGCTTCGCCCGTTCCCGCGGCGAGCCGGTACTCGTGCTCCTCGGCCTGCTGCTCGACGATCCGCAGCAGCTCCTCCGGTTCGTAGTCGGAGAAGGTGATCGTGCGCGAGAAACGGGACGCCACACCGGGGTTGACGCTCAGGAAGCGCTCCATCTCCGCCGTGTATCCGGCGACGATCACGACGACCGCCTCCCGGTGGTCCTCCATCAGCTTCACCAGCGTGTCGATGGCCTCCTTGCCGAAGTCGCGCCCGGAGTCCTCGGGGGACAGCGCGTACGCCTCGTCGATGAACAGCACACCGCCGCGCGCCCGGTCGAACGCCTCCTGGGTACGGATCGCCGTCGATCCGATGTGCTCGCCCACCAGGTCCACCCGCGACACCTCGACGAGATGACCGCGCTCCAGCACCGCGAGCGAGGCCAGGATCTCGCCGTACAGCCGCGCGACCGTGGTCTTCCCGGTGCCCGGGGAGCCGGTGAAGACCAGGTGGCGGCGGACCGAGGCGGCCTTGAGCCCGGCCTCCTGGCGGCGCCGGCCGATCTCGATCATGTCGGTGAGGGCGCGCACCTCGCGCTTGACGCTCTCCAGGCCGACCAGCGCGTCCAGTTCACCGAGCACGGCCTTCGGCGTACGGACCGGCTCGGCGTCCGGCAGGGGGGCCGTCGCGGGCGCTGTGGCGCGCTGTCCGGGAACCGCGCCGAGCAGCCCGGTGGTCTGCGTCGCGGTCAGCACGGCGGGGACCTCCGGGGCCGGGGGCCGTACGCCGCTCTCGTCGCTGGTGCAGTCCTCGACGAGCGGACCGTCCTCGGCGAACTCGTAACCGCCGCGCGCGCAGCGCTCGGTGCGGCAGCGGGTGAGCGTCGTACGGCAGCCGTCGATCACGTGGAAGCCGTAGCCGCTGCTTCCCGTCACCCGGCAGCCGTGGAAGGTGCCGCGGCCCTCCGCGGAGACGTAGAAACCCGCCTCGGCGGGCGAGGTGACCGTGCAGCGCTCCATGCGCGGGTCGGCGCCCTTGGTGACGATGACACCGGTCTGCGCCCCGTCGATGGTGCAGCCGGAGAGGGTTCCGCCGCTGCCGTGGTCGCGGAACCACGCGCCGGTCGCCGCCTCGCGGATCCGGCAGTCGTCGAGCTGCGCGGTCGCGCCGTCGCTCACGGAGACCGCCGTGTTGCGGACCTGGGACAGGTCACTGTCGACGACGTCGACGCGCGAGCCGCGGTCGAGGACGAAGAGGGCGTCGGGGACGTCGTGCACCCGGCAGGCCTCCAGGACGGCGGTCGCGCCGTCGCTGACCCAGACGGCCGGATAGTCGCCCGTACTGTCGTGGATCTCGCACTGGTTGGCGTCCACGCGCGTGCCGGGGTCCCAGACGGACAGCCCGTTGCGGCCGAACCGGCGCACCGTGGAACGGGTGAGCGTGAGGACCGCGCGTGAACGCAGGTCGATCGCGTTCTCCGGGATGTCGTGGATGTCGCAGTCGGAGAGCGTCAGCACGGCGTCGGTGTCGAGGGTGACGCCGTCGGCCGAAGTGCGGTGCACCGTGCAGTCGGTCAGATGGGCCGATCCCCGGGCGGCCACCTGTACGCCGCTGCCCTTGACCTCGTACACCTCGCACCCGACGGCCTCCAGGCCGCTGCCCTCGCCGTTCACGGACAGGCCCGCGCCCGAGGTGTGGTGGATGCGGCAGCGCTCCAGACGCGGGTGCGCACCGCCGCGCACCGAGACGCCCGACTGGCCGGCCGCGACCACCTCGCACTCCTCGAACAGCCCGCCCGCGCCCTCCAGCACGCCGATGCCGACGCCCGCGGGATTGTCCACGGTGCAGCGGCGCACGGTCGGCCGGGCCGCGGCGCGCACCTCGATGCCGACGGCTGAGCGGGTCACGATGCGCAGGCCGACGAGTTCGGGGGTGCCGTCCTCGACGAGCAGGGCGGGGGAGGCCGTGTCCTGCCCCTCGATGTGCAGGTCCTGGAGGACGGCGGAGGCGCGCACGGTCAGTGCCACACCGTCCACGGGGGCGATACGGACCGAACCGACCGTCCCCTCGGGGCCGCGCAGGGTCACGGCGCGCTGGACGACGAGGTTCTCCCGGTACGTACCGGGAGCGACGGTGAGCACGTCACCGTCCCCCGCGGCCTCCAGGGCTGCGGCGAGGGAGGCGTATTCGCCTGTGCGGCGCCGCCACCGCGATGTGCCGGTGTGCGTCACCTGGACCGTGCCCTGTGCCATGGCGTTGCTGTGCCCCCACCTTGTGCTGACGATCTGGCCGCTCCACCGTAGCGCGCGGGAGGGCGGCGAGTTGACCGGTCGGCCGTGGTTCAGCTGCCTGTGCCCGTACGTCCCCAGTCGGGGCCGGCCCCGGCCCACGCCCGGTCGAGCCGGGTGTACCGACGCAGCGTGAGCCGCCATACGAACAGGCGCCTGCCGCCCTCGAAGAACACCGCTGCCGCCGCCGTCGCACCGATGCCCGCGACGGTGGCGTGGGTGGAGGCCGTGACGTCGTCCATGGGGCGCCCGACCACCCTGCCCCGTTCGTCCGTCCAGACCGGGAAGCGGTCGCCCGGCTGTGCGGCCCGCCGGGTGGTGGGCACCGTCCCGGTGTGACGGCTGCCGTCACGCGCCGTCCAGTTGGCCACCACCCGGGTGTGGGGCGCGCGTTCCGAGGGGATCTCGGGGTCGGCGGGCATGGCCGGGCCGGGCGCGGCCCGGACGACGAGGGCCGTCGTCCGGTGGCGCTGCTCGTGCTGCACGCGCACCGACTCCTGCAGTGCCGCATGGGTGAGCGTGCCGCAGAGCCGGCCCACGGCGGGCGCCAGGAAGACGATCAGCAGCACGGTGGCGAAGGCCGCCCATGCCTCGACGAGGTCGGTCGTACGGCACAGTGGATTGCGCCGCCAGCGCCACACACCGGCTGCTGCCCGCACCGCCCCGCACCCCCTTCCGTGTCCGCCTCTTCAACGCACCCGCCGCCCCGGCGGGTTCCCACGGTCACGAGGTCCTGCGCGAGGTCCTACCGGAGGTCCTGAACGGGGTTCTGTTCGAGGATTCTGACGGGATCGCCGACCCGGAGGGTCCCGGTGTTCTCCGGCACGAGATTCTGCCCGAAGATCAGCCGGTCGCCCGAGCGGCGGTGCCTGGCGAGCGTACGCAGGGGCTCCTTGCCGCGCTCCGCCGTCCGCTGGTCCGTGGTGGTGACGACACAGCGGCCGCAGGGCTTGGCGACGCGGAAGGCGACCTCGCCGATCGCGATCCGCTTCCAGCCGTCCTCCGCCCAGGGGGCGGTGCCGTCCAGGACGACGTTCGGCCGGAAACGGCTCATCGGGAGCGGCCCCTCGTCGGAGTGGTCGCCCTGCGCGATGAGCGAGTTGAGGGCGTCGAGGGAGGCCAGGGTGGTGACCAGCAGGGGAAAGCCGTCGGCGAAGCTCACGGTCTCGCCGGGCTCCGCGTAGTCGGGGTCGACGGGGCGGCGGCGTGCCGGGTCGTCGAGGTGGACGAGACGCACCTCGGTGCCCAGGTAGTCGCTGAACCAGGCGTGTGCCCCCGCGTCCGCCTCGACCGCCTCGACCTCGTCCTTCCAGAGGTGCGCCACCATGGTGGCCGCCGGCTCCGGCACGGCGACACTCAGCGCCTCGCGGCCGGGCGCGGACAGCCGTATCCCGCCGTCGGGCAGGGGTTCGGCCCGCACCAGCGCGAGGTGGGGCTGCGGACGCTGTGTGACCACCTTGCCGGCCGGGTCGACCAGCATCCATCTGCGGTCCCCGGCCGGACCCCACGGTTCGACCTTCACTTCGTCCGGCGCACACCCCGCCACCGACTTGACCGGGTAGACATGGACCGCATGGAGAAGTGAATTCGGCATGCGGCCAATCCTGCCAGCCGGGTCGGACAGTCGTACGGCCGGTCAGTACCCCCGGCCCTGGTACTGGTGGTTGTACGGGTCGTCGTACGGCGTGGCCGCGGGCACCGGGCGCGGCGCCGCGGGGCGCATGGCCTCGTACCCGGTGGCGGCGGCGGGCTGGCGCGGCTGCTGCTGCTGGTACTGCTGGTACTGCTGCGGTCCCGGGTAACCACGGGGGCCCGTGGCCTGCTGCGGGATGTACGGCGCGGGCGCGTGCTGGAGCGCCGCCGGTTGGGGCGCGGCCTGCTGCGGGTAGCCGTACGAAGGGGCGGGAGCGTAGTGGGAAGGTGCCGAAGGGAGCGCGGGAAGCGCCGCCGGAAGAGCCGGCAGATAGCTGTTTCCGGTGTCGTACGCGGAGGGTACCCGGATGGGAGCGATCTGGGGCGTGCCCCGTTCTGCGACGAGGGAGTCGTAGATCGGAGTGTCCGGGAAGGACGGGGCGGAGGAGTAACCGCCGCCGTAGGTGGCGCGGGGGGAGGTCATGGCACCTAAGTTAAGCCGAAGATGTTCTGGTTGGGGAGCCAGATAAGAGGGTTGTTTTACGAGTTGTGCGTGATGACGGATCCCCAATCCGAGCGAACTTGGGAAAAACGGTCGCCGTGTGGCGTTGGAATCATGTAAAGGGTGCACTGGCCATGGGTTACCCGGGGTTGCCGGGTGATCTTCGGACCGGCGCCGGGGGCCTGTGGGGCGCGGAGGAATAGGTTGACCGTACATAAATCTCCAGACACCCGGACCCGTGATGGGGGCGATCATGTCCATGCTTAAAGGAACCAATGTGCCGGTGCCGGCACAGGCCGTGCGCATCGAATTGGGATGGCGTTCAGGCCCTGGCGCCCCGGACGTCGACGCTTCGGCCCTCCTGCTGATGTCGGGAAAGGTCCGCTCCGACGCGGACTTCGTCTTCTACAACGCACCCGCCCACGCCTCGGGCGCGGTCCGGCACGACGGGAAGAGGGCGTCCGGGCACAGCGTGACGGACACGCTCTCCGTCGATCTCGCGCGCGTGGAGGCCGCGGTGGAGACCGTGGTGGTGGCGGCCTCGGCGGACGGCGGCACCTTCGGACAGGTGCCGGAGCTTTACGTACGTGTGCTGGACGCGGTGAACGGCACCGAGATCGCGCGTTTCGACAGCCAGGACGCGAGCGTCGAAACGGCTTTCGTCCTCGGGGAGCTCTACCGGCGGCAGGGCACCTGGAAGTTCCGCGCCGTGGGGCAGGGCTACGACAGCGGACTGGAGGGTCTGGCGAGGGACTTCGGCATCAGCGTCGACGAGCCCCGGCAGCAGGACCCGGCCCCCGTCCAGCCCTTGGCCCCGGCTCCGGTGGCGGCCCCGGCCCCGCCCCCCGCTCCGGCCCCGCCCCCCGCTCCTGTGCGCCTCACCAAAGTCACGCTGACCAAGGAAGCCCCGGTCGTCTCCCTCGCCAAGCAGGGCGGCACCACGGGCACGATGCGCGTGAACCTCAACTGGGAGGTGCGCAAGCAGTTCAAGGGCTGGGGCGCCAAACTCGGCAGGGCCATGGCCCTGCACGGCGACCTCGACCTCGACCTGTGCGCCCTCTACGAGCTCGCCGACGGCCGCAAGGGAGTCGTCCAGGCCCTCGGCAACGCCTTCGGCTCGCTGCACCAGCCGCCGTACATCCACCTGGACGGCGACGACCGCACCGGGGCGGTGAGGACCGGCGAGAACCTGACCGTCAACCTCGACCACAAGGACGAGCTCCACCGCGTCATCATCTTCGTCGCCGTCTACGAAGGGGCGCGTTCCTTCGCCGACCTGCACGCCACGGTCACGCTCACACCGCAGCACGGCGCCCCCATCGACTTCTCGCTCGACGAGTGCACCGTGCCGTCCACCGTCGCCGCGCTCGCCCTCCTCACCAACGAGGGCGGCGATCTGACCGTGCGCCGCGAAGCCCGCTACCTGGTACCGGAGCGCGGCGTCAGCCCGCAGCGCACCATCGACCACGCCTACGGGTGGGGCATGAACTGGACGCCCGGCAGGAAGTGACGGCCCCGGAGTCCCGGCGGGACCCGGCGACAGGCGCGAGGCTCAGCGCTCGGGTGCGGCCTCGGGACGGGGGTACGTACGCCCCTTCCACGCCGCGCCCCGCCCCCGGTAGTGCTGCACGGCGGAACCGACGGTCATCAGCAGATAGAGGACCGCGGTGAACGGCAGCGCCGGGGCGAGCCACAGCGGCTGCCGGTAGTAGCGCAGTACGGGGAGGTACGTAGCGGTCATCACCGCCCAGGCCAGGCCGCCCGCCCAGGCCGCCGTGCCGTCCACCGACAGCAGACCGGCGCACAGCGTGAGCGGGGGAGCGAGGTACACCAGCGCGAGCCCCGCGACCGTTCCCGCGAGCAGCGACGGGCTGTGCCGCAGCTGGGCGTACGCACTGCGGGAGACCATCCGCCACAGATCACCCAGGCGCGGATACGGGCGCACGCTGTCCACCCGCTCGGCGAGCCCCAGCCAGATCCCGCCCCCACTGCGCTGCACGGCCGCGGCGAGCGACACGTCGTCGATCACCGCCTGCCGGATCGAGTCGGGCACGCGCGCGCGGGCCGCGGCCCCGTTCCGCAGCAGCACGCAGCCGCCCGCGGCGGCGGCCGTCCGCGCCCCCGCCCTGTTGACCCACCGGAACGGATAGAGCTGCGCGAAGAAGTACACGAACGCGGGAACGACCAGCCGCTCCCACGCGCTGACGACGCGCAGCCGCGCCATCTGGGAGACCAGGTCGAGACCGTCGGCACCGGCCGCGGCCACCAGTTCGCGCAGACTGTCCGGGGCGTGTGCGATGTCGGCGTCCGTGAGGAGCAGGTACTCGGGTTCGCCCTCGGGCCCCCGCGCGCGGGCCAGCGCGATGCCGTGCCGCAGGGCCCAGAGCTTTCCGGTCCAGCCGGGTTCCGGGGCGCCGGGCGAGACCACGGTCAGCGGCAGCCCGCCGTGCAGGCGGGCCAGCTCCCGCGCCAGCGCGCCCGTACCGTCCTGGCTGCCGTCGTCGACGAGAAAGATCTCCGCACGCCCCGGATAGTCCTGGGAGAGGAGCGACGGCAGGCTCACGGGCAGTACCCCGGCCTCGTCGCGCGCCGGGACGACGACGGCGACATCCGGCCACCCGTCGGGCTCCTCGCGCCGCGGCAGCCGCTGGTCCGTGCGCCAGAAGAAACCCCGGCCCAGCAGCAGCCACACCCACGCGGCCAGCGATCCCACGGCAATCCAGGCAATGGCGCTCATCCGCCGCAGTCTGCCCCACCCCGGCGCCGACGCAAGGACGGTCGACTATGGTGACCGGGTGAAGATCGCGCTCATGGACTCGGGAATCGGCCTGCTCGCGGCGGCCGCCGCGGTACGTCGGCTGCGGCCCGACGCCGATCTGGTCCTCTCCTCCGACCCCGACGGCATGCCCTGGGGGCCGCGTACGCCGGCCGACGTCACCGAGCACGCGCTCGCCGTGGCACGGGCCGCCGCCGTACACCGGCCCGACGCGCTGATCGTGGCCTGCAACACCGCTTCCGTGCACGCCCTGCCCGCGCTCCGCGCGGAGCTGGAGCCCGGCGTCCCGGTCATCGGGACCGTGCCCGCGATCAAGCCGGCCGCCGTGGGCGGCGGCCCCTTCGCCATCTGGGCCACCCCCGCAACGACCGGCAGCCCCTACCAGCGCGACCTCATCCGCGACTTCGCCGACGGCATCGACGTCACCGAAGTGCCCTGCCCCGGCCTCGCCGACGCCGTGCAGCATGCCGACGAGGAGGCCGTCGACCGGGCCATCGCCGCGGCCGCCGCCCTCACCCCCGGCGAGGCAAGGGCCGTCGTCCTGGGCTGCACCCATTACGAACTGGTCGCCGAACGCATCCGCACCGCCGTCCGGCCGCACGGTCTGCCGCCCGTCGTGCTCCACGGGTCCGCCGAAGCCGTGGCCGCCCAGGCGCTGCGCCGCATCGGCGCGCAGCCCGCCCCCGCGGCCGCGCCGGGCGCCGCTCTCACCGTGCTGCTCAGCGGCCGGCACTCCGCGCTGCCCGGCGCCGCTCTCGCGTACGCCGAAGGCCGTCTGCTCGACACGGTCGACGTCGCGCGCTGACCCCCACCGGGCCCGGTGGCCCGGCCTGGCGCTGCCCCGAAAGCGGAACGTGAGTACGCTGCTCGTATGAGTGACCACTCCCGCGGTACGGTGCCCGGGGCAGAGCCCGCTCCCGCGGTATGGAGCGGCCGTGCGACCAACCGCGCGCAGTGGCTGCTCGCGGTCGCCGGCGGCGGCTGCATCGCGCTCGGCGTCCAGCTGGCCTTCGGCTCCCCCTGGAGCGCCCCACTGCTGATGTCGGTCGTGGGCTGCCTGGCGGCCGGCCTGCTCATCCTGTTCGGGACCCTGGCCTTCGTCCATGTGGCGGTCAGGATCGACAGCGACATGTTCGAGGTGCGCTGCGGCCACATGGGCCTGCCCCGTCGGCGCATACCGCTCACCCATGTGGTGGGCGCGGAATTCGCGCCGAGCGTCACGCCACGGCAGTGGGGCGGCTGGGGCTACCGCTGGCGCCCCGAGAAGGGGATGGCCGTGATCGTCCGCAGGGGCGAGGGAGTCGTCCTGCGTCTCGGTGACGGCCGGATCTTCACGGTGACCGTCGACGACGCGGAAACGGCGGTACGCGTCGTCCGCGCGCGTCTGCGCGCCGCCGCGGCCGGCAAGACGTCGTAAGCCCGGCAAGACCCCGTAACCGGGACCGGGCCGGGGGAAGGCCGGGGAGGAAAGCACCACCGGGCGGGCGCCGCAGCCGACGGCTGCGCGCCCGCGCCTTCGCCCCCGCAGCGGCTGCGCCGTCCCCAGCGACCGGACGGCGCGGCCACCGGGGGCACGTCGCCGGCGGCACCGGTGAGGGCGCCGCGTTCGCACGCCGGGAACGGTACGGCCGGTACCGCCGGTGCAGCCATCCCCTCGCCCCCGGCCTGGGACGGATCCCGCCGGCCACGGCCCGGACCGGCCGGATGCCAGGGACTGGCGCACACGGCAGGGGCAGGGACGGCCAGGTGGGTACGGGTGGCGCGGGAACGCTGCTTCAGCTGCCGAGGCCGCCCACTCCGGCCCCCGCCCCGCCACCGTAGACTCCGCTGCGTGAGCGCCACCCCCACTGCCGTGGACCAGCCCGCAGCACAGCTGGCCCCGCACTCCGATGCCCCCTCGCGCGGGAGAAGCATGCTGACCCGGCTCGCGGCCCCCGCGGCCGCCGTACTCTCCGGTCTGCTGCTGTACGCCAGCTTCCCGCCCCGTCCGCTGTGGTGGCTGGTACTGCCGGGCTTCGCCCTGCTCGGGTGGTGTCTGCACGGGCGGCGGGCCCGGGCCGCGTTCGGTCTCGGCCTCCTCGCCGGCCTCGGCTTCCTGCTGCCGCTGCTCAGCTGGACGGGCGAGGAGGTGGGCCCGGTGCCGTGGCTCGCGCTGGCCGCAGCCGAGGCCCTGTTCGTCGCCGTGTGCTGCGTCGGTATCGCCGTGGTGGCCCGACTGCCGCTCTGGCCGGTGTGGGGCGCCGCCGTGTGGGTCCTCGGCGAGGCGGCACGCGCGCGCGTGCCGTTCGGCGGTTTCCCCTGGGGCAAGATCGCCTTCGGTCAGGCGGACAGCGTCTTCCTGCCCCTGGCGGCGGTCGGCGGCACGCCCTTCCTCGGTTTCGCGGTCGTGCTGTGCGGCTTCGGGCTCCACGAAGCGCTGCGGCAGTTCCGGACGTACCGCTCGACCCGCCGCGTACCGCGCGGGGGAGCGGCCCTTGCGGCACTGAGCGTCGTCGTACCGGTCACGGCCGCCCTGGCCGCCCTGCCGCTCGTCGACAACTCCGCGCAGGACGGCACTGCGACGGCCGCCGCGATCCAGGGCAACGTGCCACGGCTGGGCCTCGACTTCAACGCCCAGCGCCGCGCCGTGCTGGACAACCACGCACGGCGTACGGAAGAGCTCGCCGAGGACGTCACGGCCGGCAGGGTGCCCCGGCCCGACTTCGTCCTGTGGCCGGAGAACTCCTCCGACCTCGACCCCTACCGCAACAGCGACGCCCGCATGGTGATCGACCGTGCCGTGCGCGCGATCGGCGCCCCGACGGTCGTCGGAGCGGTGCTCACGCCGGACGAGGGCAAGCTGCGCAACACCCTGATCGCATGGGACCCGGAGCGCGGCCCTGTCGCGACGTACGACAAGCGGCACGTCCAGCCGTTCGGCGAGTACATTCCGATGCGTTCCTTCGTACGGCTCTTCAGCTCCGACGCCGACCGCGTCCGCAGGGACTTCGGACCCGGTGACAAGGTGGGTGTCTTCGACCTCGCCGGCACCAAGGTGGGGCTTGCCACCTGCTACGAGGCGGCCTTCGACTGGGCGGTGCGGGACACCGTCACGGGCGGCGCCCGGCTCATCACCGTACCCAGCAACAACGCCACCTTCGGGCGCAGCGAGATGACCTACCAGCAGCTCGCGATGTCGCGGGTGCGGGCGGTCGAGCACAGCCGGGCCGTCGTCGTTCCCGTGACCAGCGGGGTCAGCGCCGTCATCCGGCCGGACGGCAAGGTCGTGCAGAAGACGCAGATGTTCACACCGGACGCACTGGTCGCCGAGGTGCCGCTGCGTTCCTCGCTGACCCCCGCGACGCGGCTGGGCCCGCTTCCCGAGGGCGTACTGGTGGCGCTCGCCGGAGCCGGTCTCGGGTGGGCCGCTCTCCGTGGGGTACGGGCCCGCAGGCGTACGTCGGAGTGAGCTCAGGGTGAGTTTTGGGTGCGTTCCGTCCCGGGAACGGCCCGTTAGGGTCGGATCATGGCAACTCCCGAATTCATCCGCGAGCTCCGGGCCACCGCGGGTCACCAGCTCCTCTTCCTGCCGGGCGTCAGCGCCATCGTCTTCGACGAGGCGGGCAGAGTGCTGCTCGGACGCCGCACCGACACCGGGAAGTGGTCGGTCATCGGTGGCATCCCCGAACCGGGGGAGCAGCCGGCGGTGACGGCCGTGCGGGAGGTGTACGAGGAGACCGCCGTGGAGTGCGTGGCGGAACGCGTCGTTCTCGTACAGGCCCTGAAGCCGGTCGAATATCCGAACGGCGACCGGTGTCAGTACATGGACATCACGTTCCGGTGCCGGGCCGTCGGCGGTGCGGCGCGCGTCAACGACGACGAGTCGCTGGACGTGGCCTGGTTCCCGGTGGACGCGCTCCCGGACCTCGACGAGTTCTCCCTCCTGAGGATCAAGCAGGCCCTCACCGACGAACCCACATGGTTCGAGCCCACCACGCAGTTCTGAAGTATGGGCCGCGACCACATGGGTGGTGTGGTGAGCGCTGCTTAGTGTCGTGGTCATGACCGCGCCCACCACAGCCTCGCCGCACGCACCCGGACCCGACCTCGGCGGCCGTACCGCGCTCGTCACCGGGGCCGCGGGCGGCATCGGCCGCGCCTGCGCGCTGCGGCTCGCGGCCGCCGGCGCCAAGGTCAGAGCCGTGGACCGGGACGCGGAAGGGCTCCACGCCCTCACCGGGCAGGCACAGGGCCTGGCGGGCGCGGTGGAGCCGCGGACCCTGGACCTCACCGATCTCGACGCGGCGGAGCGGGCGGCGGCGGGCACGGACATCCTGGTGAACAACGCCGGACTCCAACTGGTGCGCGCCATCGAGGAGTTCCCCCCGGACGTCTTCCACACCGTCCTGACCGTGATGCTCGAAGCGCCGTTCCGGCTGATCCGGGGGGCGCTGCCGCACATGTACGGGCAGGGCTGGGGGCGTATCGTCAACATCTCCTCCGTGCACGGGCTGCGCGCCTCCGCGTACAAGTCGGCGTACGTCGCCGCCAAGCACGGCCTCGAGGGGCTCTCCAAGACCGCGGCGCTCGAGGGCGCCGAGCACGGCGTGACATCGAACTGCGTCAACCCCGGGTACGTCCGCACCCCGCTCGTCGAGCGGCAGATCGCCGACCAGGCCGCCGCCCACGGGCTGCCGGAGGAACGCGTACTCGCCGACGTACTGCTCAAGGACACCGCGCTCAAGCGTCTCCTCGAACCGGAGGAGGTCGCCGAGGCCGTGGCGTATCTGTGCGGCCCCCAGGCGTCGTTCATCACGGGAACCTCGCTGCCCCTCGACGGCGGCTGGACCGCTCACTAGCTGATTGAGTGTGCCCATGTCCCACGACCAGCCACAGAGCGGCGGCGAAACCCCGTACCTGGAACTCCTCGCGCGCGGGGCCGCCGCCGACGCCTACGAGCGGCCCGTGCTGGTCGCCCGCGCGGACGGCGCGACGCCCGAGACGCTCGCCGCACTCGAGACCGCGAAGCTCCACGCGCTGCGGGTGCGCGCCGAGCTGGAGGGGCGGCGGCGGCGCGAGGCCGAGCTGTCCGCGCTCTACGAGACCGCCCACGACCTCGCCGGGCTGCGCGATCTGGACGCCGTGCTGGCGGCGATCGTGCAGCGGGCGCGGTCGCTGCTCGGCACGGAGGTCGCGTATCTGAGCCTCAACGATCCGGTGGCGGGCGACACGTACATGCGGGTCACCGAAGGGTCGGTGTCGGCGCGCTTCCAGCAACTGCGGCTCGGCATGGGGGAGGGGCTCGGCGGGCTGGTCGCCCAGACCGCCCGCCCCTACGCGACCGAGAGCTACTTCGACGACCCCCGTTTCCAGCACACCTGGACCATCGACTCGGGCGTACGCGACGAAGGGCTCGTCGCGATCCTCGGCGTACCCCTCACCCTCGGCAGCCAGGTGATCGGTGTGCTCTTCGCCGCCGACCGCCGCGCCCGTGTCTTCGAGCGCGAACAGATCGCCCTGCTCGGTTCGTTCGCCGCGCATGCCGCTGTCGCCATCGACACCGCGAACCTGTTGGCGGAGACGCGTTCCGCGCTCACCGAACTGGAGAGGGCCAACGAGATCATCCGTGACCGCAGCGGCGTCATCGAGCGCGCATCGGACGTGCACGACCGGCTCACCGAACTGGTGCTGCGCGGCGGCGGCGTCGACGACGTGGCGCGCGCGGTGTCCGAAGTGCTGGACGGGACGGTGGAGTTCACGGCCGCGGACGGGGAGCCGGCGGGAGCGGACGGCCATGCGGTACGGCGCGGCGACGACTGGGTGGCCACCGTAGCGGCCGGCGGGGAACTCCTCGGCGCGCTCGTCCTGCACGGCCACCCCGCCCTGGACCCCGTCGACCAGCGCACGCTCGAACGCGCCGCCATGGTGACGTCGTTGCTGCTGCTGGCCAGGCGCTCGGCGGACGAGGCCGAGCAGCGCGTACGGGGCGAACTCCTCGACGACCTCCTCGACGCCCCCGACCGCGACCCCCGCCTGCTGCGCGAACGCGCCGCCCGGCTGCACGCCGACCTCGACGCCCCTCACGTGGTGCTCGCTGCCCGCGTCGAAGCGCCGCGGACGGCCGGCGCCGAGCGGGAGAGCGCGGACCGCAGGCGGCTCTGGTCCGCGGCCTCGCACCTGGCGGCGACCGGGCGGGGCCTCGCCGCGGCCCGCGACGGCGGCACCGTACTGCTGCTCCCGCTGGACAGCGGTGACAGCGCCGCGGCCCTCGCCCGCCGGACGGCCAAGCACCTGGGAGGCGCCCTGCGCGATCCCGTCACGGTCGGAGCCTCGGGACCGGTGGGCGCGCCCGCGGCCCGCCCCGGTGCGGTGGCGGGGGCGTACGGGGAAGCACGCCGCTGCGTCGACGCGCTGCGGCTGCTCGGCCGTTCCGGGGAAGGCGCCGCAGCGGAGGACTTCGGCTTCCTGGGCCTGCTGCTCGCGGGCGGCGGGGACGGCCGTTCCGGCGGCGCCGTCGAAGCGTTCGTACGCCGCACGATCGGCGAGGTCGTCGCGTACGACGGGCGGCGGGGAACCGACTTGGTGCGCACCCTGGACGCGTACTTCGCGTGCGGGATGAGCCCTGCCCGGACGAAGGACGAACTGCACGTCCACGTCAACACGGTGGCGCAGCGCCTGGAGCGCGTCGGCAGGCTGCTGGGTGCGGACTGGCAGTCGCCGGAGCGGGCCCTGGAGGTGCAGCTGGCGCTGCGGCTGCACGGGCTGCTGTCGGCGATGACGCGCTGAAAGCCACGCGCGGGAACGTCCGAGGACCGTTCCCGCGCGTGGCTGTTCCGTCGTCGCTCGCGTCGGCCCCGTCCGCGTCGGTTCAGACCGTACGAGCGCCGGCGGTCCGTACGGCAGGCCCTTCGTCCTCCTCGCCCGCCCCGGCCCCGATGTCCCCCAGATCCCGGTTCCGGGTCTCCTTCGCGCATCCGATCGCGACCACCGTGATCAGCGCGGCGGCGATGACGTACAGGGCGATCGGTGTGGAGCCGCCGTAGCGGTGGAGGAGGGCGGTGGCGATCAGCGGCGCCGGGGCGCCGGCCGCGACCGAGGAGAACTGCGCGCCGATCGAGGCACCGGAGTAGCGCATCCGGGTCGCGAACATCTCGGAGAAGAAGGCCGCCTGCGGCGCGTACATCGCCCCGTGGAACACCAGCCCGACCGTGACGGCGAGGAGGAGGTTTCCGAAGCTCCTGGTGTCGATGAGCATGAAGAACGGGAACATCCAGAGACCGACCCCGACCGCACCGATCAGGTAGACGGGCCTGCGCCCGAGCCGGTCCGACAGGGCGCCCCAGGCGGGGATCACCGCGAAGTGGACGGCCGAGGCGATCAGTACCGCGTTGAGCGCCGTCTGCTTGCTCAGCTCCGCCGCCGTCGTCGCGTAGACGAGGATGAAGGCGGTGATGACGTAGTAGCTGATGTTCTCCGCCATACGGGCGCCCATCGCGATCAGCACATCGCGCCAGTGATAACGAAGGACGGCGACCAGCGGCATCTTCTCGGCGACGGCGGAGGCGGTCTTACGGGCCTCGGCCTGGGCCAACGCGGCCTTGAAGACAGGGGATTCATCGACAGAGAGACGAATCCACAGGCCGACGACCACCAGTACGCCCGACAGCAGGAACGGTATGCGCCAGCCCCATGCGAGGAAGGCGGAATCCGAGAGCAGGGCGGTCAGCGCGGCCAGCACCCCGGTGGCGAGCAGCTGCCCGGCGGGCGCTCCGGTCTGCGGCCAGGAAGCCCAGAACCCACGCCGCCCGGCGTCCCCGTGCTCCGAGACCAGCAGCACCGCCCCGCCCCACTCGCCACCGAGCGCGAAGCCCTGGACGAGCCGCAACACGGTGAGCAGGACGGGCGCGGCGGTACCGATCGAGGCGTGCGTCGGCAGCAGACCGATGGCGAAGGTGGCACCGCCCATCAGCAGCAGACTCAGGACCAGCAGCTTCTTGCGGCCGAGCCGGTCGCCGTAATGCCCGAAGACGAGCGCCCCGAGCGGCCTGGCGGCGAAACCGATCGCGTAGGTCAGGAAGGACAGAAGAGTTCCGACGAGGGGGTCGGACTCGGGGAAGAAGAGCTCGTTGAAGACCAGCGCGGCTGCGGATCCGTAGAGGAAGAAGTCGTACCACTCGATGGTGGTCCCGATGAGGCTCGCGGCGACGATCCTCTTGAGGGAGTTGGGTGGTGTGGGGGAGGTTGTTGCGGCGGCCATGTGCACCACTTCCAGGCGGGTACGGGGACGTTTCGGTGTCGCCACACCGTAGGAAACGGCAGGTCAGGGGCGTATGTGGTGGGGCACCACAGTTCGGGTGGGTCGTGTGCGCCCGGCATCCATGGCCTGCTGTGGTGACCTGCCGAAGGCGCTCGAGGGGCCCGGTGCGGAACTGTCCGGATTGTGCTGATCAGGAACGTTTGGTCTGGACCGTGATGGGGCTCTTCTGCAGGCGGATGACGGAGGCCGGCAGGTTGGGCGTGCGGACGTGAGGGCCGGTGCCGGTGCCTGCGTGGACGGGGTCGGCGAAGTCCCAGGCCGGCTGCATGCCGCCGCGGCGCCGGAACCCCTCGGGAAGAAGAACCGGAAGAACTGCTCCGGCAGGAACGAATGCCACGGCCTGTTCGTGATAGCCCTCACCGTCGCCCGGGGCCGACCGCTGTGGATCTCAGCGGCCCGCCCCGGGCGCACCTCGGAGATCGCCGCCTGCCGGCACGCCGAACTCACTCGGAAGCTGCGGGAAGCCGGGCTCAAAGCCGTCGCCGGCCTGGGATTCGTCGGCCTCGACGACGGCGGCCCCGACGCCGGCCCGGCGGTGATCACCGGCTGCAAGGCCGTCCGGAACCGGCCCCTGTCGCGAGGCAGAAGCTGTCCAGCACGGTACTGGCGGCCGTCCGGGTACCCGGCGACTTCGGCTTGCACACCGCCCATGAGGACCTCAGAAGATCACTTCTGAACAAGCCCTAGCACTCTCCGCGCCATGTCACCTTGTTGATGACGGCGTCGTGCTGGAAGTTGAGGCCGTAGTGGCCCGGTCCGGGGTAGTGGTGGACGCACTCCGAGCCGCTGCCGATGCCCTTCCACTCGACCTGGATGTGGTCGAGGCCGGGAAGGGGTGCGCCGTTGTTGAAGATGGACTGGCCGGTCACCCTGCCCGACCAGTTGCCGTCCGACTTCAGGACGAGCCGACCCGTCCCGGAGTCACCCGAGTAGATGCAGAAGTAGCCCTTGTCGCAACCCGGCGGAACCTCTGCGGCCGAGGCCGTCGGCGCAGCCGTCAGTACGCAGGCGATCGCCGCCGCCGTGGCCAGGGCTCCAAGTGCACGCTTGTTCATCACAGTTCTCCTTGTCCGAAGGTTGTCCCACGACGGGACGGCGAGTCGGTACTCGCCGTATGAGCCCCGGGCCGTTCCCCCCCCGGCCCGGTCAGCAGACCGGCACTCCGGGCACCTGGTTCTCCGGCACGCTGAGATAGATGTTGGTCATGTAGCCGCTGTACTGCGGCAGGTGGGCCCACCAGTCGTTGACGTAGGGCGGTTGGCTGACCTGCTGGCCGCGCTTCTGGCAGCCGACCAGGACCTCGACTCCGGCGGGCAGCGTGGTGATCGCCCCGGACTCGGTCGTCGCCTGGGTGCGGACCCGGACCCCGCTGCCCCAGGTGCCGATCCATGTGCCGGCGGGGCGGGAGGCGCCGGGGACGTTCAGCGAACGGGTCAGCCGGCCGATGTCCGTGTAGGCCTTGCCGTAGGACGTTCCGCTGGGGTGCAGGGTGAGGACCGCCACGATGGAACGGTCACCCGCGCCCACCACACCCGTCGTGTGCAGTGCCGGACGGGAGAGGTCCACGGCGTCGGCGCCCGCCGGCGTCCGGGCGGCGGCCGTTCCCGCCGGTTCCCCAGCGGCCTTCGCGGCCTTCGCGGCCTTCGTGGTCGGCGCCGTGCAGCCGCCCGAACTGAAGCCCGACCAGCCCTGCTTGACGGCCCAGGGGCGGTTGAAGGAGCCGGCGATGCCGAAGTGCTGGTCGTAGCCGTCGGTGGCGCAGCGGGTGGACTGCCGCAGGCCGCCGAGGAGGTAGTCGCGTGTCGCCGCCGGGGCGGAGTCCAGCAGATGGCGGTAGATCTTCACGGTGTCACGGGCCGAGAGAGCCGTGTAGCCCCAGTAGCCGGGGTGGGTCGACGGCGGCCGGGCGGTGTCCGTCAGGCCGAGCCGGGTGACCATCCGGTCGACGATCGCCCCCGAGCCGTTGTTCGACCAGAACGTGCTCGCGGCCGTGTCGTCGCTGCCGCGCAGCATGGTGTCGATCCGGGCCCGGTCGGCGGCCGACAGGGCGCCGGGGCTGCGGTTCCAGAGCACGTCCAGGGCGATCAGCAGTTTCACCACGGACGCGGACCTGAACTGCGCGGCGCTGTTCAGTTGTTCGGTGAAGGTGCCGGTCTGGCGGTCGAAGACGGCGACGCCCGCCGTCACCCCGGCCGGCACGTCGGCCTGCACCGTCGCCGGGCGCGGCGAGGGAGACTCGGCGGACGCGACGGAGGCGGTGGTCGCGGTGGTGCACAGGAGCGCGGCGAGGGCGGCGGTCAGCACGCCCGCCCGTACCGCGCCCCGTGCGCTGCTCAAGATGATCATGGTTGTCCTCGGGATCGGTGGAGAGGGAGGTGGTGGAGGTGGAGCCGGAGATGCGTCGCCCGCACCACACGTAGGACGGGGGTACGTCCCGTGCCGTATGAGAGCCCGGACGCCGGATGCCCCCGGGAACCTGTCGGGGTCCCGGGGGCATCCGGTCGGCGCGGGCCGTCGCTCAGCAATTCGGCAGACCCGAGTCCCGCTCGTCGTTGCCGCCTCCGACGAGGAAGATCTCGCTCATGTACGCGGACGGGGCCATGCCCACCGCCGGGGTCTTGACCCACCAGGTGTGCCAGTAGTCGCCGTAGGTCGCACGGCCGCCCTTGACCTGGCACTGCACTCTGAGGAAGCCGCCGTCGGGCGACGTGGCGACGACCGGGGCCTGCGGGTCGGGGGCGGACCGCAGGTTGACGTTCGAGCCCCAGATCGGGCACCGGAACATGCCCCTGTAGTCCGGGTCGGGGGTGCAGGGCGCCGAGTCGGCGGCCTGCGCGGACGAGGTGAGGGCGGGGGAGAGGAGCAGCCCGGCGGCCAGCGCGACCGCCGCGGCACCCTTCGTGCCGGCGCGGAGACGGCTCAGGGGGACGGTCAGCACTGGTTCACCCCCGGCAGCCAGGCGGCGGGGTGGTCGATGTAGATGTTGGTGATGTAGCCGCCGAGCGCCGGGATGTAGGACCAGGCGTCGTTGGTGTGGCCCTCGGCGGTGACCGAGTCGCCGCGCGTCTGGCACTGCACGTAGACCGCAGTCGGCCCGGTCAGCGTGCGCACGACCGCCGCGTTCAGCCGCGGCTCCTGGCGCACCCGGACCGATGTGCCCCAGGTGGTGAAGTTGGTGCCGGGCGTTCCGCTGCCCGGGGTGCACGGCAGGTTCACACCGCGCGCGGACAGGTAGGAGACGGGGTCCATGCCCCGGGTGCTGGCCGTGGAGGCGTGCGCCTCGAAGTGCAGGTGCGGCCCGGTGGACTGGCCCTCGGAGCCCATGCGCGCGATCAGCTGACCGCTGTTCACCCGCTGGTTCACGGAGACGAGACGCTCGTACATGTGGCCGTACTCGGTGACGGTGCCGTCGTCGTGCCTGATGCGGATCCACTGGCCGTAGCCGCTGGCGGTGCCGGAGACGATGACGGTGCCGGCCCCGGTGGAGTAGATCGGCGTACCGCGGTTGTTGGCGATGTCGACGCCGTCGTGGCCGGAGTGGTACCCCTGGGTCACCGTGCCGGCGGTCGGGCAGGAACCGGTGGCCGCGGCTGCGGCGACCGGGGCGGCGCCGGCCGTGCCGGCCGTGAGCGGGACCAGCCCGGCAGCGACGACCGTGGCGACGAGCAGGCCCATGGACTTGGTGCGCTTGAGTGTGCGCATGGCGGAGTCTCCTCTGTGAGAGATGTCGGGTGTGCGAGGTGTCAGGTGTGGGAGGGATGTGGTGTGCCGACCCCGTGGATCAGCAGGTGGGAACCCCGGGCAGCCAGGCCGCCGGGTCGTTGATGTAGATGTTCGAGATCCATGCCTTGTACTGCGGCAGGTAGGACCAGGCGTCGTTGGTGTAGCCCTCGGCGGTGACCGACTCCCCGCGTGCCTGGCAGAGCACGTCCACGGCCGTGGGGCCGGGCAGCCGGCCCACGGGAGGCTGCCGGGTGCCGGGATCGGCACGCAGGCTCACATCGGTGCCCCAGGTCATGAACCGCTTGGTGCCCGCGGGCGGCTGCGCGGCGCCGGCGATGCGCAGGGCCCCCGCGTACTGGGAGGTGAGCCGTACGTCACTGACCATCACGAGCGTCCCGGACTCCCGGGCCTCGACCATCCTGCCGTTGCCGAGATAGACGGCGATGTGGTGGACGCTGCCGAGGTCGGCCGGGTCCGTCCCCCACAGCAGCAGGTCGCCCGGCTGCAGCGGAGCGATCCCCTGGGCGCGGGTGAACCGGGCGGTGGCACCGCTCCACTTGGCCTGGTTCCACGTCCCCTCGGGCAGGGCGATGCCCGCTCCCTGCCACGCCGCGTACTGCACCAGGTGCGAGCAGTCGAAGCCCTTCACCTGGCTGTCGTGGGCGCCGGGGCCGCCGCCGGGGTAGTCCTGACCGTACGTCGGCCCGTGGACGGAGCCGCCGCCCCACGAGTACGGCACCCCGATCTGTGAGCACGCGGCGTTGACGATCGCCTGTGCCCGGGCGGGCGCGTCCGCCAGGGGACGGCAGCCGGCGGCGGCCACGGCCGTCGAGGAGACCGGCGACGGGGCGGCCATCGCCGTACCGGTACATGTCAGCGCGGTGGCGAGCAGCAGCCCTCCCGCCGTCGCGAGGGTGAGGTTGGTGCGGCGCATGGGGTTCCCCCTTGTGTGGTCGGTGCGACGTGCGCGGGCGCTGTACGGGTCGGTGGCGTCCGGCAGTCGGTCGTGCTGCCGTCGCGCGTGTCGTCGGTTGCTGCCGGTCGTCGTCGGTTGTCGTCGTGGAGGAGGCGGCCGGTGCGGCGGCCGGTTCCTATGCGTCGAGCGCGGCGCGGATCTTGGCGAGGCCGCGCATACGGTTGCGCTGGACCGTGCCGCGGTGGGCGCCGAGCCGTTCCCCCGCCATGTCGTGGGTCAGGCCCTCGATGTCGACCAGGATCACGGCCGCCGCCTCCTTGGGGGACAGCCCGCGCAGCAGCGCGGCCGTCACCGCCTCGGCCTCCCGCCTCGCGAAACCGCCGTCCCAGCCGTGTTCCGGCAGCCGGTCGGTGCAGCGCTCCTGACGCGAGGGGTGCCGCCACAGGTCGCGCAGCAGGTTCAGCGCCGCCGCGCAGGTGTAGGCGTACGGCTGCTGTTGACGCGTCAGGGTGTGGGCACGTGCCCGGCGGGAGAGTCTCAGGTACGTCTCCTGCAGCAGGTCGTCGGCGTCGTACGGATTGCCGGTCAGGGCCAGCAGCCTGCGCCGCAGCCTCGGCATCACGGCGGTGAACGCCTCGTCGAACTCGGCGGCGGTCATGTGGTCGGTGAAGGCCGCCGTGGTCGTGCTCGGCGTCGTGGTGTCGGAGGTCTTGGACGACGTGGTCATCGTCGTCGCGATGCAGGTGTTCTCCACGGTGTTCCCCCGGGGTCCGGCTGTCTCAGACTGTGGTTGGGCTCAGGGAGGCGGGACCGTACTTGGCCGTCGGCGCTTCGGTCAGGAGCGCCCAGTACCGGTCCCCGTACGACCAGTGCCACCACTCGGTGGGGTAGTTGACGAACCCAGCGGCCGTCATGGCCCGCCCCATCGCCGCCCGGTTGGCACGGGCGTCGGCGTCGATGTTGAGCGCGGCGGTGCGGCAGCCGCCCTCGCTCTCCTCGGGGGTGGCGTTGACCTGCGTACCGAGGGACAGCTCGGCACCGTCGTCCGTGCACAGCGTCAGGTCCACCGCGCCGCCGCTGACGTGCGGGGCGACCTCCGGGGGCGAGATGTACGCGCTGGCCAGCTCGCGGATCCGGTCCGCTCCGGCGTCCGGATGCGCCGCGCGCAGCGTCGCCGCGTAGGCGTCGAAGTAGCGGCGCTGCAGGGCGGGCGGCCGGAAACCCTCCACCATCAGCAGGCGGATGCCCGGAGGCAGCGCGTCCTGTGCGAGCAGGAGCCGGCGCAGCACGTCGGCCCTGAGATGTGCGTACGAGCCGTCGTGGTCGGTCTTCCGCGTGTCGACCCGCAGTGCGGCGACCTCCCGGGCGTCGACCAGGGGTTCACCGTTCTCGTTGACACGCGTGGCGGCGACCCGGGGGTCCGAGAGAAGGATGATGTCCGTCACGCTCACAGCGTGGAGGCGGGCGATGCAGGATCGATGCAGATCCTCTGCAGGACGCATGCAGCGCCGGGAACGGGCCACCCGCACCGGCAGACCTGATGGGTTCCGGCCACCCCGTAGGCCACATCGGCCAGCTGTGAAACCGGTGGTCCGGTGTCCGGCGTGAGTGTCCCCGGGGGCCGATAAATTGTCCCCGACCGCGGAAACGTGAAATCGGGGGACACGGTGGACGTTTGCCTTCTGGGTCCGGTCGAGGTGGTGAGCGGGGGACACCGGATCGCGCTGAACGGCGCCAAACCGACCGTGATCCTCGCGGCTCTCGTCGTGCATCTCGGCGAGGTGCTGTCCGTCGAGCGGCTGGTCGACCTGGTCTGGGAGGAGGAGCCGCCCGCCACCGCGCGGGCGCTCGTCGCCTCGCACGTCTCCGGGCTGCGCCGGTCCCTGGCCGGTACGGAGGGCGCGGAGGCCATCCGTACCCGCTCCCCGGGTTACGTCGCCGAGTTCCCGCCCTCCGCCGTGGACGCCCGGTGTTTCGAGGTGGCGTTCGCGGCCGGACGGAAGGCGGCCGCCGCCGGGCGGGCCGAGGAGGCTGTCGGGATCCTGCAGGCGGCGTCGCGCCTGTGGCGTGGCCGGGACGCCCTGGAAGGGCTCGGTCAGTCCTTCGCCCGTGTCGAGGCCATGCGTCTGACGGAACTCCGGCTGGAGGCGACAGAGCTCCGCTTCTCCGCCGAACTGGACCTCGACCGGCGCACGGATCTCGTCTCCGAACTCGTCGCCCACGTCGCCGCCCACCCCCTCCGGGAGCGCCCGCGCGGCCAGCTGATGACCGCCCTGTTCCGCGCCGGCCGGATGCCCGACGCGCTGCGCTGCTACGACGAGGGCCGCCGTCTGCTCCGTACGGAACTGGGCGTGGACTGCGGCCCGGAACTGCGCGCGCTGCACCAGGCCCTGCTCCGGGCGGACACGACGGTGCTGGGAGCGCCGGCTGCCCGAAAAGCCGCGCCCGCCGGGAAGGGACCCGTGCCCGCACCGGCGGTGGCTCCCCCGCGCTCGGACGAGGACACACCGGCGACCCGCCGTTCCGAGCGGTCCCACGACGACACCGGTCATCCGGCGCCCAACCAACTCCCGCCCGACGTGGCTGACTTCGTAGGCCGTACCGAACAAACGGCCTGGGCGACCGCCCTCCTCGAGGAGGCGCGCAACCCGCTGCGCACCGCGCCGCCCATCGGGGTGATCTCCGGCCGGTCGGGCACCGGCAAGACCGCCCTGGCCGTCCACGTGGGCCATCGCACCGCCGCGCTCTTCCCCGACGGACAGCTCTTCGTGGACCTGCGTGCCTCGGACTCCGAGCCGGTACGGACCGCGGACGCCCTGGCCCGACTGCTGCGCGCCCTCGGGGTGGACCCGGAGAGCCCGGCACGCGACGAGGAGGACCTCCTCGGGCTGTACCGCACGCACATGGCGCGCCGCCGGGTCCTGCTCATCCTCGACAACGCCGTCAGCGAGGCCCTGCTGCGCCCGCTGCTCCCGCCGGGCGGCGGCTCGGCCGTGCTGATCACCGCCCGCCGCCGGCTGATCGCCCTGGAGGGCGCCGCCCACCTCGATCTGGGGGTGCCGTCCGAGACGGAGGCACTGGACCTGCTGGCCCGCGTGGCCGGTCCGACCCGGCCCGCCCTGGAGCCCGACCGGGCCGCCGAGATCGTCGCGCTGTGCGGTCGGCTTCCGCTCGCCGTCCGTATCGCCGGTGCCCGGCTCGCCGCCCGCCCCCACTGGACACCGGCGCGGCTCGCGTCGCGCCTGAGGGACGAGCGCCGCCGACTGGACGAACTGCAGGCGGGCGACCTGGAAGTGCGCGCGAGCCTCGGACTGGGCTACGCGGACCTGGACAGGCAGGAGCAGCGCGCGCTGCGCCGCCTGGCCCTGATGGATCTGCCCGACTTCGCCGCGTGGGTCGCCGGGCCGCTCCTGGACGTGAGCGAGGACGACGCGGAGGACGCGGTCGAACAACTCGTGGACTGCCACTTCGTGGAGGTCGTGGCCACCGACGAGACGGGCAGAACGCGCTACCGCATCCACGATCTGGCGCGCGAGTACGCCCGGGAGCGCTGTTTGGCCGACGAGGCCAGGGAGGGACGGGAGGCGGCGGTCCGCAGACTGGTCGCCCGCTGGCTGGACATGGCCCGCGTCGCGGCGGCCCATGGCCCGGGCGGCGCGTCCCGGCTCCTCCCGGTCACCACGACCGCCGGGCCGGCGCGGGTCGTGGACGGGTCGGCGCAGGTCGCGGGCGGGGCCGCGCGGGAGGTGGACGGGGTGGTGCACGCTGCGGGCGGGTCGGCCCAGGTCGCGGGTCGGACCGCGAGGGTCTCGGACGGGTCGGCCCCACCGACGGAAGCGTGGGCCCACCTGACGGACGAGCCGGCCGCGTGGTTCGCCGCTGAGCAGCCGTGCCTGCTGGCCGCCGTCATCCACTGCGCGGACCACGGAATGTTCGACGCCGCCCGCGAACTCGCCGCCACCCTCATGGCCGCCTCCGTGGCCCTCTACAACCAGTTCGACGCCTGGTCCCGTTCCCACGACGTGGCCCTGGCGGCGGTACGCCGTGGCGGGGACGTCGAGGGGGAGGCCTGGCTGCTGAACGGTCTCGGCCAACTTCGCCTGGAGCAGGACCGCTTCGACGAGGCGCACGCGTTCTTCGCCCTGGCGCTGCGGCTGTTCGAGGAGCGATCCGTACGCATCGGCTGCGCGGACGCGCGGGCCGGCATGGGTGCGGCCCGCCGTGAACAGGCCCGCTTCGACGAGGCGCTGCCCCTGCTGACCTCGGCGCTCGAACAGTACCGGGAGCCGGAGGACACCTTGTCCATGGCCCATGTGCTGTACGGCATCGGGTACGTGCACCGGGAACAGGGCCGCGACGACGAGGCGTGGGAGGCCCTCTCCCGCGCCCACCGTCTGTACGTCACCGCCCGGGACCGGCACGGCGAGGCGCTCGCGCTGCGCTCACTGGGCCTGTGTCACCGGGCGCGGGGGGACCTGGCGGGTGCGGAGACCCTCCTGCGGCAGTCCCTCGCCATCTTCGAGGAGACGGACGACGCCTACGGCGTCATGTACGCGAGCCAGTCCCTGGCCAAGGTCGAGTTCCGGCAGGGCCGGATGGCCGAGGCCCGGCAGCGGCTCGACCGGTGTCTGGAGATCACCCGCGAGCGTCAGGACATGTTCGGCGAGGCCCTCGTCCTGCGCACCATCGGCGAGTGGCACCTCGTCGCGTCCGACTGGGAGACGTCGACCGAGACCCTGCGACAGGCCCTCGGCCTGTGGGACGAGCTGCAACTGCCGCTGTGGCGTGCCCGCACCCTGCGGGACCTGGCCCGCGCCGCACTGGCCCAGGGCGAGACCGGAAGGGGACGCGAGTTCGAGCAGGAGGCGTACGAGGTCTTCCACCGGCTCGGCACCCGCGAGGCGCTGGAGCCCCTGGAGCCCCTGGAGCCCCTGGAGCCACGGGACACTCCGGGGCACTGAGGCAGCCGCCGTACGGCGAGCGATGCGGTGCCGTACTCATACGAGAGGCGACCACCCCCCGTCGCTGGTGTGAACGGCGCGGCACCCGCCGCCCGCGACCACCTGCCGGAAGATGCCTCCACCATGACGAACACGTCACCACGCATGCTCAGAGGGCTGACCACGGCCTTCCTCGCCGCCGCCGCGGCGCTGGCAGGTCCCGCGACCGCGACGGCGACCGCGCAGCCCGCCGCTGCCGAGGCGGCGGCGATGGACTTCACGGAGGTCCACGTGTGGGCGACCGGAGTCAACGTACGCAACGCCGCCTCGGGAGCCCCCTTCGAGCAGTGCAAGACCTTCCCTTCCCGTCAGAACTGCCAGGTCGTGGCAACGGTGTCCCAGACCACCGTGACCGCCTACTGCCAGAAGCGGGGAGAGCTCATCAACGACTCTGGCTACAGCAGCCGGTGGTGGACCTACCTGGAGTCACCGAGCCGGCAGTGGGGCTGGGTGAACAACGTGTACATCACGGGGGACGAGCACCTGGCGCACGTCAGCGACTGCCCGTTCTGACAGGAAACACATTCGCGAAGGTGGCCCGCGACACTGTCATACGGACGCACCGCCCCTTCCGTCGTAGAGCCGAACAGCAAGCATCCACCAAAGCGGCAAAGGGGAAAACAATGGCGAAGCGGTCCACCAGGCTGTCGGCAGTGGGACTGGCGCTCGGCGCGGCTGTCTCCCTGCTCGGCACGGCCGGCAGCGCGGAGGCCGCCGGGCAAGCCGTGAACACCACCGTCCAGGCCGGCAGCAACATCCGGGCGGGCGCCACCACGAACAGCCGGCTCGTCGGCACCACCGAGTTCCTGAGCACGGCGTACATCGAGTGCTACACGCGCGGCCAGTACGTGAAGGTCGGCAACTACGGCACCGACGTCTGGTACTACGGCAACGTCTTCGACGACGACGCGACACCGGCGCACTTCTACGGGGACGTGTGGGTGTGGGGCGGCAACGTCAACGTCGGCGCCGACCCGTCCCCCGACGTCGCGCCCTGCTGATTCCGTTGATCCCGCGACCGAACCGAGGAGCATGCTCATGACCAAACGAAGTGTGTCGACCGCGGCTGCCGGGCTGGCGCTCGGCGCGGCCCTCTCCCTGCTCGGCACCGCCGGGACCGCCGAGGCCGCGCCCCCCAGCACCGACGGCTACGCGGCGACCGTGCAGGCGCACAGCAACCTGCGCGACGCCCCCAACACCAGCAGCCGGATCTGGGGCACCACGACGAAGGTGACCGAGGCCGGCGTCGCGTGCTACACGCGCGGCCAGTACGTGAAGGTCGGCAGCTACGGCACCGACGTCTGGTACTTCGGCACCGTCATCGACTACGACATCGGCCACATCTACAGCAACGTGTGGATGTGGGGCGGCAACGTGAACGTGGGCGCCGACCCGGCCCCCGGCATCCCCGGCTGCTGACCGACTCACCCTGCCCGGTCCCCCGCGCTCCACGTTCCCCCTCCGTGTTCCCCCTCCGTCCTGTACGGATGCCCGGGGTCGCGGTCGTGTCCGGGACGAGGCACGGCACGGGACCTGGTCGGACACCGTCAGGCCGTGTGTCGAAAGTGCATCTTGAGCGGTGGAATGATCTCGGATCACCGGTCGGGGGGATCTCACGGACGCTTGAGGCGGGCCCGGACCCGTCGGTGTTCGGCGTCGCCCTCCTCTTCGCCGGGCAGCAGGGCTCGTCCGGGGCGTTTGCGGTGCGGGACGACGAGCCCGGTGTTGATGTACGCGCCGTCGGCCGGCACGGTCACGCCTTCGGGCTCCTGCGCTACGGTGAGTGACCGTCCCTGTGCCTGTCGTCGGTCGGCGGCCGGCCGGAGAGCCATGACCTCGTCGCGCAGCCAGCACGAGAGTTTCCCGTGCTGGCCCGGTGCTGACTTCGGGCGGCCGATGACAGCGAAACCGCAGCTGGTAGCCCTGATCGGGTGCGTTGTCGTACCACTCGACGGTGGTCGCGATGAGGCTCGCGGCGACGATGCGCTTGCTTGAGTGAACTGGGCGTGGGCGGGGCGGATGCCGGGGCGGCCATGAGTACCACCTCCGGACAGTTGGCGGGGACGTTTCCGTGGCGACACACCGTAGGAACACGCAGGTCAGTGGCGTATGTGGCGGGTCACCACAGTTCCGGGGGCGGTTGTGCCCCCGACCACCACGACAGGCACTTCGACGCTGCTCCGGCCGGCCGCGGCGGTGCCCGGTCACGTGCCTGCCGGCAGCGGGGCGGAAGCGCGTCCGGTGAACTCCTGGCGGCGACTGCCGGGCCGGGGAGCAGACTGCCTGTCACCTGGCGTCCACTCGGTCCGGCAGGGGCTGACGCAACCGCGCAGGTGGATGCGGCCGTCCGCGCCACTCGTGGGGGGCACCCCACCGGTGCCTCCCCGAAGCGGACGCCTTCGCGCCAGGTGGTGCACGGGATGTGCGGATGGCCGTAGACCATCGTCGTCGCGCGGAAGCGGCGTCGGGGATCCCGGCGGGGCGACGGCCCGGTGGCGATGCCGCGAGCCCGGCACCGGGCTGCACGGCCGGCGCAGGGGGCGGCGGGTCGAGGAGGCACTCCGTCGGTGCACACCGCACCGGCGCTGTGGGCGTAGGCCAGGCCCTCTTCGCGGGTGGCGCCCCCGGTCGGCAGGAGGCTGTGGTCGTAGGGGAGTCACCACGGCATCGCCGAGGCGATGGCCTGGCTGATCGCCGCCGCCCTTACCCGGCTCCACCTCGCCCGCCCACTGGCCGAGGGCCCGCGCCGCCCCTGGGAACGCCCCGCCGAGCCCCGCCACCTCACCCGCCTTGCCCCCGCCCGGGTGCGCCGGGGGTTTCGCAATGTCCGCGAACAGGCAACAGGGTCCGGCGCCATGACGTCGGCAAGGCGGCCGAACGCGCCGCATCGGTCAAGGAGCATTCAGCTCGACGAGGTCAAACGTCGAGCCGGCACCCGCGGAAGCGGACCCTGCACGCAGGCTCCGGCAGCGGTGACGCGCAGAGCCCTCTGGCGGGCAGGTGGATCCTTGCACGCACGATGATCACCATGCAAGATCATGTGGCACTTGACACATGGTCAAGAGCCTTGATTTTACGGTTTGATGGCGCAGCCATATGGCGACTGATGCTTCGGATCTCATCACTTGGGACTCGACCGCCAATGCTTGACATGATCCATCGGCGCCGACCTAAATGTGCACGAGTGCCGACGGCCCGGTCTCCGGCCGGCAGGTCATCCCGGGAGCCGCTCCGCTCCAATGACCCAATCCTCGAAAGGGATTGACGATTGCTCAGGTCCGAACGACTATTCAACACGGCCGATGTGGGATCGCCGGAGGCAAATTCCCGCCGAGGCCGACCTTGCCTGCCGGCAGCGGCTCACCGTCGTGTCGGCACCCGCCTGAACAGCAGCAATGGCACGAACGACAGGAGGAGGGCCGCCCCGGCGCGGTCGGAGCCGGAGCGCACCCGGGCACGCCGGGAAGGCCCGCGCCCCCGGCCGGAAGGGGAGACGGACATGGAGTCCAAAAACAGATTCCAGCGCAAATCGGCAACCGGGCCTCAAGGTGCCTGAACGATTGAGGTTAACAGTGACCAAACACTGCGATAACCCTAACCATTAGTGCCGAAACGGACAGAAGAGCAGCATTCTCACGGATCGCCATTCTGGGCGCAGTCAAGAGAGACCAGGTTGAATACCGCACGCGTCGTAAAGCGGATGGACGCCTTCCGCATTGACGATCTGAACCAGTTCGGAGGCGAACGAGCGCATGATGGAGATGGCCGGCCACCCGCGGGCGGGGAACGCCGTCACGTGAACCCGCTGACGTATTCGCCGCGCCTGGTCAAGGCGCTCCCACCGCTGGATGTGTCCGGCCGGGTTCTGAAGGTGTACGGGATGTTCGCGGAGCCGGAGCGCTGCTCCACCCTCCCGGCGCCGGAGTGGCTGCAGCAGCAGGTCGCCTCGGTGCTGCGCGAACCCCCGCAGGAGGGGGACCACCCCGTCGGCTTCCTGATCCTGCACTACGGGGAGGAAGGCGACTACCTGCTGGTGAGCCAGTGGTACGACGCCAACATGCTCAAGCACTGGGTGCGCGGCACGGCGGTCGACGCCGAGGGGAACACCACGGTCGCTCCCCTCGCCCAGCGTGACCTGATCGCCTGCGTCTGGGAGCTCGAGGTCATCAAGTTCGAGCGCGACGCCTGGGTCAACACCGTGCTGGCGCAGGGCCGTCTCGACCAGGCCTCGCTCGACGCGTACCTGGCCACGACCTTCTCGGGGTGGGTATGAGCCGCGTCGTCCGCGACATCCGCGACATCAAGGTGCAGCCGATCGAGCCGTGCCACCTGGACGCGCTGCTGGCGCTGTGCCGCGAGCACGCGGCATACGAGAAGGCGGACTTCCGTGAGAACGGCCAGGTCGAGCGCTGGCGTACGGCGTTGTTCTCGGAGCAGCCGGCGCTGCACGGCTGGGTGGCGACGGACGGCGGGAAGCCCTGCGGCTTCATGACCGTCACCATCGACTACGCCACCTGGAGCGCCGAACCGTTCGCCTACATGGACTGCCTCTACCTCCAGGAGCCGTACCGGGGGATGGGGCTCGGCCGCATGTTCTTCGAGCGGCTGCGGGAGTTCGCCGTCGCCCGTCGATGCGGCTGGGCCGAGTGGCAGACCCCTCCGCACAACGAGCTCGGCATCGGCTTCTACCGGCGGATGGGCGCCGGAGCCAAACCCAAGGTCCGCTTCCACTACGGCGTTGAAGGGAAGGGTGTCTCGTGACGGAGACCTCTCTGCCGGTGGCGTTGCCGGCACCGCTGCCCCCATGGTCGCTCGACCCCGCCGACCAGGCATTCCCGCCGCCGGCGCTCGGCGACATCGTCCGAGCGGCGGCGAGCAACTGGCCGGACCGCCCGGCGGTCCACGACGGACGAAGCGGTCTCACCTTCGCCGAGCTGGAGCGGCAGGCCCGAGCGCTCGCGGCCTGGCTGAGCGAGCAGGGCGTCGGTCACGGTGACCGGGTCGCGATCCTGGCCGAGAAGTGCGCGATCATGCCCGTCCTGGCCATCGGGATCTGGAAGTGCGGCGCTGTCTATGTGCCGCTCGACGCCGCGCAGCCGGTACCCCGCCTGCGCAGCCTGCTCGGTCGCCTGCGGCCGCGTGTCGTGATCGCGTTGGACGACCGGGAGCCGGCGGTCGCCGACGTCCGCTGGGCCGGCCGGACGGAGCTTGACGCGGCCCTGTCGGGACCGGCCCCGGAACGGCCGGCCGTGGCGCACCGTCCCGAGGACACGGCGTACATCATCTTCACGTCGGGGTCGACGGGAGAGCCGAAGGGCGTCGAGATCAGCGTCGCCAACCTGGTCGCGTACTTCGGGAACCACAACGAGGTGCTCCGTTTCACGCCGGCCTCACGGGTCTTCAGCCTGTCGCCGTTCCACTTCGACGTGTCGATCGAGGACACGCTGCTGCCCCTGTCGCTGGGCGCGTTCGTCCACCAGTTCCGCGGCGTCCACGCAGGCGCCATCATGCGCACGATCATCAAGCGCGAGCGGATCACACACCTGATCGCGGTGTCCACGCTCCTGACCATGATCACGGAGAACGGGCGTCACGTCACAAGGGAGAACTTCCCCTGTCTGCAGATGGTGATGACGGGCGCGGAGGTCTGCGACCCCGGTGTCATCAACGTCTGGAAGACCGGTCTCCCCGAGGTGCGCGTCATCAACGCCTACGGGCCGACCGAGGCGACGATCGTCTGCGTCACCCATGAGATCGAACGGGCCGACGCGGAGCGGACGAGTTCGTACCCGATCGGCCGGCCCCTGCGCGGCGTGGCGGCGCGGATCGTGGAGGACGGGGCCGAGGTCCACGAGCACGGCCGGGCCGGCGAGTTGTGGATCGGCGGCGAGCAGGTGATGCGCGGCTACTTCGGTCAACCGGAGGAGACCGCCCGCCGCGTGGTCGAGGTGGACGGCGTCCGCTACTACCGCACGGGCGACATGTGCAGCTACGACGAGGACGGCAACATCGTGTTCCGCGGCCGGAACGACGACGAGGTGAAGCTGGCCGGCCGTCGGATCCACCTGGGTGAGATCCGGCAGATCGTGCTGGGCTCCCCGGGCGTCGAGCGGGCGGCCGTCGCGCTGGTCCCGCGCCACGGCCACGACGTGATCGCCCTCGTGGTGATGGCGCCGGACCGGGCGGTGGTGGAGGACGTCGAGAAGCGGCTGGCGGACCTGCTGCCTGCGTACATGCGCCCGGCCCTCGTCGCCTGGTCACCCGTGCTCACCGTGTCCTCGACGGGCAAGACGGACGAGAAACTGCTGATGCGGCGGCTCGCCGAGGCGGCTGGAGGGTCGAGCGCGACGCACTTCGCGTTCACGCCTGCCGGGGGCGTCGAGCCCGTCGACGGGGACGGCGATGTCTGACACGGAAGTGCGTTCCCTGAACGTCGAGTTCGGCCGCCTGGCCGCCGCCAGGAAGATCATGGGGGTGAGGTCGTCCACGGGCTCGCTCGCGGACGACCGGGTGAACGCCGAGCGTTGGATCGCGCGCTTCGGGAGCGTGGACGAGCCTGACGACGGCGCGACGATCGACGCGGGTGAGCACTCGGTGATCATCCGGCCGGCACAGGAGGACGCGGCCCGCCCGTATGTCATGTACATCCATGGCGGTGGGATGGTCTACTACTCGACGGCCGTCTTCCGGCCTTTCCTGCGGGACTTGGCGAACACCCTGCACGCACCGGTGGAGGCGTTCGAGTATCCGAAGGCGCCGGAACACACCGTCGAGGAGGCGGTGGAGCGGCTGGGGAAGCACATCGCGGCACGGTGTCGCGCGCTGGGGGACCGGCAGCTCGTCCTCGCCGGTGACAGCGTCGGCGGACTGCTCTCGCTCTACCTCGGCCTACGAGTCCTGCCCGGGGTCTTCTCGCGCATCGTGCTGATCTACCCGGTCCTCGACCTTCACACGGAACGCGAGTCCTACCGGACGTTCGGCGAGGGCCACTTCCTCGACGGCGCCGCCATGCGGCTCTTCAAGTCGCTGCTGAACCCCTTCTTCTCGGAACGGGCCTTCGACCCGTTCGCCCTGCCGGAGAGTGATCTGGCCCGGTTGCCGGCCTGCTCGATCGTGACGGCCGGCTGCGACGTACTCCGTGACGAAGGGCTCGCCTGGGTGGAGCACCTGGCCGGTCGGTCGGCCGGGCTGCGCCATCAGCACTTTCCGGATCTCCCACACGACTTCTGCCTGTACGCCGGCAAGCTGAATTCAGCCAGGAGTGCCGTGGCCGAAATCGCCGGGACCGCATTTCATCTCGAGGAGGGGCATGTCCAGTCGCTCATCGAATTCGCGGCGACGGCGGAGTCATGAATTTGCTTGACGGTCGATCTTGCTGGTCAATAAAATTAGTACAGGAAATGCGAACGGAAGGGCAGGACTGAGAGTGGTAGTCAAAGCTGAGGCGGTAGCACTACCACCCTGGTCGATCGATCCTGCCGACGAGGCCAACCCGGCGCCCGCTCTCGGTGATCTGCTGGTGGCTCCGGCCCTCAAGTGGCCGGACCGCGTCGCGATCGGCGACGGAGACGCCGACTACACGTTCGCCCAGCTCGAGCAGGGCGCCCAGGCGGTCGCGGCCTGGCTGACCGCGCAGGGGGTCGGCGCCGGGGATCGCGTGGTGGTGCTGGCCGAGAAGCGCGCGGTCATGCCGATGCTCGCCGTCGCCATCTGGAAGTGCGGGGCCGTCTACGTCCCCCTCGACGCCGCTGAGCCGGCGGCCCGGCTGCGAGGACTGCTCGCGCGTCTGCGGCCGGTGGCCGTGATCGCGCTGGACGACCGGGACCCGGTGGCTCCCGTCGGCTGCCGGCTGGACAGGGAACAACTGGCCAAGATTCTTTCCGGGCCGGCGGCGACCCATTCCACTGTGGCCCATCGACCGGAGCAGGCCGCGTACATCATTTTCGCGTCCGGTGCGACGGGTGAGCCGCAAGGGGTCGAGAACAGCGCCGCCGGTCTCGTCGCCTATTTCGGCAACCACAATCAGGTGCTCCGCTTCACATCGGAATCTCGTGTTCTGAGCCTGTCGCCGTTCAATGTGGATGTCTCGATCCAGGACACACTTCTTCCCTTGTCGCTGGGAGCCTTTGTCCACCAATTCCGCAGCCTCCCCGCCGGCGCCGTCATGCGCGCCGTGATCGGCCGGGAGCGGATCACTCATCTGATCGCGGTCTCGATGCTCCTGGCCATGATCACCGGGGACGGGCGTCAGATCACCCGGGCCAAGCTGCCCAGCCTGGAGACGGTGATGACGGGCGCCCAGGTGTGCGACCCCGCCGTCATCAACACATGGAAACAGCAACTGCCGGAGACCCGTGTCATCCACGCCTTCGGTCCGCCCGAGGCCACGGTCTTCTGCCTGACCCACGAGATCGAGCACGCGGATGCGGAGCGCACGATCGCGTATCCCATCGGCCGGCCCCTGCGGGGCATGGACGCCAGGATCATGAAGGACGGGGTCGCACTCCACCAGCCCGGCGCACAGGGGGAACTCTGGGTCGGCGGCGACCAGGTCATGCGCGGCTACTTCGACCACCCCGAGGAAACCGCGCGTCTCGTCGTCGATCTGGAGGGGACGCCCTACTTCCGGACCGGGGACATATGCAGCTACGCGGAGGACGGCACCATCGTGTTCCACCGTCACGACGACGAGGAGATCACGTGGTTGGCGGGCCGCCGTACCCACCTGGGCGAGATCCGTCGGGCCGCCCTGAGCTGCTCCGGCGTCGACCGGGCTGCTGCCGCCGTGATCCGGCGCAACCAACGCGACGTGGTCGCTCTCGTCGTCACGTCACAGGAGCGACAGGTGGTGGCCGACGTGGAGGCGCACCTGCGCGGTGTGCTGCCCGACTACATGCGTCCGGCCCTGATGGCCTGGTCGCCCGCCGTACCCACCCCATCGACTGCGCAGGCCGGTGAACGTCAACTGATCGAGCGGCTCACGACAGCGGCTCAGCAGTCGAACTCCAACTATTTCGCGCTGTCGGCCGATGGTGCCGTCGAGCCTATTGAGAAGGTGTAGCGATGTCTGTAGCGGTGAAGGACAAGGTCGCCGAGAACCTGGAGGCGGCGCTGGGCAAGCCGGTGGACCTCGACCCGCTGCCCGACGACACGTCCCTCAGCACCCTTGGTCTGGACTCCCTCCTGACCATCAGCGTCCTGGTCACGCTCCTGGAGGACTGCGGCGTCGACCTGGGAGAGCACGCGGACTCGCTGGTCACTCCGAGCACCCTCGGCGATCTGTACGCCATAGCGGGCCGGTTCATGGGAGACGAGGACTCGGCCCCGGGCGAGAGCGGCATGTCCCGGGAGCAGCGATCCCAGTTGGACTACTACCAGGAGAAGCTGGCCTACGAGATCGACTCCGCGGATCTGAAGGCGGCTCTCGAAGAAGGCCAGGAACTGGTCGTCGTGGACGGCCGCAGCAGCGAGTCCTACGACAGGGAGCACATTCCCGGCGCGATCAGCATTCCTCATCGCTCGATCTCTCAGGATTCGCTGGCCGGTCTCTCCAAGACACCGCTGTACGTCGCCTACTGCGACGGCATCGGCTGCAACGCCTCCACCAAGACGGCAATCAAACTGGCGACCTCGGGCTTCCGGGTCAAGGAGCTGATCGGCGGCCTGGACTGGTGGAAGCGTGATGGCTATGCCACCGAAGGACACGCGTCCCGACACGATGCCCACGCCCACGTCGACTGCGGGTGTGCGGGCTAGGCAGCGGGGAGAGAGAGTCAGCCCGAGCAGAGAGATGGTAGTCAACCTGTGAGTAATCCGAAGTTCGACCAGTCGCAGTTGGACGTCGCGGTGGTGGGCGGGAGCATCGCCGGCTGCGCCACCGCGATCCGCTTCAGCCAGATGGGTTATCGGGTCGGGATCTTCGACAAGAAGGCGATGAACGACCAGTCCCACAAGCGGCTCTGTACCCATTTCATTCAGCCGCACGCGGTGCCGCTACTGGCCGAGCTCGGGCTGGCCCATCTGTACGAGCCTGCCTGGTCCGTGGCCACCAAGGCCGTCTTCGTCACCCCCGGGGGCGTGGTCGAGGGACCCGGAGGGTACGTCCCGGGGCCCCCGGATTCCTACGCGCTCAATCTGGAACGGCGGGTGCTCGATCCCGCGCTGCGGGCAGCCGTGCAGAAGCAGGGGGTCCAGTACATCGACTCCACCACCGTGGAGAGCATCGAAGAAGACGAATCGGGCTGGAACCTCGATACTCGCGGTGAGACCGGTCCCCGCCGCTTCCGGGCCCGTCTGGTGGTGGCCGCGGACGGGCGCCGTTCGCGGCTGGCCAAGGAGCTCGGCAACCCGACCGAACATCATCCGAACGAGCGGGCAGCCCTCTTCGGTTACTTCTCGGGGATCAGGACCCGGGAGGACAACCGCTCGGTCTTCATCATGAACGACCGGGACCTGGCCTGCGTCTATCCGCTCGTCGAGGGCAGGACGCAGCTCGTCCTCTTCGCGGACAAGTCACGGGTCGAGGGCTGGCACGGGGCGGACGGCCGGCTCCAACAGTTCTTGAAGTACTTCGATGAGCTGCCGGACGCGCCCTCGGTGTCCGATGCGGTCCCGGAGACGGGCCTGCTGGGCTACAGCGACTATCCGAGCCAGATCCGTCAGCCGGTGGTGGGCTCGGTCCCCTTCGTCGGAGACGCGGCCCTGTCCGTGGACGCCATGAGCGGCGTCGGTTGTGGATTCGCGTTGGTGTCGGCCGATCTGCTGGCCCGCTCGTTCACTGACCGGTCGTTGGACAAGGCTGATCTCGGAGACGGACTGGCCGAATACCGGCAGCGGTTCGAAGACGCCATCCTCCCGCACGTCGAGGGCATATGCGGGGACTCCCTCGTCGACAAGAACGAGGCGTCCCGGCAGAGGATGTTCCAGACCATCAGCGGCAACCAGGAACTGAGCCAGAAGTATCTGGCCCTCACCGGTCGCATGCTGATGCCAGGGGAATTCCAACGAGACCTCATGCGTGCGCTGATGACCCGGGGTGCTGCTGGTCTCAAACGCTAGCCCGGCCCATACGCCCCGTAGAGTCAAGAAACAGTGATATTCGTATGAAACAAGCTCCGTCACTTCTCATCGGGGTGCTGTGCGGCGTCAGCGCCAACCTGATCTGGGGGCTGGCGTTTCTGATGCCGGTACTGCTCCCCGACGCGGACGCTGTCGCACTCGCGCTGGGACGGTACCTCGTCTTCGGACTGGTGTCGCTCGGCATCGTGCTCTTCACACGCGGCGCCGGGATGCGCGGCTTGGGCCGGCGCGTATGGTTCACGGCCCTGGCGTTCGCCTTCGCCGGCCACCTGGGCTACTACTTCTTCCTGGTGCAGGGGATCAGGCACACCGGGGCTCCCATCACCACCGCGATCATCGGAACGCTCCCTGTGACCGTCGCGCTGACGGGCAACTGGGTCCGCAAGGAGTTTCCGTTCTCGCGCCTGCTGATTCCTCTCGGATTCATCACGGTCGGTCTGGTCCTGGTCAACCTCGTGGAAGTCGACTGGGGAACCGCCCTCGGCGGCCACTCGGGAACGACTTGGGTGATCGGCATCGCTTCGGCGCTGACGGCGCTCGGCCTGTGGACGTGGTACGCGGTCTCCAATGCCAGTTTCCTCAGAAGGCACCCGGAGATCTCGTCGTCCGCCTGGTCCACGCTCATGGGCGTGTGCACGCTGGCGCTCTCACTGGTCGCCTTGCCGATCGCCGCAGTGTCCGGCGGAGTACACATCGAAGGAACGGGTTCGCTCCTTCCTCTGGTCATCGGCAGTCTGGTGCTCGGCCTGCTCGTCTCATGGGTCGGGACAGTGCTGTGGAACCGCTCCTCGGGACTGGTGCCGATTTCCATCGCGGGGCAGCTCGTCGTCATCCAGGTGATCGCCGGACTGCTCTATGTCTTCACGTGGGACGGCCGTATGCCACCGCCGCTGGAGCTGGCCGGAATCGCACTGCTCATCGGCGGCGTGCTGCTGGCCATCCAGCGCACCCGCAGAACTCCGCCGGCCGCTGAGGCCCGACTCACCGAAAAAGCCGAGGTGAGTTCATGAACCGCCGGACGCTGTGACGGTGAAGAGCGACCTTCGGGGCCGAAACCCGGCAGGGTACACACAAGGGGAGGACAGAGACTGATGTCGCGCGTCGCGTTCACGACTTTCGCCATCCTGAAGAAGCCGTACGGGAATCCCGAGGTTCAGGAGTTCGACGACCTGACGCCGCCCACGTTCGAAGAGGCGGAACGCAGTCCGGGATTCATAGCCCGGGCGAAGGAGAGCCCCGACCAGAGTCATCTCACCAACTTCGAGCGGGACTGGGGCGACTGGGGCAAGTTCGACGTACCGCGCTTCTACACGGGCGGCCGGACCAACGAGACCGACAGCCGTGCTTCCACCCTGTCGCTGTGGAACGATCTGGAGTCCGCCTTCTCCTTCGTCTACACAGGTCTGCACCGCAGCACGTTGCGCAAGCGGCACGAGTGGTTCCTCAAGCCCGAGTGGCCCTCCTACGCGATGTGGTGGGTCTCCGACGACACCATCCCCACCTGGTCGGACGCCTGCCATCGGCTGGAGCACCTGCACGACCACGGCCCGACTCCCGAGTCGTTCAGCTTCCGCCGGCCCTTCGCCGCCGACGGCACCCCGACCCGGCTGCGCGGCATGGCCGAGCGGCGAGGGGCCGATGCCTGACCGTCCTCCCGGTCCGCGTCCCTGAGGCGCTCGGCTTCCCGCACGGCATGACGCGTGCGGGGACCGAACTCACCTCGCGCGGACCGGTGGTGATCGAAGCGCCGCCGCCGGCCCGGGTGGGCACCGAGCCCCGCCGCCCACCCGCCGAGTACCTGACGCGCTTCGCCCACCGTGTCGCCGCAGGAGCCGGCCTCGAAGGCCGCACGGCCCCTCTCGACCGTCCGGACAGGCCGTCCGCTTGCCCAACGCGCCCGCGGTCCGCATCGCCGGCGCGCTGATCCACCTCATCCACTCCACACCACCCAGGGATTTTCTGTGATCACGCGTGCCTTCGACAGGTCGGCGATGAGCTGGTCCTATGAGATGCACCTCCAACCCATGCTGTCCGCCACCGACATCGAGGGACTGCCGTTCGGGTCCGTCTTCGGCAGCGTCCCCGCGCACACCGTCTCGAAGCGCCACGCCCACCAGGACGGCGAGATGTTCATCGTCCTGGCCGGCAGGGCCTCCGTAGTGCTCGGGGACGAAGAGCGCGAGCTGGGCCCCGGCGAGGTCGTCTACCTGTCGCCCTTCGGCTACCACGAGATCCGCAACGAGTCCGACGAGGCGTTCGACATCGTCTCGATCTACTGGGAACACATCCCGAGCGCCGTCAAGGTCCTCGAACAAGCCCCTCCGCGCGACGGGTTCCCCGAGCGGACGCTGGTCTTCTGCCCCCCGCCCACGCCCAACGGCGGCTTGCACCTGGGCCACCTCGCGGGTCCGTACGTCCGGGCCGACATGCTGGTGCGCGCGCTGCGCAGCATGGGCCGCGACGCCCGGTACGTCACCGGCACCGACGACCACCAGTCGTATGTCGCCGCCGCCGCGCGACTGCGCGGTACGGGTCCGGCCGACGTGGCCACGGCCGAAGGCGACGCCATCCTGGCGACCCTGCGCGCGGCCGGCATCGGCTGCGACCGGCTCACCCGCCCCGCCGGGGACCCTGAGCACGCCGACCGGATCCGGGAGCTGTTCGCCCGGGTGGCCGCCTCCTCCGCCGTCACGGAGGAGGAGCGCGAGACGGCTTACTGCCCGACGTGCGACCTCTCGCTGCACCAGGCCTTCGCGCGCGGGGCCTGCGGGCACTGCGGCGCGGCCAGCGACGGGGAGATCTGCGAGGCATGCGGCCGGCCCAACGAAGCCCGGGAGCTCACCGGCCCGCAGTGCCGGATCTGCGGCACCCCGGCCGTCACCCGCCCGGAGCGGGCTCTGTGGCTGGACCTCAACGCCTACGCCGAGCAGCTGCGGGACTACCTGCGGGACTCCTACACCTCGCCCGACCTGCAGGCCCTGGTGGAGAGGCTGCTGGACGAGGGGCTGCCCCCGTACCGGCTCGCCCGGAGCAGCGAGTGGGGCGTCGCCGTGGGGGACGGCCAGACCGTCGACGCCTGGGCGGACCTCGCGCTGACCTTCCTGGACGCTGCCCGAGCCGAGTCCGAGCAGGGAGGCCCGGCGAGGATCACGCTCTTCCTCGGCTACGACAACAGCTTCTACTACGCGGTCCTCCTGCCGATCCTGGCCTTCGCGGCCGAACTCACCGAGCACCTGCCCACCGCGTTCGTCACCAACCAGTTCCTGCACCTGGAGGGCGAGAAGTTCTCCACCAGCCGGGGCCACGCGGTCTGGGCCGACGACGCCCTCGCCGCGGCGGGCCCGGACGCCGTACGCCTGGCCCTGCTGCGCAACGCCCCGGAAGGACGCGTCACGCGGATCACCCAGGAGCGCGCCGGCCAACTCGCGCGGGACCCGCTGTATCTCGACGCCCAGGAGTGGCTGGCCGGCTTCGCGGCCCTGACCGAGCGGTCCGGCGGCCAGGTGCCGGGCACCGGTGCCTGGACGGACGCGCACCGCGAGTTCTACCGGTACCTCAACCTGGCCACCCGGCAGCTCGACGGTCTGCTGCTCCCGGAGTCGTTCAGCGCGCGTGGATACGTCCGCCTGCTGGAGTCCTTCGTGGCACGCTCCGCCGAGTTCCGGGCGACGGAGGAGGCGCTGCGCCAGGTCCCGTCACTGGCGGAGGAGGCGCGCACGAGCCTGGCCCTGGAGTACCTGGCGGCCAAGGTGTTCGCCGCGCTGGCCTGGCCGGTCGTCCCCGAGCTGTCCCAGCGGGTCTGGGACTGGCTGGGCCTGCCCGCGCAGCCGGTCCGCGAGGCCGACTGGTCCTTCCTGCCCTCCGGCACCCGGTGCGTGTCGGCCGCTCCCGGCCTGGCGACGGCCGCCGTCTCCTCCGCGGACGGACGATCGTGAGCCAGGCCGGCACGACAGCGTCCTCTTCCGGTGGGGACCTGCCCGCCCGTGCGGACGTCGTGGTGGTGGGCGCCGGGATCACCGGTGCCTCCGTCGCGCACCACCTGGCACGCCGGGGTGTGTCCGTCGTCGTGATCGAACAGTCGCCGCGGTCGGGTGCCGGGGCCACCGGCCGCTCCGGCGGCATGGTGCGTGCTTTCGACCCCGACACGGCGATCGCGGAACTGGCGCTGCCGAGCCTGGCCGCCTACCGGGACGCCGGGCGCTGGGCGTCGGGGCAGGCTCCACTGCACGCCGTCGGCGCCGTGACCGCGGCCGACCGTGCCCAGGAGTCCGCTTTCCGGGAGGCCGCCGGGCAGATCAACGGCGCGCTGCGTACCTCGGCGCACGTGGTGGCAGAGCGTGAGGAGGCGGCGGGGGTACGCCTGGCCGGCGGCGTCGCCCTCGTCGAGCCGGAAGCGGGCTGGGTGGCGCCGGCGGAGGTCACCGCGGACTGGCTGGTACAGGCACGCGCCGACGGCGCCGTCGTCCGCCACGGAGTTCGCGTGCTCGAAGTGGAGGAACGCGGCGGACGCCCGGCGGTGCTCACGGACGCGGGCGTGATCAGTGCCGGGGCCGTGGTCGCGGCAGTCGGGCCCTGGGCGGCCGACCCGGTGCGCGGGTTGCGGCCGGCTTCGCCGGTCCGATCGCGATCGATCCAGGTGAGCATCGTCGAGCGCCGTCCTCCTGCGCCGCCCCACGCGACCTTCGTCGACCTGCGCACCGGGCTGTACGCCAAGCCGGTCGGCACGGACCGGACGCTGATCGGCATGCCGCACCTCGTGTGGGACGCGCCCTTCGACGCGCAGCCGGACCCCGCGCACGCACAGGCCACCGTTTCCGCGCTCACCGCCCATTTCCCGTGGCTCACGACAGCGGCGCACCTCAGCACGGTCCGCGCCACGGACGCGTACGGCCCGCCCGGGGGCGGCGGGCCGGCGGCCGGCCTGCTGGAAGGCACCGGCGTGCCGCACGTGTGGTCGGTACGGGGCTGGAACGGCGGCGGTGTCAAGACGGCACCGGAGGCCGGCCGCCGCATCGCGGAGGCGTGCGTGGCCGACGCCTTCTGCGAAGCCGCCTGACAGCCGCCCGCTCGGCGACACCCCCACCTGCTATCGACTCCCTCTCACCACAGCAACGAGGTGCTCCATGCCGGACGCAACCGCTCCACGCTTCCTCATCGAGCGCGTGGACGCGTCCAATTTCGAGGCGACCCTGCCGCTCATCGCCGAGTACCAGAGGTTCTACGGCCAAGAGCCCGACGACTCCGGAAACCGGCGGTTCTTCGGCGAGCTGCTGGGGGACAACCCCCACGGACTCCAACTGGCCGCCCGCCAGGGGCCGCACGTGATCGGCTTCACCACCCTCTACTGGGCGCGCGTCTCCACCAGGGCCACCACCGTGGCCCTCCTCAACGACCTGTACGTCCGTCCCGGCCACCGGGGCGGCCGGGAAGCCGGCGTCGGAACGGCGCTGCTGCGCGCCGCCGCACGCGAGGCCGGCGACCGCGGTTTCTCCCAGCTCACCTGGGAGACCGCGCCCGACAACCGATCGGCGCAGGCACTGTACGACCGCTTCCTGCGCGAGGCCCCGGAACCCGGGGCGCCCTCGACTTGGATCCACTACTCGTATCCGCTTCCCACCAAGGGGGAACAGTGACCCACTGCCACGATGTGCTGGGCATAGGCTTCGGCCCGGCCAACCTGGCCCTGGCCATCGCCTTCGAGGAAGAGGGCCACGACCTCGACGTGCGCTTCCTGGAAGCCAGACCGGGCCCGTCCTGGCAGAGCGCCATGATGCTCCCCGGGTCGGACATCCAGAACCACCCCGTGCGCGACCTCGTGTCGCTGCGCAATCCGCGCAGTCGCTACAGCTTCATCAACTACCTCTTCGAGAACGGGCGGCTGCTCGATCACCTCAACCTCCCGGTGGAGTTCCCGCTGCGCAAGGAGTACGCGCAGTACGTCTCCTGGGCCGCCGGCCACTTCAGCCACTTGGTCGACTACGGCGTGCACGTCACCGGCGTCACCGTCGACCGCGATGCCGAGGGCCGTCCGCTCTACACCGTCACCACCTCCGCCGGAGACACCCTCCAGGCGCGCGCTCTCGTGATCGGCACCGGGCGTACCCCCTTCATCCCGGAACCGTTCGACGCGGTGGACTCCCCGCGCGTCTTCCACCTGACGCGCTACCTGCCGGCTCTGCAGGAGCTGGAGGAGCTGGGCGTCGCCGGAGAAGGCGACCGGTCGCCGCGCGCGGTGACGGTCATCGGTGGCAGCCAGAGCGCGGTCGAACTCACGCTCGACCTCGCGCGGCGCTATCCCCGCGCCCGCGTGACCACCCTCGTACGCTCCCTGACGCTCCGCCAGAAGGACACCAGCCCGTTCAGCGAGGAGGGGTACTTCCCCGGCTTCACCGACTACTACTACCGCGCCTCCCGCGAGCGCAAGCACGTCCTCGACGCGTACATGCGCCCGACGAACTACTCGTCGGCCGACGGAGATGTGCTTCACGAGTTGTACCGGCTCATCTACGAGCAGCGCCTGGACGGCGACCAGAAGGTGTTCGTCAGCGGCAGCCGCCAGGTGCAGGGCCTCGAAGTCCGAGAGGACGGCGTCCACCTCGGTGTCGAGGAGCTGAACACCGGGGAGACCGAGGAGCACCGGGCCGACTTCGTCGTCCTGGCCACCGGATTCCGTGATCTCGGCCCGGCTGCCCACCAGGACCGCGTCCCCGCTCTCATGCGTGACATCGCCGACGACTTCGTCTTCGACAGCCACGGGTACCTGGCCGTCGGCCCGGACTACGAAGTGCAGCCGCTGGACGCCGGCATGCCCGCGCTCTTCCTCAACGGCTTGTGCGAGTCCTCCCACGGAATCGGTGACGCCGGCTCGTTCAGCCTTCTGTCGCTCAGAGCCAACGTCATCGCAGAGGGCCTCCGGAAGCGTCTTCCGTAATGGAGCCGGCAGGCACCTCTGTCCCCGGCGCGGCGGTCGCGCCGCGCGGACCGGGAACGGATACGGGCGGCCGGGCGGCGCGAAGGCCGGAGCTGGAGATCGCCGCACACGTCTCCAGCGGTGTCCTCGGCGCCGGGATGCTGGTCATGCCTTCCGTCGTCGCGGCCTTGACCGGCGGGCGCAGCCTCCTCGTCTGGTCGGCCCACATCCTGCTCGGCGGATCGGTCAGCCTCATGCTGGCCATGCTGGTCCGCGCGAGGGTGCGGCCGACCTCGTTGGCGGGTGCCGTCGGGACCCTGCTGGGCACGTGGGCGGAGCGGGCGGTGGACGGCGTCTTCGCCATCGCCTTCACCGCCGGGCAGGCGGCGATCGCATGGTTCGCCGCGACCTGTCTGCTGACGGCCGCCGACGGTTCTCTGCCGCGTCCGGGGGCGGACGGTCTCCTTCTCGCCCTCGTCATTCTCGCGGTGGCCGTGCTCGCGGCGCTCAGTCCGCTTTCGCTTCCGGCCGCTGTGCTCCGGCTGCGTCTTTGGGTCGCCGGGGCCGTGGCGCTGGCCTGCGCCGCATGGGGCTGGCCAGCCGCGCTTGCGGTCGGTTCGCACACGCCGCTCGCACCGTCGGGACTCTCTCCCGAAGGTGCCCAGTGGCTGGCCCTCGCGGCGCTGTTCTTCGCCGGTGTCGGATGGGAAGCGGTCACCGCCGTGGTCCCCGTCGCCGCCGCCGGGCCGAGGCGCACCGCCGCGGGCGTGGCCCTGGGAGTGGCCGCGGTGGCCGCCGTCTACCTGGGGCTGGCCACGGTCCACCGTCTGGCCGCCGGGACACCGGCAGCCCAGGACCCGGTTTCCGCACCGCTGCGCTGGGTGCTCGCCGGGGCGACGGTCGCCGTGCTGACCTCCTACGTCTTCACCAATGTGCGCACCGCCGCCCGGATCGCCGTACGGCTGCGCCCCGGCGAACGGAGCCCCTCCGAACGAGGCCCCGGCAAGGCCGTCGTCACGGCCGTCGGCATCGCGTGCTGCGCCTTCGCCTGGGCGGGGACGCTGGACGGCGCCGTCCCCCTCCTGCTGCTGGGACCGGCCGCGGCCGCGCTGGTCGGCTACGCGCTGGCAGCCGCCGCCGCCGTGCGCTGCGGCGGGCCGCTACTGCGGTGCGCCGGAGCCTCGGTACTGCTCGTGCTCGTGGGCATGGCGGTCCTCGCCGTGCCTTTCCTGTTCGGTGGATGAGTGATGGCCACGTTCCTCCGCCGTCGTTCGGCCGGCCTCATCCGCCCCACCGCCATCGTGGCCCCGGGTGTTTCCGTCACTGGAAGGGGAGGATTCCTCAGCCTCTTCCGCACCGTCGTCAGCCTCTTCCACACCGTCGTCCTGGCCGGCCACGGGCACCGGTCCCGCGAGATCACCACCGCCTCGGCGCGCACCGCGGCGACCGGCACGGCGGGAGCCGGGTTCTCCGGCCGGGTGGCCCGCAGGGTCAGCCTGCGCGGCGCTCTCCGGCCGAGCGCCGGCTCCACCGCGACCTGCGCGTACGCGGCGTCGGCCGCCCGTGGACCGGCTGCCCCCGGGCTGGTGGCCGCCGTGCTCGGCATGGGGGTCCAGGCTTCCGGGCCGGTGGCGCAGACGGTCGTCGGCAACGGTGCGGCGGCGGCCACGGCCTCGGTCACACCGTCCCCGTCGGCCCTTCCGGCCTCCTCGGCCGAGAGGCGGGGCGGGGCTGAGGCCGGCGAGCCGGGCGGACCGCGCGGGAAGCAAGGGCGGCAGACCGGCGCTTTCGCCCTGAGCATGCCCCACTCCGGCGAGAACGGTCAGCTCCGCCGGTGGCTGCCCACGCTGAACGCGCTTGTCGTCACCTTCTTCAAGGCACCGATGACCAGGGCCGCCGGCCGACGGCAGCGGCGTACCACCGCCGGCATGGCGCCGCGTGCGTCTGCGGAGGCTACGCCGTGAACGTGCTCGGTATCAGCGGGGGCGCGCTCTTGTGCGGTGTGCCGGTCCGGACACCGGGCGAGATGCTGCCGGCGCCGGTGGCCGCGGCAGACACGAGCGGGGCCGCTCCGCCCGGCGTCTTCGCCTTCGGTCCGGACCACCGGTTCACCTGGCTGCTGTGCGCGGCCGTGCTGCTGATCACCACACCCTGCCCGTACGCCCTGATCCCCCCGCCCCGCGCCGCCGTCACCCACGACGGCGATGGGCACCCCTGGGCGCCTTCTCCGTTCACTACGGCTTCCTTTTCCAGGTCCATCTCCGAGGAGAGATCATGATTGCCCCCACAATCGAATCCGAAGTCCGCAGTTACTGCAGGAACTGGCCAGTGGTGTTCGACCGGGCGCGCGGCAGCCGCATGTTCGATCGTGACGGCCGCGCCTATCTGGACTTCTTCGCCGGTGCCAGCGCCCTGAACTACGGCCACAACCACCCCGCGCTCAAGCGGGCGCTGCTCTCCTACCTCGAGCAGGACGGGGTTGCCCACAGCCTGGACATGCTGACCGTCGCCAAGGAGGACTTCCTCACCGAGTTCGCGGCGCGGGTGCTCGGCCCTCGCGGACTGGACTACCGGGTACAGTTCCCCGGTCCCACCGGTACCAACAGCGTGGAGGCCGCGCTCAAACTGGCGCGCAAGGTGACCGGGCGTCAGACGATCGTCGCCTTCACCGGTGCCTTCCACGGCATGTCGCTGGGTTCACTGGCCGTCACGGGGAACGCCGCCAAGCGCGCGGGTGCCGGCATTCCGCTCGGACACACCCTGCGCATCCCCTACGACGGCTTCTCCGGGGGCCAGGTGTCGGGGCTGAAGCTGCTGGACAGCATGCTCGCCGACAGCAGCAGCGGCGTGGATCTCCCCGCAGCCGTCATCGTGGAGACCGTGCAGGGTGAGGGCGGCGTCAACCCGGCCGGCGCGATCTGGCTCGCCGACCTCGCGGAGCTGTGCAGCCGCCGGGACATCCTCTTGATCATCGACGACATTCAGATGGGCTGCGGCCGCACGGGGCCCTTCTTCAGCTTCGAGGCCGCCGGGATCACTCCGGACATCGTCTGCCTGTCCAAGTCCATCAGCGGATACGGCCTTCCGATGTCCCTCACGCTCTTCCGCACCGAGTTGGACGTATGGCAACCGGGCGAGCACAACGGCACGTTCCGCGGTAACAACCCGGCATTCGTGACGGCAGCCGCTGCCCTGCGGGAGTTCTGGGCGGACAGCACCCTGGAGAAGCAGACCGAAGAACGGAGCGTCCTGTTCGAGGAGAGGCTGGGTGAGCTCGCAGACCGGCACGCGGAGCACGTAGCGGCGTCGCGTGGCCGTGGTCTGGTGTGGGGTCTGGACTTCCGGGAGCCGCACCTGGCCAGGCGGGTCGCTGACGCGGCATTCGCCCGCGGGCTCCTGGTGGAGACGTCGGGTTCCTGCGACGAGGTGGTGAAGCTCATGCCGTCCCTGACCTCGACGGACGAAGAACTGGCCGAGGGGCTCGGCATCCTGCGGGACTCGGTGGCGTCAGCCGTGGGTGGCTGAGCGCGCCCCCAGAGCCACAGCGGGGCTGCCGACGGATCCCCGCTGTGGCTCGTACCGGGCGGGCGGATCGCGGCTCTGGCCGAAACCGCAAGGAGTGCGAGCCGATCCGGTGCCGGAGCTGGTGCGCGACGCCCAGTTCCTACAGCGCCCACTGCGAAGGTCCTTCCGTTGGACGACGGCCGGGCAGCCGCCGCCCGCGCATCACTGCTGATGGAGGCGTGGCGCTTTGACGACCACCCCTGAGGCTTGTGCCCTGTGTGGTGGATTCGAGGAGTCGTGTGCGGCGGCGGAGGGCTGCGGTGAGAGGCGGGTCTCGTTCAGGACGCGCGTCTCGGAACCCGGCCCGCCCCGGTCCACGGGGCTCGGGCCGGTGAGTTCGCCCCTTTTCCAGCCCCGACCTGGGCGGAGTCCAGGAGTGCACGGGAGAGGTCGAGCCGACTGGCGCCGGCCCGGCGGTACAGGATCTCCTCGTACGGCCCGCCCCGCACACCGGCTCTGGACCAGATCATTACCTGCGGTGGGCCGTCGACTTCGAGATCCCGGAGCACGGCGGCAGAGCCCGCCGGGCGCATCCACCGACCAGAACGCGGACGATCGCCGCGGACAACGTCTCATCAGGCGTGTCCGCGTCCCCCTCCTGCGCCTCTCCTCCTGCGTCCCCCCTCCTGCGCCACCCCGCCCTGTGGCCGCACTCCCGACGGCGGGATCAGCGGTCCCGCGACCTCCCGCAGCCCGTCCGGAACAAGCCAACTCCGCGTACCCGCCCCCTGATCGGTCGGCGACCGGCCCTCACCTCTTGACCTCCGTGACCCCAGCCACTACTTTGCGGTAGACGCCGACCCATGACTACCGAAAGGAGGCGACCAGCGGATGTACACCAACTCTGATCTCGGTCGCCTCGCCCAGTGCACGGTCTGGGCTCCGGGTCAAATCGCGCACGGCTGCTGACCACGCCGTTCTGATGTGCCCGTCTGTGGCACATTCCGGGTTTCCCGTCACCATCTTCCGACACGTCGCTGTCGCATGCCGTTTTGCGCCCGCTTCTCTCACGTGGCGCGTTTGAGCACAGAAAGCTGCCCGAAATTGGCGAACATGATGAATCGACCCGTCACGCACCGGAACGAAGGCCTGTCATGGTAGCGGCGCGGATCAAGGTCAATGGGAAAGAAGCACCGATCTCACCGGCTGCGCCCCACACCACAACACTGGATTTCCTGCGCGAGCGTGGTCTCACCGGCACCAAGGAGGGCTGCGCCGAGGGTGAATGCGGCGCCTGTTCGGTCCTGGTGGCCCGTCCCGGGGTGAACAAGCCCACCGACTGGGTGGCGGTCAACGCCTGCCTGGTCCCGGTCGCGGCGCTCGACGGTCAGGAGATCATCACCTCCGAAGGGCTCGCCACCGTCGGCGAACCCGGCACCCGGCCCTCCCTGCACCCGGTGCAGGAGGAGATGGCGGTCCGCGGCGGCTCCCAGTGCGGTTACTGCACACCGGGATTCGTCTGCAGCATGGCGGCCGAGTACTACCGGCCCGACCGCTGCGCGCACGCGGACCCGTCCGGCGGCGCGGACTCGGGCGACAGCACCGACGCCGAGCACGGCCCGAACGGGTTCGATCTGCACGCGCTGAGCGGAAACCTGTGCCGCTGCACCGGCTACCGTCCGATCCGCGATGCCGCGTTCGCCGTCGGTACACCCACCGACGAGGACCCGCTGGCGCGGCGTCGCGAGCAGTCCCCGCCCGCACCGGTCGCCACCGAGTACACCCAGGACGACAGCGCGTTCCTGCGGAAGAACACCCTGGCCGAAACGCTGGAGTTGCTGCGCGAGCGGCCCGACGCGGTGGTGGTCGCCGGCTCCACCGACTGGGGGGTCGAGGTCAACATCCGTTCCCGCCGGGCGGATTGCGTGGTCGCCGTCGACCGGCTGCCCGAGCTGCGCGAGCTGCGCGTCGAATCCGACTCCATCGAGATCGGGGCGGCGCTGACGCTCACCGAGATCGAACGTCGTCTCGACGGCCGCGTCCCGCTGCTGGCAGAGCTGTTCCCGCAGTTCGCATCCCGGCTCATCCGCAACGGGGCGACCCTCGGCGGCAACCTGGGTACCGGCTCGCCCATCGGTGACAGCCCGCCGGCGCTGCTCGCGCTGGAGGCGTCGCTGGTGCTCGCCGACGCCGACGGTGAGCGCGAGGTCCCGCTGGCGGAGTACTTCACCGGTTACCGGCAGAGCGTGCGCCGTCCCGGTGAGCTGATCCGCGCGGTGCGCGTCCCGCTGCCGCTGTCGCCGGTCACGGCCTTCCACAAGATCGCCAAGCGGCGCTTCGACGACATCTCCAGCGTGGCGGTCGCTTTCGCGCTCGACATCGAGGACGGGACCGTCCGCAAGGCACGCATCGGCCTGGGCGGCGTGGCCGCCACCCCGATCCGCGCCCTCGCCACCGAGGCGGCCCTGGAGGGCCAGCCGTGGTCGGCGGAGACCGTCGAGGCCGCGGCCCGGGTACTGCGGGGTGAGGGCACGCCGATGGACGATCACCGCGCCAGCTCCCTCTACCGTTCCGCGATGCTCGGCCAGAGCCTGCTGAAGCTGCACGCACAGACCCCCGAGGCGGTGTCGTCATGAGTCATCTGTCCGAGCGTCCCGAAAAGCCCGTCGTCGGCCTCTCGATGCCGCACGAGAGTGCCTTCCAGCACGTCACCGGCACCGCGCTCTACACCGACGACCTGGTCCAGCGCACCAAGGACGTGCTGCACGCGTACCCGGTCCAGGTGATGAAGGCCCGCGGCAGGATCACCGCGTTGCGCACCGAGCCCGCGCTCGCCGTGCCGGGTGTGGTCCGCGTGCTGACCGGCGCCGACGTGCCCGGGGTCAACGACGCCGGCATGAAGCACGACGAACCGCTGTTCCCCGACGAGGTCATGTTCCACGGCCACGCGGTCGCCTGGGTGCTCGGCGAGACCCTGGAGGCGGCCCGGCTCGGTGCGGCGGCCGTCGAGGTCGAACTCGACGAACTGCCCTCCGTCGTCACGCTGCAGGAGGCGATCGCGGCGGGCAGCTATCACGGCGCCCAGCCCCTGATGGTGCACGGCGACACCGACGCGGGCTTCGCCGACTCCGCGCACGTGATCACCGGCGAGTTCCAGTTCGCAGGGCAGGAACACTTCTACCTCGAGACGCACGCGGCGCTGGCCCTGGTCGACGAGAACGAGCAGCTGTTCATCCAGAGCAGCACCCAGCACCCCTCGGAGACGCAGGAGATCGTCTCGCACGTGCTCGGTGTGCCCGCCCACGAGGTGACCGTGCAGTGCCTGCGGATGGGCGGCGGCTTCGGCGGCAAGGAGATGCAGCCGCACGGGTTCGCGGCCGTCGCCGCGCTCGGCGCCAAGCTGACCGGTCGGCCGGTCCGGTTCCGGCTCAACCGGACCCAGGACCTGACCATGTCCGGCAAGCGGCACGGGTTCCATGCCACGTGGAAGATCGGCTTCGACGCCGACGGCCGCATCCAGGCCCTCGACGCCACCTTGGTCGCGGACGGCGGTTGGAGCCTGGACCTGTCCGAGCCGGTCCTCGCCCGCGCACTGTGCCACATCGACAACACCTACTGGATCCCCAACGCGCGCGTCGCCGGTCGCATCGCCAAGACCAACACGGTCTCCAACACCGCCTTCCGCGGCTTCGGCGGACCGCAGGGCATGCTGGTGATCGAGGACATCCTGGGCCGCTGCGCGCCGCGGCTCGGCCTGGATCCCATGGAGCTGCGGGAGCGCAACTTCTACCGGCCGGGCCAGGGGCAGACGACGCCGTACGGTCAGCCGGTCACCCAGGCCGAGCGGATCTCCACCGTCTGGCAGAAGGTCAAGGAGAACGGCGGCATCGCCGACCGCAAGCGCGAGATCGCCGCCTTCAACGCCGCGCACCCGCACACCAAGCGGGCCCTCGCGATCACCGGCATCAAGTTCGGCATCTCGTTCAACCTCACCGCCTTCAACCAGGGCGGCGCGCTGGTGCTGATCTACAAGGACGGGTCGGTCCTGATCAACCACGGCGGCACCGAGATGGGCCAGGGCCTGCACACCAAGATGATGCAGGTGGCCGCGACCACGCTGGGCATCCCACTGCACAAGGTGCGCCTCGCCCCGACGCGTACCGACAAGGTGCCCAACACCTCCGCCACCGCCGCCAGCGCCGGGACGGACCTCAACGGTGGGGCGATCAAGAACGCCTGTGAGCAGTTGCGCGATCGGCTGCTGCGGGTGGCCGCCTCCCAGCTGGGTTCGAACGCGTCGGACGTGCGCATCGTCGAGGGCGTCGCGCGGGCCCTGGGCAGCGACAGGGAGCTGGTCTGGGACGACCTGGTGCGCACCGCGTACTTCCAGCGGGTCCAGCTGTCGGCGTCCGGTTTCTACCGGACCGAGGGGCTGCACTGGGACGCGAAGTCGTTCCGGGGCACGCCGTTCAAGTACTTCGCCCACGGCGCCGCGGCGACCGAGGTGGAGGTGGACGGCTTCACCGGTGCGTACCGCATCCGGCGCGTGGACATCGTGCACGATGTCGGCGACAGCCTGTCCCCGATGATCGACATCGGCCAGGTGGAGGGCGGTTTCGTGCAGGGCGCGGGCTGGCTGACGCTCGAGGACCTGCGCTGGGACACCGGCGACGGCCCAAACCGCGGCCGGCTGCTGACCCAGGCGGCGAGCACCTACAAGCTGCCGAGCTTCTCGGAGATGCCCGAGGAGTTCAACGTCACGCTGCTCGAGAACGCCGCCGAGGAGGGCGCGGTGTACGGGTCCAAGGCGGTGGGCGAGCCTCCGCTGATGCTGGCGTTCTCGGTGCGAGAAGCGTTGCGGCAGGCCGCCGCCGCGTTCGGGCCGAGCGGCGTCGGCGTCGAGCTGGCCTCGCCCGCGACGCCGGAGGCGGTGTACTGGGCGATCCAGGCGGCTCGCCGGGGCGATGCCTCCCGGGGCGGTGAAGCCGGCGACGGGCTCGCCACCGTCGGCCACGCCGGAAACGGGCTCGCCGACGGCACGCTCCGTACCGACGCCGAAGCATTGAGCGGTGCCTGACATGACATGGGTCGCCGCGGTCGCACGGTTGCGGGCACGCCGGGAGCCCGGCGTGCTGGTGACCGTCGCGACCGTGCGCGGCCATGCCCCGCGCGACGCCGGCGCGAAACTCGTGGTGGGACGGACCGGGACGTGGGGCTCGATCGGTGGCGGCAATGTCGAGGCCGTCTCGATCGACCGGGCCCGGGAGATGATCGCCGCGTCCACGCCCGAGCCGGAGCTGATGGATTTCGCCCTGAACGACAAAGTGACCAACCAGCACGGCGTGCAGTGCTGCGGCGGCACGGTCTCGGTGCTGCTCGAACCGCTGCCGGTGGTACGGGCGGTGGCGATCTTCGGCGTCGGACACGTCGGGCTGGAGCTGGCGCGCATCCTGGCACGCCAGGACCTCGACCTCCATCTGATCGACACCCGCTCCGACCTCCTCACCGAGGAGCGGCTCGGCGTGCTGGCAGACGCGGTGGCGCAGGTGCACACGCACCACACGCCGCTGCTGCCCGAGGAGGTGCTGGAGGAGTTGCCGCCCGGCACCCACGTCCTGATCATGACCCATGACCACGCCGAGGACGCCGCGCTGTGCGACGCCGCCTTGCGCACCACGCATCTCGGCTCCATCGGACTGATCGGGTCGGCGGCCAAGTGGGTGCGATTCCGCAAACGCCTCGCCACCGAGGGCGGCCACGACGAGGCCGCCATCGACCGGATCAAGACCCCGATCGGGCTGGCCGACATCACCGGCAAGGAACCCGCGACCATCGCCGTGAGCGTCGCCGCTGATTTGCTGTGCACCTTCGAGAGCGAGGGGAACTGACCCCCCGGACCCTTCCACCGGATCGACAGGGGTGCCCCGCGCTCGTGCGAACGCACGGATGCGGGGCACCCTTTCGGCACGACCGTGCCCGTCACTTCAGCAGGCATCGGCCTCACCGGGGCAGGAACCGGCTTGTCCCCTTCGACGCCCCGTACGTCATCTTGGGCGCGGTACTCAGCTGCAGGTCATGATCTTGCTGGTCGGAGCCGGTTGCGGAACGGGCGCGGCCACTGGTGATCATCGGTGCGCGACGACAGAAGACTCAGACGGTGGTCGCAGGCCACAGCATCTGTTGTCGGGGGCGAGTCGGGCCCCGGCGACGGTGGTCGCGAACGGATGGCTGCGCGGACTTGCGCTCGGTGGGATTCCCGAGCACGTTCTCCTGGGGGAACGCCGGAATCCGTACCGGCTGGGCATCGGCTGTGCCGGCCGGCTGCCGCTGACGTGTTTGGGTCAGGTGCGGTGTGCGGCCCACACGGTGCGTTCGGTGCGGACCGCGAGGTCGCTGCGGCGCAGGATGCTGCGGGGGCACGCTCACCCGCGGAACACGGGCGATGACCGCGTGGTCCTCGTCCCCGCGCAGGAACCGCGCCCGGGGGTCACGGAGCACGCGCCGCGGATTTCGCGGCTAGAAACACGCGTTACGGGAGAGTGCGGAGGAAGGTCAGCAGAGCGGAGGCCAGCACGGCGGGGGCGTCCAGGGGTACGAGATGTCCGGCGTCCGGGATCACGGTGAGCCGCGCTCCGGGAATGGCGGCAGCCAGTTCATGACCTTTGGCCATGGGAATCCAGGTGTCCTCCGCACCCCAGCACACCATGACCGGAAGGCTGATCCGCGGGTACAGCTCCTGGATTTCGTCCGTGTGCCGCTGATCGGCCTGCGCGATCTGCCGGTAGAAGGCGGCTCGGCCGTTCTCGTCCGACCAGGGTGCGACCAGTTGTTCGGCCGCCCCGGGACGCAGTCCCTGAAAACTTGCCGAGCTGATGTATGCGCGTACCAGCGCCCGGTGCAGCGGGAGTGGAAGCTGCTCGAACGTTTCGGCGTTCTGTCCCGCCAGGCGGAAGAACGGCGAGCCCCACGGCGCCAGAGCGACGGGGTCGACGAGGGCCAGTCCGCGGTAGGCGGCATTGTGCAACAGGTGGGCCCTCAGGGCGACGGCGCCGCCGAAGTCATGCGCGATCACGGCGGGGTCGGACAGCTGCCAGTGCTCCAGCAGTTGGGCGAAGACCTCCCCCTGTGCGGCCAGGGAGACGTCCTGCCCCTGGCGCTTCTCGGAGGAGCCGTATCCCGGCATGTCCCAGACGAACACCTGGTGCTGCTGTGCGAGCGCTTGTGCGGTTTCCCGCCAGATGAACGAGGAGAAGGGCGTGCCGTGCAGCAGTACGACGGGCTTCCCGTTCTCCGGTCCCTGCCGGTCCCACCGGACCGTACCGGACGTGCTGCGGAAGGTCTCTTTCAACTGCCGGTTGGTCAATGTCCTCACTCCTTCGACATGTGGGTCGCCCCAGCGCGTACCTTCTGCGGAATCGCCCGAGTGCCTGCTGCCTGTTGCCCGTGAAGCGGAGCGGCGTCATGGCCGCACACGGACGGGCTTGACCGTGCGACGGCCTTCGTTCGTCCGGCGGAGGGCTTCAGTGGTCGCGCGTCCGGCGTCCGGCGGCCGGTGCCTCGCCGCTCCGCTGCTGACGGGCGCGGTGGTTGGCGACGTTGAGGCGGTTGCCGCACAGGCCGGGCATGCAGTAACGGCGGCGCCCGGCCTTGCTGGTGTCGACGAACATGCCGCCGCACACCGGCGAGGCGCAGTGCCGGAAGCGGTCGTGGCTGAGGGTGTGCAGGACCCCGAGCAGCCCGGCGCCCACGACGACGGCGAGTTCGTCGGCGACGGAGGAGCGGGGCATGGTGGTGATGTGCCACTGCCAGCGGCCGTCGGCGTCCCGGAGCAGGGCCGGGCCGGTGGCCGCCCGCCGGACGAGCCGGTTCGCGCCGTCGGCGACCTCGTCCTCGGTGGCGGCCTCCAGCAGGGCGCGGGTCTCCCGGCGCAGGGCGTGCACCTGGGTGAGGTCCTCGTCGGTCGGCCGGCCGCCCCGGAACCCGGCGCCGAGGTGGAGGCCGTGTTCGTCGAGGAACCGCGCCAGAGCGGCCGGGTCGTGGAGGGCCTCGCCCGTGCTGACGCGTACCGCGGCTGAGGTGTTGACGAGATCGGTGGCCACCCCCGCCCCCAAGGCGTAATTCGAAAAAAGCACCTTCAAGCCTTACCTCACGCTACGGTAACCGGTGAAAGGCAACTATACCCCTTAGCTGGGCCGAGGGGGCGGTGTGAGCGTGAGAAGCGACCGCACCGAACGGCGGAAGCACCGCCGCGCCCGGCGCCCGGACGCCCGCTGATAAACTGGGGGCACGCTTCGACACCGCCGGGGCCCGTACCGAGGGGTACGGGCCCCGGCGCGTTCCGGGCGCCAGACCCAGGAAGGTTCCCCATGAACGCGAAGCCGCCGGCCCCCGGACTCTCCCGTACCGGCAAGCCCCAGCGGGCGACAGCGCCGCCGGGCGAACTCCCGACGCCGCAGCCGGCGGCCCCGGGCCTGCCGCCGGCCGAGTCCTTCGACGCGCTCGGGCTGCCGCCGGAGCTGGTGAGCACGATGGCCGGCCTCGGGGTGAAGGAGCCTTTCCCGATCCAGGCGGCCACTCTGCCCGACGCGCTGGCCGGCCGTGATGTCCTCGGCCGCGCCCGGACCGGCTCGGGCAAGACGCTCGCTTTCGGGCTTGCGCTGCTCGTCCGGATCGCCGGCCTGCGGGCGGAGCCGAAGCGGCCGCTCGCGCTGGTCCTGGTGCCGACCCGTGAACTCGCGCAGCAGGTGAGCGACGCGCTGACGCCGTACGCGCAGGCGCTGAACGTGCGACTGGCGACGGTGGTCGGCGGGCTGTCCATCAACCGGCAGGTGGCGCTGTTGCGGACCGGCGCCGACGTGGTCGTCGCGACGCCGGGGCGCCTGGCCGACCTGGTGTCGCGTCGGGACTGCCACCTGGGCCAGGTGCGGATCACGGTGCTGGACGAGGCGGACCAGATGTGCGACCTGGGGTTCCTGCCGCAGGTCTCGGACATCCTGGACCAGGTCCGCCCCGACGGGCAGCGGCTGCTCTTCTCGGCCACGCTCGACCGCAACGTCGACCAGCTGGTGCGGAGCCACCTGCACGACCCGGTGCCCGTCTCGGTCGACCGGGCGGCGGCCTCGGTCACCACGATGGAACACCATGTGCTGAACATCCACGCCGCCGACAAATACGCGATCGCGACCGAGATCGCCGCGCGGGACGGCCGGGTGCTGATGTTCCTCGACACCAAGGCCGGTGTCGACCAGTTCACCCGTCACCTGCGGGCCGCCGGTGTACGGGCCGCCGCCCTGCACAGCGGGAAGTCGCAGCCGCAGCGCACGCACACGCTCGCCCGGTTCAAGGACGGTGAGATCACCGTGTTGGTGGCCACCAATGTCGCGGCGCGGGGCATTCACATCGACGCGCTCGACCTTGTCGTCAACGTCGACCCGCCGGCCGACGCCAAGGACTACCTGCACCGTGGCGGGCGTACGGCACGCGCCGGGGAATCCGGGAATGTGGTCACGCTGGTCACCCCCAACCAGCGGCGCGATGTGAACCGGATGATGACCGACGCCCGCATCCGGCCGACTGTCACACAGGTGCGCTCCGGCGAGGAGCAGCTGACCGCCATCACCGGGGCGAAGCGCCCGCCGGTCGAGGTGAAGGGCAACAGCGGCAACGCCCCCTTCCGCGGCCTCGGCACCCGTCCGGGCCGCCCCGCGAAGGAGTCCCGCAAAGCCGCCGAGGTCCGCAAGACAGCGGAAGCCCGCGCGGCGGCCCGGGTGCGCAAGGGCCGCTGACGCCGGACGCGCCTGCCGCATCGCCGCCGCGAGCTGTTGTGGGAGGCGGCGGAGCGGGCGAGGCCGGGTGACGGGTGACGGGTGTCCGATCGGTCGCAGGCCGCCCGCTCCGGTCCAGGTGCCGGATGGGTGCCTCAGCCGACTCCTGGGTATGCGGGCCATCCTTCGCGATCGGCGCCTTGGCGTGCGTGCGGATGCGGCTGACACCCGTGTACGCGAAGTCCGCGTCCCTGGGGCGCCGGGTCCGCGAAAGCCTCCGCGGTCTTGTGCTCGCCGATGGCGCTGGGGTGGGTAGCGCCTTGGGATCCTGGCCGGATTCCGCAATCGGCCAGAACCTTGCCAGTCCAGCGGACGCCACCCTATGCTCGCGAATGGAAAGCGCTTTCCCCGGGTTGTGGGAGCCGTTCCGGTGGAGGCGGTCGCCGCGGCTTCTCGCGGCGGACGGCTGTTCGCGCCGCCGGCTCCGGCGGTCGCTGCGCAGGTGATGCCTGGCTGCCGGCTCCGGCGGTCGCGAAGGTCCGGGCCGCAGTGGAACCGCCGGCCCGATCCGTATCGAGAAGGGTGCTCGTGTCGGGTCGGCGGTCCCGATGACTTAGTGACATGAGCATGACATTCGACAGCGCCACTCAGGATTCGAAGACGAAAGGCGAGGCGAAGATGAGACGACCAGTCGCACTGCGACTCTATGCGGCGCTGGCCACGACGGCCCTTGCGGCCGCGGCCGGTGTGGTCCTGTCGGTACCCGAGGCGTCGGCGGCGACCGGCACCGCCACCGGCTACGCGACCCAGAACGGGGGGACCACCGGCGGGGCGGGCGGGCAGACGGTACGGGCCACCACGGGGACCGCGATCCATGCGGCCCTGTGCGGCCGGGCCAGCAGCAGCACCCCCATCACCATCCAGGTCGAGGGGACCATCAACCACGGCAACACCACCCAGGTGTCGGGCGGCAGTTGCAGCACCGCCGCCGGCGTGATCGAGCTCAAGCAGATCAGCAACGTCACGCTCGTCGGCGTCGGCAGCGGAGCCGTCTTCGACCAGCTGGGCATCCACATCCGCGACTCCAGCAACATCATCATCCAGAACGTGACCGTCCGGAACGTCAAGAAGTCCGGCTCGCCCACGTCCAACGGCGGTGACGCGATCGGCATGGAGAGCACCGTCCGCAACGTCTGGGTCGACCACACCACCCTGGAGGCGTCGGGCGGTGAGTCGGAGGGCTATGACGGCCTCTTCGACATGAAGGGCAACACCCAGTACGTGACTCTCTCCTACAGCACCCTGCGCAACTCCGGCCGCGGCGGTCTCATCGGCTCCAGCGAGAGCGACCTCTCGAACGGGTTCATCACGTTCCATCACAACCTGTACGAGAACATCGACTCCCGTACGCCCCTGCTGCGCGGCGGCATCGCGCACATCTACAACAACCACTACGTGAAGCTCAACGAGTCCGGCATCAACTCCCGGGCCGGGGCCCGCGCCAAGGTGGACAACAACTACTTCAAGGACTCCAAGGACGTCCTGGGCACTTTCTACACCGACGCGCCCGGCTACTGGCAGGTCGGCGGCAACATCCTCGACAACGTGACGTGGTCCGCCCCCGGCACCGACACCAAGCCGGCCGGCCCCGACCTCAAGTCGACCACCACGGTCAGCATTCCCTACTCCTACAGCCTCGACGCGGCGAGCTGTGTGCCGAGCATCGTCAGCGAGACGGCAGGCGCCAACAAGGGGCTGAAGGTCTCGAACGGCAACTGTTCGCCGCAGACGCCCACTCCCACCCCCACCGACCCGACTCCCACGCCGACGCCGACTCCCACGCCGACCCAGCCCGGCGGGACCAACCTCAGCATCGGCGCCGGCTCCGACGGCTCCAGCAAGGCCGACGGCACGAGCTACGGCAACGTGCGGGACGGTGACCTGAGCACCTACTGGTCGCCGACGGCTTCCACCGGTTCCGTCTCGATCAAGTGGGGCACTGCCACCGCCGTGTCCAAAATCAACATCCGCGAGGCGGCGGGCTCCGCGGGCAGCATCGGGTCCTGGAGGGTCGTCAACGCCGACACCGGAGCCGTCCTGGCCTCCGGCAGCGGTGCGGGCGTCATCACCTTCCCCCGCACCTCGCTGCACAAGATCACCTTCGAGGTCACCGGCTCGACCGGCGCCCCGAAGGTCGCCGAGTACGAGACCTACGCCGGGTAGCGGCGCACGGTGTCCGCGAGGACCTCGGTCAGGTGCCGACGTAGGCCGCGAGGTGCTCGCCGGTGAGGGTGGAGCGGGCGGCGACGAGATCGGCGGGTGTGCCCTCGAAGACGATCCTGCCGCCGTCGTGGCCGGCGCCGGGGCCGAGGTCGATGATCCAGTCGGCGTGCGCCATGACCGCCTGGTGGTGCTCGACGACGATGACCGACCTGCCGGAGTCGACGAGCCGGTCGAGCAGGCCCAGCAGTTGTTCGACGTCGGCGAGGTGGAGGCCGGTGGTCGGCTCGTCGAGTACGTAGACGAGGCGGTCGCCGCCCTTGGTGCCCATGTGGGTGGCCAGCTTGAGCCGTTGCCGCTCGCCGCCGGACAGCGTGGTCAGCGGCTGGCCGAGACTGACGTAGCCGAGCCCGACGTCGACGAGCCGGTCGAGGACGGCGTGGGCGGCCGGCGTGCGGGCCTCGCCGGCGCCGAAGAACTCCTCGGCCTCGGTCACCGACATCGCGAGCACCTCGCTGATGTCCTTGCCGCCGAGGGTGTACTTGAGCACCTCGGCCTGGAACCGCTTGCCCTCGCAGTCCTCGCAGGGGGTGGCGACGCCGGCCATCATCGCCAGGTCGGTGTAGACGACGCCGGCGCCGTTGCAGGTGGGGCAGGCGCCCTCGGAGTTGGCGCTGAACAGCGCCGGCTTCACGCCGTTGGCCTTGGCGAACGCCTTGCGGACCGGGTCGAGCAGCCCGGTGTACGTCGCCGGGTTGCTCCGGCGCGAACCCTTGATCGCTCCCTGGTCGACCGAGACGACCCCCGCCCCGGCGGGGACCGACCCGTGGATCAGCGAGCTCTTGCCGGAGCCGGCGACGCCGGTGACCACGCAGAGCACCCCGAGCGGGATGTCGACGTCGACACCCCGCAGGTTGTGCGTCGTCGCGCCGCGGATCTCCAGCGCGCCGGTGGGCTTGCGCACCGTCGCCTTGAGGGTGGACCGGTCGTCGAAATGGCGGCCGGTGACGGTACCGCTGGCCCGCAGCCCCTCGACGGTCCCCTCGAAGCAGACGGTGCCGCCCGCCGTACCGGCGCCGGGGCCGAGGTCGACGACATGGTCGGCGATCGCGATCGTCTCCGGCTTGTGCTCCACGACGAGCACGGTGTTGCCCTTGTCCCGCAGCCGCAGCAGCAGGTCGTTCATCCGCTGGATGTCATGGGGGTGCAGGCCGACGGTGGGCTCGTCGAAGACGTAGGTCGTGTCGGTGAGGGAGGAGCCCAGGTGGCGGATCATCTTGACGCGCTGTGCCTCGCCGCCCGACAGCGTGCCCGAGGGCCGCTCCAGCGAGAGGTAGCCGAGGCCGATCTCCACGAACGAGTCGAGGCTCTGCCGCAACGCGGTGAGCAGGGGCCCCACCGACGGCTCGTCGAGGCCGCGGACCCACTCGGCCAGGTCGCGGATCTCCATCGCGCACGCGTCGGCGATGCTGATTCCCCCGATCTTCGACGACCGGGCCCCCTCACCGAGCCGCGTGCCGTCGCACTCGGGGCAGGTGGTGAAGGTGACCGCCCGCTCCACGAACGCCCGGACGTGCGGCTGCATCGCCTCCTTGTCCTTGGACAGGAACGACTTCTGGATCTTGGGGATCAGGCCCTCGTAGGTGAGGTTGATCCCGTTGACCTTCACCTTGGTCGGCTCCCCGTAGAGGAAGTCCTGCATCTCCTTCCGGGTGAAGCCGCGGATCGGCTTGTGCGGGTCGAGGAAGCCCGACTGGGCGTAGAGCCCCACGGTCCACTGGCTGTCCGACTTCCAGCCGGGGATGGTGAACGCGCCCTCGGCGAGCGACTTGGAGTCGTCGTAGAGCTGGGTGAGGTCGATGTCGGAGACCGTGCCCCGGCCTTCGCAGCGGGTGCACATGCCGCCGGTGCGGTTGAAGGTCGCCTTCACCGTCTTCTTCGCGCCGCGCTCGACGGTGATCGCACCGCTGGCCCGGACCGAGGCGGTGTTGAAGGAGTACGCGCCGGGCGGGCCGATGTGCGGCTCACCGAGCCGGCTGAAGAGGATGCGCAGCATGGCGTTGGCGTCGGTGGCGGTGCCGACGGTGGAGCGGGGGTCGGCGCCCAGCCGCTGCTGGTCGACGGTGATCGCGGTCGTCAGTCCGTCGAGGACGTCGACCTCCGGCCGGGCCAGCGTCGGCATGAATCCCTGTACGAAGGCGCTGTAGGTCTCGTTGATCAGCCGCTGCGACTCCGCGGCGATCGTGTTGAACACCAGCGAGCTCTTGCCCGAGCCGGAGACGCCGGTGAACACCGTCAGCCTGCGCTTGGGGATCTCGATGCTGATGTCCTTGAGATTGTTCTCGCGCGCGCCGTGCACGCGGATCAGGTCGTGGCTGTCGGCAGCGTGCTGCGCGGGCGACTGCGTGTCCGTCCTCTTGGCCGTGCTCATCGTGTCTCCATCTGTGGGATCTGGTGGGCGGGACCGCTGCCGCGGTCTCCGGCTGCGTCGCCCGGCTCGATCCGGCCGGCTTCGAGCGGTACGTCTGGTTCTGCTTCGCCTTCTGCCGCGCCGGCCGGAACCGTGCCCGGCGCAGGAACCAAGGCATCCACGCCGCTGCGGTCCGTGACCGCGGCCGCCGGACGGCTCAGCGGAGTTCCTGGACTCGGATCAGGTTGCCCGCGGGGTCGCGGAAGGCGCAGTCGCGGATCCCGTACGGCTGCTCGGCCGGTTCCTGGACGACTTCGGCGTCACCGGCCCGCACCTTCTCGAAGGTGGTGTCGAGGTCCTTGGTGGCCAGCAGGATCCAGCCGTAGGTGCCCTTGGCCATCATCTCGACGATGGTGCGGCGCTCGTCCTCGGTGACGCCGGGGTCGGCGGCCGGCGGTGCCAGCAGGATGGAGGTGTCGGGCCGGCCGGCGGGACCGACGGTGATCCAGCGCATCTTGCCCTGTCCGACGTCGCTGCGGACCTCGAAGCCGAGAATGTCGCGGTAGAAGGCCAGGGAGGCGTCCGGGTCGTCGTGCGGGAGGAAGCTGGTGTGAATGGTGAGGTCCATGGTGGTCAGGCTAGGCGCGGCTCGGTGGCTCGCGCTTCTCGATTCCTGACCGGTCCTGGTCACCGTTTCGTCACGCACGACGGCATCCCCGCCGTCGCGCGGCCGACGTCTCACCGCCGGGCCGGGCCGTGACGGCCCGCCCCGAACCGCGCGGAGCCCTGTGGCCTCCAGCGGTCCGGGGCGGGCGGTCACCGGCGGGCATCGGGGCCCGCCGGTGACCGGTCGCCCCGTTGTTCCGTTGCTCTACGGCGCCATCTCGTACGCACCGGACAGTGCCTCGACGCGCTCCCAGACGCGCGCCGAGCGGGCGTCGTCGACGACCGGGCGCCGGACCGCGCCCAGCGCCCACTGCTGCTGTTCCACGGTGGCGGAGTCCTTGCCGTGCAGTTCGACGGCGTGCGCGGAGAAGTCGCGTACGAGCACGGCGAACAGTTCGTCGAGCACGTCCTCCTCCAAGCCGGTCAGGCGCGCCTGCTCCAGGATCAGCTGACCGTGCACGACCAGGGCGAACAGCTGGCCGACGGCGAGCAGGAGATCGAGGTCGCGGCTCTGCTCCTCGTCGGGGGCCGCGGTGGTGACGAACGCGCACAGGGCGTCCGCCTGCTCCCGGAACCGGCCGACATTGGGCACACCGGCATACGCGTCGTAGGCGGTGCGCCAGTCGTGGAAGCGTACGGAACCGAGACCGCGGGCCGGTCCCTGGCGGAAGAGGAACGCGTCGTCGGCCGCGTCGAGGCGCGTCGGCACGGGCGCGTACCCGGCCGGGTCCAGCAGGTGGTTGCGCATGAACTTGAGAATCAGCGCGAGGTTGACGTGGACCGTACCCTCCAGCTTCGGCAGCCCCCGGATCTCGACAGCTGCCTGGGCGAAGTAGGTGTCCTTCTCGAAGCCCTTGGCGGCGACGACGTCCCACATCAGGTCGACGACCTTCTCGCCCTCCGTGGTCACCTTCATCTTCGTCATGGGGTTGAAGAGGAGGTAGCGGCGGTCGTCGGGGCCGGCGGAGCGGAAGTAGTCGACGGCGCGGTCGCTGAACAGCTTCATCCCGACGAGCCGGACGTACGCGTCGGTCAGTTCGCGGCGCACGTGCGGGAAGGCGGTCACGGGGCGCCCGTAGAGGATGCGGTTGTGGGCGTGGGTGACGGCCTCGTACATCGCGTGCTCGCAGATGCCGATCGAGGCGGTGCAGAGGTTGAACTTGCCGACGTTGACGGTGTTGAGGGCGGCGTCGAAGGCGGCACGGCCGGTGTGCAGTACGTCCTCGGGACCGACCGGGTAGTCGTCGAGACGGAACTCGCTGACGTACTTCGAGGAGTCGACGACGTTCTTCACCAGGTGGTACGCCGGGTGGCGGCTGTCGGCGGCGAAGAAGACGTAGCCGTCGGGACCCTCGACGTCGGTGCGGCGGCCGAAGACGGAGACGAGCCCGGCGGTGTTGCCGTTGCCGATGTAGTACTTGGAGCCGCTCGCCCGGAAGCCGCCGGCACCGTCACTGTCCGGCTCCAGCAGCATGTCGGTGGAGTAGATGTCGGCGCCGTGGGCCTTCTCGGACAGGCCGAAGGCGAACACCTCGCCCGCCGAGAGGAGCTTTGCCGCGCGGCTGCGAGCGTCGGCGTTGTCGCTCTGCCAGACCGGGCCGAGGCCGAGGACGGTGACCTGCCACGCGTACCAGTAGTCCAGGCCGTAGAAGCCGAAGATCTCGTTGAGGGCGGCGATGCGCGCGGTGTCCCAGCGCTTGTCCTCCTGCCCGGCGGCGGCGGAGGCGGGGGTGAGGAAGGTCGCGAACAGCCCCTCCTTGGCGGAGAACGTGAGGAAGTCCGCCAGCCAGGCACGGGAGCGGTAGTCCTCGATCAGCTTGCGCTTGCCGCGGTCCTCGAACCAGTCGACGGTGGCGCGCAGCAGCCTGCGGGTCTCGGGGTCGAAGTGCGCCGGGTCGTAGGTGCGCGGGTTGAACAGCAGCGGGTCGGCCATGGTTGGTCGCCTTTCCGGCTTGGGAGGTGAGGATTCGGGAGCGGGGGAAGCTTCAGGTGCAGAGGGGTGAGCGGAGAGGCCGGGGCGGACGGGTGGCCCCGTCGGCGCCGGTTCAGCGCGCCGGACCGAGCCGGCGGAGGGTGACGAGCACGTCGTCGAGCCAGGCGAGCGTCATCCGTTCGTACGCGATGCCGCCGCGCAGCACGACGTGCTGGAGCTCCCGCCCCGCGTCGGGTGTCCCGGGAGCCCCGGGCCCGGTGAAGTCACGCCACTCCCCGGCGAGATAGTGCGTGAGCCGGTCGGTGTGTGCCTGATGGTGCCGCTCGACTTCGCGGATCAGCGCGGCGGGGTCGTCGAAGGCCGCGCCCCGGATCTTCACCGCGAGATCGTGCCGGACGCTCTCGAGTTCGATCGGCTCGTGCAGCCACTGGGAGAGGGCGGCCCGGCCGAGGGCGGTGACGGAGTACTCCTTCTTGTCCGGCCGGGTCTGCTGCGGCATCTCGCGGACGTCGATCCAGCCGTCGCCCTCCATCCGCTTGAGAACGCGGTAGATCTGCTGATGGGTGGCGGTCCAGAAGTAACCGATGGAACGGTCGAACCGCCGGGCCAGCTCGTACCCGGAGCCCGGCTTCTCGAGCAGGGAGACAAGGATCGCGTGTTCGAGCGCCATGTCCCGATCTTTCTATGCAACTTGTTGCATAGGCAAGCGGCTCGGCCCGGGTGAGACACGGCTCACCCGGGCCGGGCGGGGCCGTGGCGCCCACCCTCGCCCCAGGCGCCGTCCTGTCCGATCGTGGTGGTGGGGCCGGCGACGGCGATGTGCCCGACCGGGCCGGGCGCCGGCGGGGCGGACTCGGTCACGGGCTGCTGCCCGTACGCCGGTGGTGGTCACCTCCTCGGAGGAGCCCCGGCCTTCACCGGAGAGGCGCCGGAGGCCGGTACCGCCGTTCGCCTGCGCAGGGATCTCGCCGCGGAGCCGGGGTGGTCCTCTTCGCGGTCCCGGCGGGAAGATGGAAGCCGGACACACCGTCCGGTCCTGACCCGTTCCAGGGAGGTCTCATGGCAGATCACGCACAGGACCGCCGGGCGGGTGACGAGCGCCGGATCCGCCTTCTGTCCGTCGACGGGCCACGGGCCGAGCTGGCCCTCTCCGAGGAGGTGACCGGCGCCGTCGCCGCGCAGATCGAGGAGGTTCTGCTCGATCCGGCGCTGCGGGACGTCAGTGAATGGGTATTCGATCTGAGCCGGGTCCGGCAGCTGGACGCGATCTGCGCCTATGCCCTCGTCCGGCCGGTGACGGCGGCCGCGCCACCGGCCGCCGTACATATCCGGGGCGCCTCCAGGCAGGCCCGCCGGGCCCTGCACCGGACCGGTGCCGAGCATCTCCTGACGTTCGAGGACTGAGGCCGGCGGCCCGCGCGTGAACAGCACGTCCCGCCACGGGCGCCTGTCCCGCGTTTCGTTTCGGGGCGGGACCGGTCCGGTCGTTCGCAGGGACCGGCAGGGCCGGGCTCCGGGCGTGCCGCGGTCAGTCGTCCGCGGCAGTGACGAAGCCTCCCCTCACCGCGCCGCCGCGCGTCCCGGGCGCCTCCCGGCCGGGCGGGCGGGGGACAGGTGACAGATAGGCGCGGAAGCCGGCCCGACGGCCCAGGTCGGGAAGCGGGTGGACGCGCCACTCGCGGGCGTACGCAGGGGGGCGCCCCCCTGTGGAGACGAGGACCGCGACGGGCTGGTGGAGCGCCGTGGCGGCGAGGGCCCGCGGCGTGATGCTCCCGTCGTGACCGCTGGGCTGGCGGGAGGCGCAGCCGGTCCGGAACGCGACCCGGACCGCCTCGTCGCCGCTGATCACACACGGCGGGCGCACACCCTGGGCGCGCAGTTCGGCGGCGATCCGGGTGAGGTCGGCGGTGTCGCGCCGTACCCGGTTTGCCACCCCGTCGACCAGGGCGTACTGGATCGTCAGGTGGCCGGCGACGGCCACGGCGACGAGCCCGGCCGCGGTACGCCGCCACTGCGACCGGGGGCCGCACATCCGGACCAGGCACTGCGCCACGGGCAGGGCCAGCAGGGCGTACGCCGGCAGCAGGAAACGCGGCGCCGCGTACCCGACGGTGAACAGGTACGGCGCCGCCATCACCGCCCCCACCACCGTGGCCAGGGCGATCGGCGCGCGGCGCCCGGCACGGGCGGCGGCCCGCACACCGGCCGCGACGAGCAGGGGCAGCGCGAAGAACCAGAGGGCCGAGGCAGGGTAGCGCCAGGGCACGTCGCAGGGCCGGCACAGCGCACGGCCGCCCAGGGCCCGCACGTGGTCGTCGACGGCGAAGTACCAGCCCAGGTGGCCCTGGATCTCGCTGGCCCGCCGCAGCCGGGCGGCGAGACCCCCGTAGTGGGTGTACGCCTCGGCCACCCAATCGGCGCAGCCGAGGGCCACGCCCGCGGTCGCCACGACGACCAGCAGGGCCCGGCGCCGTGTACGCGGCATCACCAGGGCCGCCACGGCGAGCGCCAGGTACAGCCACCCCGCGTCGGACGGACGCATCAGCGCGGCGAACATCACCCCGGCCCCCATGCCGATCAGTGCCCAGTGGTCCCAGGGGTCCCGGGCGGCCCGCAGGAAGCACCCCACGGCGGCGAGGGCCCCGTACGCGACCCAGAGGTTGGGCATCGCCTGCGAGGCGTAGAACATCGTGACCCACAGGCTCGCGAACAGCGCCCCGGCGACCGCGAGCACGGAAGCGGGCAGCAGCCGCCGCCATACCCACAGCGCGAGGAACAGACCACCGCCGGCCAACAGGGCCATGTACACGCGGAGCGCCGCCGTCGAGGTCGTCAGCGCCGCGACCGGAGCGACGAGGTAGGTGATGCCCCGGGCCCGGGGCGCGCTGAAGAAGGCCGCCGGTGCCTGTGGGCTGACCTGGCTGACGTACACGCTCTCGTCCCAGCCGAGGCCGAGACCGGGCGCGACCAGGGCGAGGTGGGTGACCGCGAAGACAGTGGCGACGGCCGCCAGCAGGGGCAGCGGACGTGCGAACGCTCCGCCGGAGAAGCGGCGCGCACGCACCTCGCGCGGCACACGCTCCGGCGTACTGACGACGAAACGTATTTCCTGCATGGCCTGGCCTCGCTCGGGATACGGCGGGTGACGGTTCCCCGCCCTGTCCTCTCCACGCTGCGGGTGGTGGCGCCGGGCCCACCACGCGGGGCGGGGCACTCGGCTGAACGGTTCTCCCGAAGGAGTGAGCGGGCACATCCCGGCGCCCGTGGTTAGCATCCGACCAGGGGGCAAGCCACCGATGGCACGGAGGCCGTCATGCAGCAGACACCCGCTTCGCGCCTGTCGGCGAACCGTTCACGTCTCGGCCACAAGGTGCGGTACGCGCTGCGGCACCCGGGGCGCGTGGCGCCCTACCTGCGCCGGGCGGGGCGGGACAGCTGGCTGCGGCTGCGGCACCGGGGAAGCCATGTCGCGTACTACCGGGCCGTGATGGCGTCCGACACGGCCCGCAGTCCCGAGGCGGCGGTCGGCGGCGGCCCCTCGCACGAGCGCTGGCTGGCCATCGGGCAGATGCAGTACGACTACCTGCTGGGGCACGGGCTGACGTCGCAGGACCGGATGCTGGAGATCGGCTGCGGCAACCTGCGCGCCGGCTGGCGGTTCATCGAGCACCTGCGGCCCGGCCACTACTACGGGATCGACATCTCGCCGGACATCCTCATCGAGGCCAAGAAGACGCTGGTCCGCTACGGGCTTCAGGCCAGGGTCCCGTACCTGACCCCCGTCGAGGACCTGAAGCTGGACTTCCTTCCCGACGCCTGGTTCACGGTGGTGCACGCCCACAGTGTCTTCTCGCACTCACCGCTCGAAGTCATCGACGAATGCCTCGCGCACGTCGGGCGGGTGCTGGCGCCCGGCGGCTTCTTCGACTTCACCTTCGACCGCACGGAGGGGGCCGAACACCAGGTACTGGGGGAGGACTTCTACTACCGTACGGAGACGCTGACCCGGCTGGCCGCCAAGCACGGCCTCGTCGCACGCTTCATGGACGACTGGGAGCGGCTGCCGCACGGCCAGTCCAAGCTCCGGGTCACCCACCCCGTGGCCGAGCGGGCGCCCGGTCCGGCCGGGGAGGCCGAAGTGCCGGCGGGGGAGTTCTGAGGCGAGCCCACCGTGTCTCACGTGATTCGGCCCCCGGAGGAGCCTGCCCGGCCTTCCTGGCTTCCTGGGCCGGCGCCGGTTCCTTCTGCCGTTCCGGCGAGGCCCTGATCCCGCTCCGGCACTCGGCCGAGGGCTTGGACGCCGAGGTGACCGGCCAGTCAGGATGTGCGGGTCCCAGTCGGCGTGCGGACAGCCGCCTCCCCTTGATCACCACCCCTGATCACCACGGGAGGAAGACGTGCACGGTCTTGCCGCCCGCCTCCGGAACGATGATGGTCTGTTCGGCGAGCGTGTTGATCAGATGCCAGCCCACCCCGCCACGGCCGGCGAGGTCGAAGGGCCGTGGCCGGGGTGCGGTGGGATTGACGTCGGTCAGGGAGACGTGCAGGGTTCCGGTCGTGGTCGCCCGCAAGGTCAGGGTGAAGGGCCCGGGGGCAAAAGCGAACGCGTTCGAAGCCAGTTCGGTGACGACGAGCAGTACGTCGTCGTGCGCGTCCGGAGCCGCGGGCGGATGGGCGCGAGCAAGGCCGTAAAGGAAATCCGAGGCCCGGTCGCGGGCTTCGCTCACGTCGCTCAACACACCCTCGAAGTGCCAGCTCTGTTGGATGTTCATGGTGGTCAGCAGGCTCGTTTCCGAATGATCCCGGTCAGCAGCCACATTTCGCTCCTTCGTCCCGTCGGAACCTGGAGCCTTACGGGCTGCCCGATCTTTCGGTACTCATGCCGATGACCCGCATCTGCACATGAATGACCCACATCTACACATGACGCGCACAGCCGGTGAGGACGGTCGGAACCAGGCATGCGGCGCGTCAGGCCAGCATGCCGGTGCGGAGCTTGGTCAGGGTGCGGTTGAGCAGGCGGGAGACCTGCATCTGGGAGACGCCGAGTTCGGCGCCGATCTGGGACTGGGTCATCTCCTGGCCGAAGCGCATGGTGAGGATGCGGCGTTCCCGCTCGTCGAGGCGCGCCAGGAGCGGGGCCAGGGTGTGGAGGTCTTCGACCGTCTCCATGGCGGCGTCCGGCTCCCCCAGCACGTCGGCCAGCGCACGGACCTGGGACTGGCCGGCCTCGGTGTCCGTGGGCGTGTCGAGGGAGCCGGCGGTGTAGCCGTTGGCGGCCACCAGGCCCTCGACGACCTCGTCCTCGGTGAGCCCCAGATGCGTGGCCAGTTCCTTGACGGTCGGCTCGCGGTCCAGGCCGGTGGCGAGCTGCTCCTTGGCCTTGGTGATCTCCACGCGCAGTTCCTGCAAGCGCCGGGGCACGTGGACGGCCCAGGTGGTGTCGCGGAAGAACCGCTTGATCTCTCCGACGATGTAGGGCACGGCGAAGGA